>CAYVUV010000389.1:0-6946 GCA_964455095.1 uncultured Binatia bacterium (SeqCode)
CTCGCTCGAGCGGCGCTTCTTGCCGCTCATCTTGCCGGTGAATATGCTCGTGAGCGAGGCGAGGAAGCCGTTTTCGTCGCATCGGCGCTTCCCGCCGCCGCGCTTCTTGCCGCCGCTCGAGCGGCGCGTCTTGCCCTTGCCCGTGTGGGCCGGCGCGGCCGCCGGCGCCTTGTGCGACGACGACGACTTCTTACCCTTGCTCTTCTTCTTTCCCGCCATCGTCGTTCCCTCCGGTCGCTCTAGGCGACCCGTTCGAGCTGACAGCCGCACCCGGCATTGCCGTAGGCGCTGCGCATGAGCCTGCGCAGTCCGTCGCGCTGGGCATGGAAGATCTGCGGCACCACACGCGGCACCTGCGACATGCGCCCCACCAGGGCCGGCGCCGCCGTCGCGGCGGCGCGGTTGACCTCGGAGACCAGCGCCGTCGTGGGCAGCACGCGCGCGACCTGGGCGACCACGCCCGGCGGCAGCTGCAGCGCGCGCAGGTGCGCCGAGGCCTGCGCCATCACCGCTTTGGCCTGCTGCTCGGCCGCGGCCGCACTGCGACCCAGGAGGGCCTTGGCGTTGCCCACCGCGCGCTGCGCTTGCGCCTTGAGGTCCTCGGCCTTCTTTGCCGCCTCCATCGCGAGCTGCCCCGCGCGGTCAACCGCGACGATGGCCGCGGCGGCCGCGGTGCCGAGGCCCGGCACCAGCGCGGCGATCCCGGCGACGCTGGGCGCGACCTTGTGAAAGAACTTCGCGCCGGCGCCCACCGCGGACTTGACCTTGCCGGCAACGCTCTTGATCGCCGACCAGAAGCCGCCGAACGCCATCGGCACTTCCTGCCAGACGCCGCCGCCGGCGTCGCCGTAGTAGCCGCCGAGCGCGCCGGCGCCGAGGAACACCAGGCCGGCACCCTCGGCGCCCCCATAGGGCGCGTGCAGCACGCACCCGAGCGGCATGCGCTCGAGCTGGAAGCCAGAGGCCTCCGTCATCTCGGCCGCCATGGTGCCGAGGTCGCCGATGGGGTTGAGGCCCAGCACGAAGCGCATGGTGGGATCGGTGACCGGGAGCGCGTTGATTGCGGCGATGTCGGGCGGGTTCATACTGGCCACCTCGAGGCTGCCAAGCGCGCCCGGCCGGCCCGTGACGTAGTAGAAGCGAACGAAGTAGAGCTCGGGCGTGAAGCCCGGCGGCTTCGGGTGTGCGACTGGATCGAGCGAGACCCACTGACCACGCGGCCGGTTCGCCCACACCTGCCCGTGCACGTGCGCTTCGGAGTCAGGACAGCAGGGCGCGCCACCGTAGAGCTGACGGCGGAGCTCGGCAGGGTGCGGGCAGTCGCGGCCGCGCATCTCGTGAGGGCAGCGCCCGATGCCGGCGCGGAAGCGCGCGGGCTGGTGCCCCATCGCGAGGCCGCAGGCGACCACCGCCGGCGCGATTGATTCGCAGTCCTCGCCGATGAAGGCGTGCCGCTCGTAGCCCCCGAGGGCGAGGGTGATGCGGGGCGCTTTGAGGCGCTCGCGGAACACTGGATCCTTGCGGTACGGGATCCGGTATCTGCAGAGCTCGCTGAGGGCGTGGAGCTCGGCCACATCATCGCGAGCAGGCACACGACGATCGCGCAGCCACGTCTCGCAGACGACGCGCAGATCTTCGCGGCAGGAGTCCTGCCGCGCGAAGTGCGCCATTTGCTCGAGCGTGGCGGCGTTGAGACCGCGGCCCGGGCGAGTCTCGACCAGGACGGTCTCACGTTGCGCCGCCTGCACCCTGGCCCCCGGCAGGTGGCACGGCGGACGGCACCGTCGACGGCGCCGGCGACGAGTTCAGCTTGATGCCATTGCGCTCGGCCTCGAAGGCCAGGCGCATCCGGGTCACCTCGCCGACCTCGTGCGCGATCTGCTGCCCGAGCGAGAGCAGCCCGGGCGCGATGATCTGCACCATGCCCGCCCAGGTCGCCGCCTCGCCGGGCGGGTTTGCGATCGCGGTCGCGGCGTCGCGCGACACGAACCCGGCCTGCACCAGCGCGTTTGCGTCGCGCACGGTGCGGCTCACGTGATCGTCTTCGTCGTCGTCGTCGTCGCTGGCTCCGCCGCCCCCGCGCGCCGCGAGCTCATCGAAGCGCGCGCGCAGCTCGGCGACCTCGCGCCGCGACTCCGCGAGCTGCGTCTTGTAGAGCTCGAGGATCTCATCGTTGCCGCCGCCGCGCACCGGGGCCCCGCGCTGCACCTGGCCGAGCGCACTCGCCAGGCTGCTCGTAACTGTGTTCATCCCCTGCAGGCAGACCGAGAGCACATCAGCCGCGCCCGGGACGCCGGGGATCGGGTGCTGGACGGCCGGCGCCGGCGCGGCCGCCGGCGACGCGCCGAAGGCGCCCATGACATGCGGCTGGCGCGGCAAGGCAGCCAGCGGCGGCGTGATGGCGCGGTAGATCGGATCGCCCGTCTGCGGGTTGCAGAGCACGAGCTCGAGCTCGCCGGTCGCCGCATAGCCGTGTTGGGCGACGAGATCCTGCAGCTCACGCGGGAACGCCAGCGGCCCGGGCACCTCGAGCGTACACAGGAACTGCCGCCCGCCCGGCCCGCTGAGGCGTTCGACCATGAGATGCTCGCCCGGCTGCAGCTGGCGGCACATCGTGTTGCAGGCGGCCGCGCCGCGGCCGCTCGGCACGCGGTTTCCGCGCGGCTGCGCTGGCGCCGCCGGCGCTGCCTGGGCCGGCGCCTCGTCCTCGTCGTCGGCGTCGATCTCGCGCTCGTCGTCGGCGTCGTCGCCGTCGAGCTCGCCGGCGGCGGATGGCTCCGCGCCACCGACCAGCGACATCCTGCCTCGAGGGCCCCGAATCTGACTCACACACCGATGCTGCGCGAGCTCGAGCTCGGGAGGCCTCGCGCGCGCGTGAGGCTGGCCGGTTTCTGGGGCCGTCCCAGGGCCGCAGAGGCCCGCAGGAGAGCCCAGGAGGGGGCACGGGAGGGCTCAGAATCGGACGCCTGGCATCGCCGCCGCTGGCGCGACCACGCACGCATACATCACGATGGCGCCCATGGATGACAACACGCTGGTGCGCACCACCGTCACCCTCGAGCGGCGCCACGTGAGACAGCTCGCCGAGCTCGCCCTCGCCCGACGCTTCGAGGAGGTCGGCCGCTGGGACACCTCGAGGGTGCTGCGCGAGGTCCTCGACCGGGCGCTGCCAGCCCCGCCGCCGGCGCGCGCCGGCAGGAAGAGAAAGAGCCGATGACCCGCGACCCACAAGGCCGAGCACTCGACGACGACGGCGAGCTGCTCAATGGGATGGTGGTAGCGCCAACGACGGGCGACGCGACCAAGGGCAGCACGACCTACTACGTCGAAGGTTGCGAGGTCGGCGCCGAGACCTATCGACTCTGGCTGTACGACAAAGAGGTCGACGCCCGCCACGACCAGGCCGGCGTGCTCGCGCTCATCCTGCAGGCCCTCGAGCGCGTCGCCGGCGCCGCTTCGCCGAGGCCGCCGGCGCCCGCACCTGCAGCGCCAGCCCCCACGCCGGCGCCTGCGTCGGCGACAGCGCCGGCGCCGCGACGGTTCATCACCGAGTAGGCTTCTTGATCGCCGCGACGACGCCGCCCCGAGCTCGTGCGGCGTCGACGGCGGCCTTCACTTCTGGACGCTCCAAGATCTCGTCCATCCTGCCCGGCGCCGCCTCTGGCTTCTTCGGCCGGCTCGCCTCGAACTGCGCTTCCTGCTCGGCGCGCTGCGCGGCCAGCGCGGCCTGCTCGCGCTTGTGCGCCTTGGGATTGTCGCGCTCCCACTGCAGGCGCCGCGCGGCGGCCGCCTGCTCGATCTGCGCCTGGCGCGCGAGGTCGCGCTGCGCGAGCTCGCGGTGGGACAGCTTCTCTTCGTCGTCGTTCGTCGCCATGAGTGGGTGACTCCTAGCCGGTGATGCTGATGCGGCTCATTCCGCCGAGAGGGACGGTCGCGGTCGAACCGCCGACGCGGTGCAGGTTGCCGTTGAACCCGGCCACCTCCTGGAACTCTCCCACGCCGGTACCGAAGTTGACCACCGCGGTGCCCACGTCGCACTGCAGGTTGCCGGTGCCACCGACGATCTGCGAGTTGAGGGCCGCACCGATGCGGGCCTGTGAGCCATGGTGCACGCGCAGACCAAACTGCGTGTTGCCCGAGCCGAGCAGCTTGGTCGACGAGCACCCGAAGAAGGACTGACCGCGCACCGAGACGCCGTGAGTACCGGCATAGGAGGCGATCGGGCGAAAGACGTTCATCGCGGCCGGCTGCCCCTCGTCGCCACAGGTGAGGCCGCGCCAGTGTCCGCAGTTGAAGACGTTGGGGAAGGTCGGATCCAGCGCGGTGCGGCCGCGCGGCCGCGGGTCGTTGTCGGTCACGCTGAAGTGCAGGAAGGTGTTGAGGGCCTTGATGTTGGTGTAGTTCGCGCTGCCCTTGTCGATGCGCGCGAAGGCCGGGAAGCAGCAGCCGTTGAACCACAGGCCCTGGACGTCGCGGGTGTAGAGCACGCCGAACTGCCAGCCGTCGAACGTCGCGCCGCGGTTCTCCGCAAAGAGCGAGCTCGTCTGCGCGATCGCGGTGCCATCGCCGAGGATGACCGTCGCGCCGAGGTCAAAGGTGCTGGTCCCGGTGACGATGACACTCGGCCGGACGATGGTCACGACGTCGGTGTCGACGACGGCCAGGGCGGTGAGCTCGTTGTCGACGATGAGGAAGTCGGCGCCGTTCTCCGCGATCGGGAGCTCGTCGATCAGGCGGACGCCGGCGCGCGTGATGCGCAGGAAGGCGTTGCGGCCGCGGAAGTCGTTGACCGTCCAGCCCGGCGCCGCCACGGTGAAGTCAAGGCGGGCGCGGCCGCCGCCGGCGGTCGGCGCACCGGCCTGGTCGACCACGACCAGGGGCACGGCGTCGAGCGCGGCCGTCGCCGGCCCGGTGGTCGGCACGAAAGCGCACTTGGGCGCCGCGCGGTACACGTAGTTGTTCTGACTGCCCTCGCCGCACGCGCGCAGGTACTGCTCGTTGTAGGTCTGCGGCGTGGTCGGCGCCGAGAACGCCGCGAGGCCGACGCCGACGCCGGCGGTGTTGATGATGACCTGCGAGGTCCCGAACCAGTGCTGAGGGTACTTGTGATAAAGCGCCCGGTGGGTGCGCAGCGCGTCGGTCGGCAGCAGCCCGCTGTTGGCGTCGTCGCCACTCGCGAGGTCGACGTAGAGCTCGATATCGACCAGGCCAGAGTCGACGTCGGTCTCGGCGAAGGCCAGCCCGCCCAGCGGCTCATCACTCGAGGCGATGGCGCCGCGCCAGTGCATGATGTAGGGCCCGCCGCCGAGCACCTGCAGATAGAAGCGCGCCTCGGCCGGCGAGTCCGTTGGGTTGACGAACGTGATCTGCTCGAGGTCGCAGGCGAGCACGCCGATCGGGCTGTTGCGGTCGGGGTAGATGATGGCGGGGACGATCGCGACGCCGTTTTGCGCCTTGCTCGCGTGCGGCCTCACCAGCGAGCCGCCCGCGGGCAGCGAAATCAAAATGCCTTCCTGCATGCCCTCGATGGTAGTCGCCGGCCGCAGAAGGGGATCCTAGCGCCCGCCTGAAACTAGGCCCTCGGCGCCCCCTCTGAGGGCCCCCGTGGCTCGAGGCGCGCCGCGGGCGTCACCGGCCGAGCTCCGCGAGCAACACCTCGGCCGCCGCGTTGACTTCCTGCATCGCAGCAGTAGCCGCGGCGGCGCCGCCGGCGGCGGCGGGGGGGTTGTGGCGCGCGACCTCGCGCGTGCGCGCCCGCACCTTCTCGACCGTGAGCTGCTCGACCGGCCCGAATCGCAGGACCACGCGCGCCAGCGCCGGCGACATCCTCGAGCTCGGCGCCGGCGCCGCTGCAGGACGCCGGCGCCGCCCCGAGCTCGCCGCCGGCCTCTCTTCGCCGAACAACCCGCCGAGCATGCCGCCGAGCAGCTCGCCGAGGTCGCCCAGGTCGAAGGCGTGGCCCCGCCGAGCTCCCTGCACCTCGACCTGGCGCGCGTGCGCGTAGCACAGCGCCGGGGGCAGCTCGAAGTGGCCGGGCGTGGCCTCGCCGCGAGCTGCAGGGTAGGCGTCGCACGTGACGATCGGCAGCGACGCGCCCGACAACCGGAACTCGCAGCGCAGCTCGCCCGGGCCCGGCCGCGGCGGCGCCTTCTTACTCGGCGGCATCAGTCACCGTCGCCGGCGGCGCGATCTGGACCAGCGCGAGCACGGCGCGATAGTAGCCCTCCTCGAGCTGGTGGCCGCGCTCGCCCATGCGGCTGTGGCCGTGGAGCAAGTCGCCCATGTGGAACTCGTCATCAGCGCGGCCGTCGGTGCCGATCGCCTTGCCGCCCTCGAGGCGGAAGCCGGCCGCGATCATCCGCGCGCCGAGACCGGAGATCCGGCACTCCCGCACGAGCACGACGGCGGCGCGCTGGAAGAGCTCGCCGAACGGGCCGCCGAGCTCCGCGGCCGCCCGCTCGACCTCTTGCAGCTCGAGGCGCCGACGCTTGGCGAGATCCTCGAGCTGGCGCCGGGCGCTGGCCACGATCGACTCTGCCTCTGCCGCCACCGATGCGGCGAACTTGCCCAGGTTCTTCAGGTCAGCCACGGGTCACCTCCTTGGTTGCGTTGTCGGCCTTCGAGCAGCGCGCGCGATGGCTCGCCGCGTCCCTCTCCGTCGTCTTCACGCCGCACGCGCACTGGACCAGCGCCGGCGGCGCGTGCAGCGGGTCATGGCGGCGCAGCAGCTTGCAGCCGACGCACGCGAACCGGCCGCCCTCGAGGCGCACCCACCCGCGCGGCGCCGGCGTCCCGGCCGGCAGCCGCTGCTCGCGCGGGCAGTACTCGCAGCGCGCCATCACGCCGCACCTCCATCGTCGTCGCCGGCGTCGTCGCGTGGTACCGTCGCCGACGTCGCCCGATCGCCCGCCGGCGCCTGGCCCCGAGTCCCCCTCGTGTCGACGGC
>CAYVUV010000390.1:0-13750 GCA_964455095.1 uncultured Binatia bacterium (SeqCode)
GGCCTTGCTGAAGGGCAAGGGCGCCGGATTGCCGGACGTGACGCTGCCGATCGCGCCGCTGGATCTGCCGGTGATCGCGCAGCTGCGCAACAACTCCTCGGGGATCTGTTGGGGTGCGAGCTTCGCGGCGCCGATCAAGAACGACGCGGGGCAGTTCAAGGGCAAGAACTAAGGCCGCGCTCGGAAACGGAAACCACGGATAGACGCGGATGAACGCGGATGGAGACCCGTCTGTGTCTATCCGCGTCCATCCGCGGTTCTGATATTTCTCTCAGGGCGACCGCGCCGCCTCGCCGAACGGTTTGATCATGTACGTCGTACTGGCGCGGGCGGCGAGCTTGCCGGCGGCCCAGATGTCGACCTCGGTGTAAGCGCTGCGGCGGCTGTGGCGGAGGACGAAGGCTGTGGCTGTGACCAGTCCGGGTGGGATCGGCTCGAGATAGTTGATCTTCATCTCGGTGACGAAGCGTCATCTACGCCTCCTCCGCCGCCTTCCACTCGACCACAATCGGCACGCGTTCCGGCAGCGTTTCCGGTGTCACGCCGAGCAGCATGGCGACCAGGTTGCGGGCGCCGTTCTCCTCGAAGCCGCCGACGTCGACGATGGCCTGAACGATGCTGTCGATGCCGAGGTCGCCGGTCAGGCGGGGTGTCGCCCCGACTTTGTCCTGGCGCAATACCGCGTCGAAAATCTTCACCGAAGTCAGCAGCACGCCCTGGTTGGCGATCGGCACCTGCGCGTCGGTGGGGACGCTCTGGAAAACCGCTTCACCGGCCGTCAGCCCAACCTCGAGCCAGAGCCCCTTCTGGATGTGGCCGCTGCCGTCGATGTCGAATCCGATCGCGCCGTTGCCTGTGGCGGTCGGACCGAAGACGACGGCCGGGATGAGCGGCTCGACGATCGATACCGCCAGCGGCTGGAGCACGACCGCCTGCGCCGCGCTGCGATACTCGGCGGCGAGCACGGCAATCTCGGTTTCGTCGCGGAACACCTCGCCGCCCTCCTCGCCGGTCAACACGAGGTGATAGGAGCCTGGCGCCGTGTACGAGTGCGCGCTGTTGCCGGGACCGTCGAGCGGCAGCACGGTGCCGTCGCCGAAGGCGAGCGAAAGATCGCTGAGCGTCGCGCCGCGCACCTGTACCGCCAGCGTCTCTCCCGGCGCCAGCAGGGCGTCGCCGACGTTTAAGCGCGCCGTCTGACCGGCACCGGCCAGCGCCGCCTCGGCCAGATCGTCGATGCGCGTGTAGTAGGGGACGTGATGCGCGCGGTTGAGGTAACGGTAGTCGTAGATGGACCAATTGTCGTCCTCGCTGCCGTCCGCCCCGCCGGCGATCGAACGGGATAGCGGCCGATAGCGATAGTCCGCCTCGCGCCGCGCGACGAGCGCGCGCGCCGTTTCCGTCGACTGGCGGGCGGCGGCGAGAAGGTCGAACGCCTGTCCCTCGCGCTCCGCGTCGCCGGCCAGACGCGCCTGGCGGAAGGTGACCACGGCCCCGTACGCCTGACGCTGGTGCTGCAGGCGCAGCGCGTTCGCCTCGATGCCGTCGCGAATCTCGCGGAAGAACGGAGCGCCCGCCGGGTTGATCTCGCCCGCCAGCGCGCCGAGCCGGGTGACGATCGCTGCGTAGTCCGCCGCCGAGCGCTCCAGCGCCGGCGCGATGCGGTTCTGCCAGTCCTGCACCTCGGATTCGTCCCAGGTCAGGATCACCACCGGCTGCGGCGGCAGCGGATGGAACTCGATGCCGATCGCGTCCGCCGCTTCGGTCTCGTCGTCGCTGCCGACGTAATACCGCAGGATATCGCGGTCGAAGAGGTCGCGCCGCTCGATGGCGATGACGTCCTCGATCGCCTGCCGCACATCGGCGCCGCGCGGACCGAGCGCCGCCGTGATGTCGTCGAGGCAGTCGGTCCAGCGGTAGTCGACGTCCGCCGCCATGCGGAACGAGCAGTATTCATTCTGCCAGTAGCCCCATTCCTGGCCGGTGCCGAACAGGCGATGACCTTCCAGTCCGCCGGCCAGCATGTGCTTGATGCCCTGGATGTCGCGGTCGCGCGCTTCGATCGTGATCGGCAGGTAGAGCGGCACCGGGATGTCGAAGGTCAGCCACCAGGCGGATTCGGGAAAGTACCAGATCGCGCGCTTCTGGTAGTTGGCCTCCATCAGGTCGTACAGGTAGTGGAAGTCGTCGTTGCCGTAGACCGGGGCCGGGTCGAACAGGTTGTAAAACATCAGCGGGTGAAACTGCAGACCCATGTTGTCGGGGGCGAACTGGCCGAGGGTGTTGTAGTTCACCCCGTAGATCGGCGTCGGGTCGGTGTGCGTGCCGTGCACCTGATCGAGCAAGGTGACGTCGGGGTAGTTCTGCGCGAAGTAGTTGGCGGTGAAGGTGAGCAGGCGGACTACCAGGTCGTCGGGCATACCGGTGAACTCGGTCACCTGGTGGTTGACGGTAAACAGCTGCGGGCGCGGCTGCCGCTGCATGATCGCATCGATCGCTGCTGCCACCTGTTCCTCGTCGCTGCGCGGATCGTCCGGGTTGATGACGCCGGAGCCACCCTGCTGCGCGGCCCAGTAACGCAACCCCGATTGCACCAGGAAGCCGCGCCGGTAGCCATAGTCCGACAGCTCGCCGTCGCAGGCACCGCCCATCCCGGCGCTGGAGAGATTCTTGATCTGCCAGTCGATGTAGCGCCGCGCCTCGCCGAGCTGCGCCGGCTGACAGAGGGTGAAAGCGTCCCCGAGCTCGAGCGGATGAGTCAGGTGCAGGGTCGCCGTGCGCCAGCGAATCGACGGCAGGCGGTCGACGGAGAACGGCGCGGCGGGCCAGTGCGTGGCGCGCGGAACGTACTCCTCCTCGGGGTGGAAGAAGCGCACGCCGATGCCGTGCAGGAACTCGTAGGCGGCGTACTGGCGGCCGAGCAGGCCGCCGCCCGAGAGCTCGACCAGCGTTCCGGCGCCCGCCGCTCCGCTGCAGCGCTGCTCGCGGATGCGGAAGCGCTGCTCCTCGTGCCCGCTGCCGCCGAGCGCAGGAGCGAAGACGACGATGCTGCGGCCCGGCGTGCACGCCGCTGCGTCGCCGCCGAGCAGGGAGACCTCGCGTCCCATCATCTCCAAATACCTGCGCACATCCGCTGCCGCCCACTGCACCGCCTCCGGAGCGTCCGCCGCGACCCGCACTTCGAACGGCGCCTCGACGAAATCAGCGATCGGGGTCGCGGTCGGCGTCGCGGCGACGGCGGTCGGAGTCGCCGCGGGCTCAGTCGGTGAGGCCGTCGCGGCGGCGGAGCGCGTCGGCGTGTACAAGGCGATCGTCGCGGTCGGTGTCGGCACCGCCGGCCTGTCGCCGTCGTCGCCGCAACCCGCAAGAACCGCGACCGCCAGTGTCAGTACCATCCGGCCGGCCAGTGTCGTCAGGCGCATCGTCCCCCCTCAGCGCGACCGCACGGCCTCGGCGAGCGGTTTGATCATGTACGTCGTGCTGGCGCGGGCGGCGAGCTTGCCGGCGGCCCAGATGTCGACCTCGGCGTAGGCACTCCGTCGGCTGTGGCGGAGGACGAAGGCTTCGGCCGTGACCAGTCCGGGTGGGATCGGCTCGAGGTAGTTGATCTTCATCTCGATGGTCAGCAGGGCGTTGCCGGGTCCGTAGATGGAGATCAGCGAGGCGGCGACCGCCGTGTCGGCGAGCCCGAAGCTGGCGCCGCCGTGCATGATGCCGGCCGGGTTGCTGAGCTCGGTGCGGTTCTCGACTTCGAGCCGCGAGTAGCCGCGCCGCACGTCGGTGACGCGAAAACCGAGGTAACCGGGAAAAAACGGGTTGTTGTTGTTGAACGTGTCGAGAATGGCCTGGCGCATGGCGGGATCCAGATCTGCATACTCGCGCCCGCGCCCGCCGCTGCCCGGTGCTCCTGTCTCTTCATCCATGCCGCAGTCATACAGGGATGGCATCAACCGTTCCAAGAGGGGTGCGCCGCAGCCGGTCTTGTGAGGCGGCGGGAATATCGGGTAAGCAGGTCGCCCGAGTCACTCAAGAGAAGGAGCACATCATGGCGTACGAGTTCATCACCTACGAGAAGCGCGGTCGCATCGGCTTCATCACCATCAACCGTCCGGCGGTGCGCAACGCGCTGCATCCGCCGGCGAACCTCGAGCTCTCGGCGGCGTTCGACGACTTTGCCGCCGATCCGGAGACCTGGGTGGCCGTGCTGACCGGCGCGGGCGACAAGTCGTTCTCGGCCGGCAACGATCTCAAATACAGCGCCGAGCACGGCATGGGCGCGATGACGATGGGCAACGGCGGCTTCGGCGGCATCACGGCGCGCTTCGATCTGTTCAAGCCGGTGATCGCCGCGGTCAACGGGCTGGCGCTCGGCGGCGGCTTCGAGATCGCGTTGGCCTGCGACATCATCATCGCCGCCGACCACGCCCGCTTCGGGCTGCCCGAGCCGCGCGTCGGCCTTGCCGCCCTGGCTGGCGGCATGCAGCGCCTGCCGCAGTACATCCCGCCCAAGATCGCCATGGGCTTGATGCTGACCGGCCGCCAGATGTCCGCTGCCGAGGCGCAAGGCCTCGGTCTGGTCAACGAAGTGGTCCCGGCGGCCGATCTGGCCGCGGCGGCCGAGCGTTGGGCCAACGAGATCCTCGAGTGCTCGCCGGTGTCCGTCCGCGCCACCAAGCAGGTGGCCTTGCAGAGTCAGGGCATGCCGCTCGATGCGGGGATGAGCAAGTCCTACCCGCTGGTCAGCGCCCTGTTCGGCTCGGAAGACATGATGGAAGGCGTCATGGCCTTCGCGCAGAAGCGCAAGCCGGAGTGGAAGGGAAAGTAGAGAAGCGAACCACGGATGAACGCGGATAGACGCGGATAAGAGATGAGTTTCTGGATTCGGCTTTTTCTGTGGATCCGTATCCGTGTTCATCCGCGTCCATCCGTGGTCTCCTAGTCTTAGCGCTGTCGCGGTAGGCCGAGCCAGGCGCCGTAGCGGTCGAGCAGTGACGGCGCGATGCCGTGCAGGGCGGCGATGAAGCGGACCGTACCCGGGATGTAAACGCGGCGCTGGCGGCGGGCGACGGCGCGCAGGACTTTCTGCACGACGGCGTCCGGTGGCAAGCGGCGGCCGCGGCGCAGGATCGGCGGGATGTCCGCCCGGTTGAGCAGCGGCGTGTCGATGAGCAGCGGGAAGACGACGGTGAGGCCGACGCCTGCACGTGCGAGCTCGGCGCGCACGCCGTCGGCGAATCCGACGACACCGAACTTGGCGGCCGAGTAGGCGGCCAGATACGGCCAGCCGTGCACCGCCGCGGTCGAGGCCAGGATCGCGATGCGACCGCTGGCGCGCTGGAGAGCGGGGAGGGCGGCGCGCACGGTGTTGACCGTGCCGAGCAGATCGATCTGTACCACACGGTCGAACGCCTCCGGCGCCTGATCGATCCACGCCCCGCCGCCGAGGACGGCGGCGCAACAGATCAGCAGGTCGATGCGGTGCGCCGAGGTGTCATCGTTCGCCAGGGCGCGGGCGAGCTGGGTGCGATCGCTGATGTCGACGACGGCGGTGACGACACGCACGCGATGGCCGCGCAGCTTGTCGGCGACGGCTTCGAGTCCGGCTCCGTCGACATCGAACAGCACCAGATTGGTGCCGCGCTCGGCGAGGGTCTCGGCGAAGCGACGTCCGATACCGCTGGCGGCCCCGGTGATCAGGGCGGTGGTGTCGATGGCCATGGCGCGCTTCATACCGGACCGCCACACGGCGAGACAACGGAAGCCGCGCTTTCTCGCGTTGACAAGCGGCGGGGCCGGCCGGCTATATCGAAGGCATGCGGACCTATGGGGTTGTCGTTGGCGTGCTGCTCTTCGTGCTCGGCGGTGAAGCGGCGAATGCCACGTTGCGCATCGTGCCGGACGACGTGGCGACCATCCAGGGCGCGCTGAATGTCAGCGTCGCCGGCGATACCGTCCGGGTGCGGCAACAGCTGACGCCGTATCACGAGAAGATCGCCTTCCCGGCCAGCGGCAGCGCCGGCGGCGGCTACATCACGCTGGAGGCCTTTCCGGGCGACCAGCCGGTGATCGACGGCACCAGTGTGGCGGGCGCGAACCTGGTGCTGATCGACAACCGCAGTTACGTCAAGTTGATCGGCTTCGAGCTGCGCAACAACCTCGGCGTCAACGACGGCTCCGGCGTGCGCATCCTCGGCGCCGGCTCGCACATCGAGATTCGCGACAACCGCATCCACGACGTGCGCGGCCAGCACGCCATGGGCATCACGGTGTACGGCACCGAGCCGAGCCCGATCTCCGACCTGATCATCGACGGCAACGAGATCTACGACTGCGACCCGTATCAGAGCGAGGCGCTGACGCTGAACGGCAACGTCACCGACTTCGAGGTGACCAACAACATCGTGCGCGACGTCAACAATATCGGCATCGATTTCATCGGTGGCGAGACCGATATCCAGCCCGATTCGACCAAAGTGGCGCGCAACGGCATCTGCCGCGGCAACCAGGTGTTGCGCGCGCGCGAGCAGGGCGGCGGCTATGCCGGCGGCATCTACGTCGACGGCGGCAAGGACATCGTCATCGAGAACAACGTCGTGTCGCAGTGCGACCTCGGCATCGAGATCGGCGCCGAGAACGCCGGTCTGGTAACCAGCGGCATCGTCGTGCGCAACAACCTGGTTTACCGCAACGAGAAGGTCGGCATCGTCTTCGGCGGCTTCAAGGCGTCGGTGGGCCGGACCAGGAATTGCCAGTTCCTCAACAACACCTGCTACCACAACGACACGCTGGGCGAGGGGCTCGGCGAATTGTGGATTCAGTACGCGGAGGACAACCAGGTCCGCAACAACGTCTTCTACAGCACGGCGCAGAACGTCCTCGTGTATTCGGAGGCCGGGAACATCAACAACGAGCTCGACTACAATCTGTGGTTCACCGACGCCGGCGCCGGCAGCGCCGAGTTCGTCTGGGATGGGACGGCGTACGGCAGCTATGCGTCCTACCTGGCGGGGACGGGACAGGACGCGCATTCCCAGTTCGGCAACCCGCAGCTGGTCAATGCAGCGGGTGACGACTTTCATCTGCAGTCGACTTCGCCGGCGATCAATCAGGGCGATCCCGCCTTCGTGCCCGGGGCTGGTGAGGTGGATCTCGACGGCGGCCCGCGCGTCAACGGCAGCCGCGTGGACATCGGGGCCGACGAGACGACGCTGTGCGGCGACAACACGCTCGACGCAGGCGAGGAGTGCGACGACGGCGACCTGATCGACGGCGACGGCTGTGACAGCAACTGCACGGTGACTGGATGCGGCAACGACATCGTCACCGCCGGCGAGCAGTGCGACGACGGCAACACCAGCGGCGGCGACTGCTGTTCGACGACCTGTCAGTACGAAGGGTCGGGCAGCCCGTGCGACGATGGCGATCTGTGCTCGCCGACCGATACCTGCGACGGCGCCGGCAACTGCGACGGCGCGGCCGTGCCCGAGCCGATCTGTCGCCAACCGACGGCACCGGGCCGAGCGCGGCTGATCCTGAAGGACAAGTCCGACGACCGGCGCGACCTGCTGGTGTGGAAGTGGACCAAAGGCGCGGCGACGACAGCGGGCGAATTCGCCGACCCGATCGGCAGCAACGACTACGCCCTGTGCGTCTACGACGCCTCCGCCAGCCCGCAACCGCTCATCGCGGCGACCGCGCCCGCAGGCTCTGATTGGACGGCGTCCGGCCCGGGCTACCGTTATCAGCGCAAGGACGCCAGCGGCCAGCTCACGCTGAAGCTCAGTCCGGGCGCGGCCGGCGCCGCGAAGATCATCGCCAAGGCGAAGGGCGCCCACCTCGGGATGCCGTCGCAGCAGCTGACGCCTGCCGTGATCGTGCAGCTCAAACGCCGCGGCGGCGGCTGCTGGGGCGCCAGCTTTTCGAGCCCGAGCACGCTCGCGCCCGGCGAGATCAAGGCCAAGAGCGACTGAGTCGCCCGCTGGGCTTCGCGCCCCTGGGAGGGCGAGGCTCCCGCCGAGCCTCTTTGGCGCATTGCAACGCGGCTCGGCAGGAGCCTCGTCCTCCCATCCGGAGTCGGACCCTCTCGTGCGAAGCGTCGGCCAGCGCCGTCAGGTGATGTCAGGACGGAACTTGACGAAGGGGCCGGAAGTGACTACTTTGCACCCATGGGCAAACCAGTCAGCCGGGCGGGTGGGTAGGTGGAGGTCGAGGTGGTCAAGCGCGGCAAGAGCCACGAGGCGTTTCCATTGCGAACGGTTTCCAGGCTCACTGGTCTCACTCCCGATCTCATCCGCGCCTGGGAGAAGCGCTACGGGGTTGTCGCGCCGCTGCGCGGGCCGCGCGGGGCGCGCCTCTATTCGTCTGCCGATGTCAGTCATCTGAGCCTGCTCGCGCGGGTCGTCGAAAGCGGGCGGGCGATCGGCGACGTCGCGCGGCTTGAGAAGTCGGAGCTCGAGGGCCTGATGGGCGCCTCGCCTGATGCGCCGCATGCCGCGGAACGCGAGGCCCGCGCGGTTGCCCAGGGACCGGTTGTGCCTGCGGCGCTCGAGCTGCTGCGGCAGTTCGATGCCTCGGGTCTCGAACGGTTGCTCGGCGATGCGCTCCTGGCGCACGGCATCGGCGGTTTCGTGCGCCAGGTCGCGGTGCCATTGCTGCATGAAGTCGGGGAGCGCTGGAGTCGCGGCCTGCTGACGGTTGCCGAAGAGCATCTGATCTCGGGGCTGTTGCGCAGTCAGCTCAGCGGCTTGATCCGCAATCGCGGCTCGGCCAGCCACCCTGCGATCTTGCTGGCGACGCCGAGCGGCGAGCGACACGAGTTTGGCTTGCTGCTGGCGGCGCTGACCATCGTCGACGACGGCATGGGCGTGTACTATCTGGGCACCGACCTGCCGGCGGCAGAGATCGCCGCGGCGGCGCATCGGACCGGAGTCCTCGCCGTGGGTTTGGGCCTGGTCAACGGCGACAACCGCGTCCTGGCGGTCGACCAGGTGCGTTTGCTCGAGGGGCTCCTGCCGTCGGCGACCGAGCTCTGGCTGGGCGGTCGCGAGGCGCGAGCCGTGAAGCAGAACTTGAAACGCTCGCGCGCCATCGTGCTCGACGACCTCGATACGATGAAGGGCGAGGTCACGCGCCTGCGCGCATTGGCCGCCGCGCGCGGCGGCGCGACAAGAAAGTGAGGAAGAGCGATGATGCAGACTGAGAGCATGACTCATTTCGACAGCCGCGAGACGGCGGGATCTCCCAATGGCCCGGTCCGCACGCACGATCTCGCCGTCATCGAACACTTGATGGCGGGCGGGAACATCCTGGCCGCCCAGATGCCCGCCGCTTCCGAATGGACGCCGGAGAAGCGGCTGGCCGCAGCGGTGCTGGCCTCGGCCCTGGTCGAAATCCGCGACCACTACGGCGAGCCGCCCTACCGCCGCAGGCTCGCCGAGGATCTCGAGTGGATCCATTCGGAGGACGAGGTGTGGCCGTTCTCGTTCAACCGACTGTGCGCCGTGTTCGCCCTCGATACGATGTGGGTGCGCGAAGTGGTCGCGCGCTGGATCGCCACACCAAAAGTCGAGCGCGATCGACCCGGCACGCCACACCGCCAGGCGGCATAGTTGACCGCGCGGGTGACGATCGTCTGGTTTCGTCACGATCTGCGTCTCGAAGACAACCCGGCGCTGATCGCGGCCGTCGAGCGCGGCGGGCCGGTGCTACCGCTCTACATCTGGGCGCCGCAGGAAGAGGGGGCGTGGAGTCCGGGCAGCGCCAGTCGATGGTGGCTGCACCAGTCACTCGGCCAGCTCGACGACGCCTTGCGCGCCGTCGGCTCGCGGCTGATCCTGCGCCGCGGGGAAAGCCTGGTCGTGTTGCAGGAGATTGCGCGCGCCACCGGAGCGCAGGCGGTGCTGTGGAACCGGCGCTACGAGCCGGCGGCGACGGCGCGCGATGCTGCAATCAAGGCGGCGCTGCGTGCCAGTGGTTTCGCGGCGCAGAGCTTCAATGCGGGCCTGCTCTTCGAACCCTGGCAAGTGCAGAGCGCGAGCGGCGGCGCGGTGAAGGTCTTCACGCCGTTCTGGAAACGCTGCCTGTCGCTGCCGCAGCCGGCGCGACCGCAGTCGGCGCCCGAACAACTGGCGGCGCCGGCGCGGTGGCCGGCGAGTGAGCCGCTGACCGCGCTCGGGCTCGCGCCCACGATCGATTGGGCGGCCGGTTTGCGAGCCGCATGGCAGCCGGGTGAGGTCGGCGCCGAGGTGCAACTCGAGCGGTTCGTCGCTGACGGCATCGGTGGCTATGCGAGCGAGCGCGACCGGCCCGATCACGACGGCGTGTCGCAGCTGTCGCCGCACCTGCACTTCGGCGAGATCAGTCCGCGGCGCATCTGGCATGAGGTCGAGCGCGCGGCGGACCTGCCCGGCGCGTCCACCAGCGCGCAGGGCGCCGAGGCGTATCTGCGCCAGCTCGTCTGGCGCGAGTTCGCGCATCATCTCCTGTTCCACTTCCCGCACACGGCCGAGCAGCCGCTGCGGCCCGAGTTCGCCGCCTTCCCGTGGCGGGAGGACGTTTCAGCGCTCAAAGCCTGGCAGCGCGGCCGCACCGGCTACCCGCTCGTCGATGCCGGCATGCGGCAACTGTGGCGCACGGGGTGGATGCACAACCGCGTCCGCCTCGTCGCCGCCTCGTTCCTCGTCAAGCATCTGCTGATCCCGTGGCAGGTCGGGGCCGCGTGGTTCTGGGACACGCTGGTCGACGCCGATCTGGCCAACAACACACTCGGCTGGCAGTGGACGGCAGGCTCCGGCGCCGACGCGGCGCCGTTCTTTCGCGTCTTCAACCCGGTGCTGCAGGGCGAGAAGCTCGACCCCGACGGCGACTACGTCCGCCGGTGGATTCCCGAGCTCGCGGCACTGCCCGCGCGCTGGATCCACCGACCGTGGGAAGCGCCACCCGCGACGCTCGAAGCAGCCGGCGTTGCCCTGGGCACCACGTACCCCGAGCCGATCATCGATCACGCCTTCGCCCGCCAACGGGCATTGGCCGCCTTCGCGCGCATGCGGCTCGCTCGCGGGAAGTGAGTGGCTCTGCTCCCCCTCCTTACCAGGGAGGGGGCCGGGGGGAGGTTAGTCTCGGTCGGCGGCGACAACGAAAAGCGACCTCCCCTAGCCCCTCCTTGGTAAGGAGGGGGACCGGAGGTCCGGATTACTTCCCGAGCAGATGGCGCAGTGCCCCTTCGAGTTGCGGGAAGCGGAAGCGGTAGCCGGAGTCGAGCAGGCGATGCGGTTGGACCCGCGTGCTCGACAGCAGGAGCTCCTGGGCCATCTCGCCCATCGCGGCGCGCGCGACGAAGGCGGGCAGGGGAAGGATGGTTGGGCGCGACAGGATCGTCCCGAGCGTCTTGGTGTAGTCGCGATTGGTCACCGGCTCGGGGGCGACGGCGTTGACCGGTCCCTGCAGCGCCAGCGTGTTCAGCACGTGGTGGATGATTCCAACCACGTCGTCGAGCGCGACCCAGCTGATGTACTGCTCGCCACTGCCGATGACGCCACCGGCGCCGAGGCGGAACACGGGCAGCATGCTCGCCAGCGCCCCGCCGGCGGCACTGAGGACGACGCCGAGGCGCAAGTGCACGACGCGCGTCGGGGATTGGAGCACGGGCTGCGCGGCGGCTTCCCATTCGCGGCAGACGTCGGCGAGGAAGCCGGCGCCGGGCGCGCTGTCCTCGTCGACGATGTCGGCGCCGCGGTCGCCGTAGTAGCCGATCGCCGAGGCGCAGACGAAGACCTTCGGCGGCCGCTTCAGCTGGGCGAGCGCCTCGCTCAAGATGCGCGTGCCCTCGACGCGGCTGTCGCGGATGCGAGCCTTCTTCGCCGGCGTCCAGCGCCCGGAGGCAATGCTCTCGCCGGCGAGGTGGACGACGGCGTCGAAGTCCTCCAGCGCTGCCGGGTCGATACGACCGGCGCTTGGGTCCCACTGGACCTCGCCGCGTTTGGGCTTGGTGCGAACCAGTCGAATGGCGTCGTGCCCGCCGGAGGTGAGGAACGGCACCAGGGCGCTGCCCACCAGTCCGGTCGAGCCGGTGACGAGAACTCTCATTGCGGAACCTCCTGTGAACCGCCGATGGTCGGCGATGTCGTCTGTCGTGATGCGATGGCGATACGCGAACATGCGCGCCAGGCGCGCGCGGGCGATGGCCCCACCGGCGGCGGCCCCGAGTGGGCCGAGGGGCAGCGCGTAGTCGATGCGGTCCTCGAGGAAGCACGCTGCGGCGCCGTCCGGTTCGACCAGGTGCGTGTGTTCCCAGCGCGCGAACGGACCTTCGACCTGTACGTCGCGGAACTGACGGCCCTCGATGTAGTCGCGGTGCTCAGCGACCCAGTGCACACCGAACGGGCCAGCGCCCATGCGCAACACCACGCGCGCGCCGTTCTCGATGCCGCCCGTGTGTTCCATGACGCGCACTGACTCCCACGGCGGCGTCAGCCGCTCGAACGCTCCCGGCCGGCTGTGCCAGCGGAAGACGTCCTCTGCCGGCGCCGCGATGCGCGTGCGGCGCACGAACCGAGCGCCGCTCATTGCACGTCACCTGGAGCGGAGGACATCGCCACACAGTAAACGAAGTCCTCGACCTGACAAGGCCACCCAGCGGCGACTCAGGCGCGCAGCAACCCCTCCTGCGCCACCGACGCCACGCGCACTCCGTCGCGCCGATAGAAGCTGCCGAGCAGCAGCGCGCGCGCGTCGTGCGCCACCGGGCTCTCGGTGACGTAGAGCAACCAGTCGTCGAAGCGCGGCGGGTAGTGCAACCAGACGGCGTGGTCGAGGCTGGCGCCGACCGAAAGTCGCCAGGTGAGTCCGTGCGGCCGCGCCGCGGTGCGCAGCAGTGTGCGATCGCTGGCGTAGATCATCAGCGCCGTATGTACGAGCGGATCGTCGGGCAGCAGACCGCGCGGCCGCAGCCACACACGCCGGTGGGCCGGCAGCTTCACTCCCGGCTCCGTGCTGTCGGGATCGCACACGCGCACTTCGATGGGCCCATCGGGTCGCCGGTGCTCGGGGCCGCCAAGGATGCTGGCGCGCAGGTCTTCCCATTCCTGCAGCCCCTCCGGGCCGGGCGCTTCGGGCATCGGCGCTGCCTGATGCGACACGCCTTCTTCGGGTTGGGTGAAATCCGCTGAAAGGTGAAAGATGGGCTCGCCCGCCTGCTGGGCCAGGACGGTGCGGGTCGAGAACGTCCGCCCATCGCGCAGCCGCTGCACGGCAAAGCGAATCGGCTCGTCGTGCCGGCCGGGGCGGAGAAAATACGCGTGCAGTGAATGCAGTGCGCGCCCAGACACGGTGCGGCCGGCTGCGACCGCCGCTTGCGCCGCGACCATTCCGCCGAACAGCGTGCCCTGACCTTTGCCGGGCCGGCCGACGAAACAGTCGACCCCGTCCGCCTCCAGATCGAGGCGCCGAATCAACCCCGCCAGCGGTCCGTCTGCGGCAGCAACCATAGGCTGCTTGCATACACCGTCAGCGCAGAAATCCTAAAGCTCCGCCTCCGCGGCGAAGGACATTTCCCCCTCCTTTCCAAGGAGGGGGTTAGGGGGAGGTAGATCTTGGACGTGTGAGACAAAACCGACCTCCCCTGAAGATCATCTGGAAGGCCTCACCCCACGGGTTGTAACGTTCGGTTGAACCGGACCGACGCAACCAACCCGTGGGGAGGAGGTGTGGAGATGAATGGATTGTACTGTGGGATCGATCTGCATTCCAACAA
>CAYVUV010000391.1:0-2898 GCA_964455095.1 uncultured Binatia bacterium (SeqCode)
GATGCCATTGTCGCGCACGTACAGCACCGGGGCCTGGCCGGTCTTCGGGTCCGGTGCATCGAGGTAGCCGAGTTCGACCAGCTTGTCGGTGCGGTCGCTGTACTTCAGCGCGTTCATGATCAGGTTCTGGTAGACCTCGCCAATGCGCAGCGCATCGCAGCGAAGGCGCGGCAGCGGCCGCGGCACGCTGAGCCTGGCACCGTGCTGCTGCAGCGCGATGGCCAGCGACTCGCCGGCCTCGCGGGCGACTTCGCCGAGGTCGGTGTCGGCGACCGAGAGGGCGGCGCGGCCGACGCGCGAGTAGTACAGCAGCGACGACAGCAGCACCTCCATGCGTTCGCACAGCCGGCCCAGCGTCGACAGCTGCTCCTTGCCGCGCTCGTCGAGCCGGCCGGCGTAGTCCTCCATCAGGAACGAGGCGTAGCTGGCGATGCCGCGCAGCGGCTCCTTGAGGTCGTGCGAGACGATGTAGGCGAAGTCGTCGAGGTCCTGGTTGGAGCGCGCCAGTTCGTCGGCGCGGCTGGCCATCTCCCTGGCGGCGCGCCGCTGCTCGGACACGTCGCGGATGGCGCTGGCGATCAGCAGGCCCTCGGCAGTCGGGATCGGGCTCAGGCTGACCTCGACCGGGAACTCGGTGCCATCGCGGCGCAGGCCGAGCAGCTGCAGGGTGGCGCCCATCGCCCGCGCGGCCGGATTGCTGGCGTAGCGGCGGCGATAGTCGACGTGATCCCGTCGGAAGCGCTCGGGCAGCAGCAGTTCGACCGGGTGGCCGAGCAGCTCCTCGCGTGGATGGCCGAACAGCCGCTCGGCCTGGGCGTTCAGCAGCACCATGTTGCCGTCGACGTCGAGCACGACCATGGCGTCGGGGGCCGACTCCAGCATGGCGGAGAACAGCCGCTCGCCCTCGGCGGCGTTGGACAGGAGGGCTTGCAGGCGAAGTGCACTCATGATGGCCACGGGGCCGCGGCCTGCCGGGCGACGGTGCCGCCGCACTTCCCGGCTGGCGGGAAGCGAAGTCGCGACGGGAGCAGGACGGGTACGCCATTATGCGTACGCCCCCGCACGGCGCCAGCGTGCACCGCGGTCCGTGGGCCGGCAGCAGCGGGGCGGTTCGGCCGGTTTGGGGGCCGGTGGCGGTGGCTCCTCGCGTCGCGGCGCTCCGGCGTCGGGTTCGGCGCTTCGGCTCACCGGCAGGGCTCGCTGTTCCTGCTCGCGGGCTGCCCTCAGTGCGAACGTCGGCGAATTCCCCGCCGCGGATGGAAAGGCCGTGTTCCGACTCCCCGCTGCCAGTTCGTGCAGCAGTTCGAGCAGCTGAGTGCGCGACGGAGCGACGACGGAGCGCCCGGCAATTGACTGGATGCCGACGCTGCCTCCAGGATGTGAGGTCGTGCATTCGTCGAAACAACCCGTGCCCCGCGAGCGGAGGCGGCTCAGAGCCTGAGAGAGAAATCGATTCTCGGCTGGTGAGACTGGAATGAGATACCGGCCAGCGACTCGACGGCCTTGGCAGCCTACCCGACGGCGTCTCGGAAGATGTCGCGGGCGACTTGGCGGCTCACTTCGGCGTCCTTCTCACAGGGTCGCGGCGTTCTCGCCGATCCACAGCAGAGCGTTGTAGGTGATGGCCATCCAGAGCCCGACCATCAGCGTCTTCTCGATCCCGCGCACTGGCAGGTGGCGTAGACCTCGGTGCTGTCGGAGGTCGGCGTTCGTCCGCTCGGATGTCGACGCACGCTCTCGGTAGATCTCCATCGCCTGCCCGGTGCCCATGCGCTTACGCCACTCTGCGACCTGCGCATCGTCGTTCTTCTTGGGTTGGTGAGGGTCGATCTCCGCCGACCGTGGCTCCGGCACCGGCACGTAGACCTTCACGCCCTGCTCGCCCGCGCCCTGGATGTCGGACAGGTCGGTGTAGCCGCCGTCCGCGAGCCATTCCTTGGGCGTCTTGTCGGTGCGCCGCTTGACCTCGTCGATCATTGGCACCATCTGCCCCACGTCGCTGCCGCTGTTGGTCACTCCCACACCGACGATTGCCCTGGTGTCGGTGTCGACGGCGAACTGCATGTTGAACGCAGGGCGATACCCGCCGTCGGCCATTCGCATCACGCGGCACTCGGGATCGGTCGTCGAGGCCCGCGGGGGCTTCGCCTCTTCCTTGCGCGCCCGTTCTGCTTGCCTCGCTTCCAGGGCTTTCAGCTGGTGCATGGCCTTGCGCACACGCTTCTCGCGCTCGCGCGCTGCACGTGCCGCCGACTCCTTCATCTTGTCCGTGCGCGTCGGATCGTCTGTGTCGATCAGCTTCTTGGTGTGCTGCACCTGCTCGCGCGCTGCCTTCAGGCATTCCTCGAGCGCTTCCTCGCGACGGAATGAAGCGGCGCCAGCATCGGCGCGGACGCGGACTCCGTCTTGAGACACGCGATAGAGCTTCACGAGCCCCTGGTGCTTCAGCACCCCGAGCACTCGCGTCATCAGGTCGTCCAGCGCCTTGCCGTTACCGATCCGGAAGTCGCTCAGGGTGTGCTGATTGACCTGCACACCTCCGCAGATCCATCGGTACGCGTCGTCCCGTTCGCACAGGCGCTCGATCCGGCGCGCGCTGCCCACTCCCTCGCTCGTCGCGAACAACCACAGCGCGATCAGCAGCGCAGGGTCGGTTGCTGGGCGACCTGGCTCACTGCCGCGCGATTGGATCCTCTCGTAGAACAGCGCCAGGTCCATCTCCTCGACGAACTTCACGAGCGAGCGGGCTCGGTGCTCCGGCGGGATCAGTTGGTCGAACGTCTGCGGGCGGAAGATCGACTGGCGGCGATCAGGCCGCTTCACCCGAGCTTCCCCGTCAGCCTTCTTCGCCGACTTCGCATCGCCCGCGTCACCAAGATCGCCGCCGAACAACGTCAT
>CAYVUV010000392.1:0-7665 GCA_964455095.1 uncultured Binatia bacterium (SeqCode)
ACGTCGATCCTGGTCATCCGCAGCATCGCCTGCATGGCGCGGCCGGCGGCAGCGCGGTCGGGGCTGGTGAGGAGTTGGATGAGCTGCTTGGGCACGATCTGCCAGGAGAGTCCGAATTTGTCCTTCAGCCAGCCGCACTGGCTTGGCGCGCCGCCGTCCGCAATCAGGGCGGCCCAATAGTGGTCGACTTCGGCCTGGTCCTCGCAGTTGATGGTGAAGGACACCGCCTCGGTGAACTGGAACTGCGGTCCGCCGTTCAATCCGAGGAACGGCTGTCCGGCGAGGGTGAAATCGACCGTCAGCACCGCGCCTTCGGGCGTGCTCGGGTTGTCACTGGGGGCGCGCGTCACCTTGTCGATGCGGCTGTCGGGAATGAGGGAGGTGTAGAGCTTCGCGGCCTGTTCGGCCTGACCGTCGAACCACAAGCATGGGGTGATCTTGGACATCGGCTCTCTCCTGATTCTCGCTGTCAGCGCTTCGGCGCCACGAGCGCGAAGCTGGCGCCCTGCGGGTCGAGCGCCTGGACGATCCAGCTGCCGCCGGGGACTTCGTGCGGGCCCATCAGCACCTGGCCGCCATTGGCCTTGATCCGCTCGACCGCGGCGTCGATGCCTTCGACATTGACGTAGAAAGCCCAGGCGGACATCGGCACGTCGGCGGGCTTATCCATCATGCCGCCGAACGGCACGCCGTCTGCCCCGAAGATGCGGTACTTGCCCATCGCGCCCATGTCCATTGAGTCGATCGTCTCCCAGCCGAACAACCCAGAGTAGAACGCGAACGCGGCTTCCTGGCCGTTGCCGGCGTAGAGCTCGTGCCAGCCGATATAGCGCGGCGACATCAGTTCGATCGGCGGCGGCTCCTGCTCCGGCGGCCGCGGCGTGAGCAACATGAACACCGCGCCGCCCGGATCGGCGACGACGGCGAAGCGCCCGACATTGGGAATGTCGTCGGGTGCGCGGTGGATGCTGCCACCCGCCTGGACGATGCGCTTCGCCGTCGCATCGGTATCGGCGACGCCGATATAGCCGGTCCACCCCGGCTTCACGCCGGCCGCGCAGGCCTCCGCGGGCAGCGCCATCAGGCCGCCGACGCCGCGCTTCCCGGCCGACAGGATCGTGTAGCGCATGCCGGACTGGCCGGCGTCCGCCATCTCCCAGCCCGCCACGGTGCGATAGAACGCCTCCGCCGCCGGCTGATCGCTGGTCATGAGCTCGTACCAGATGAAGCTGTTGTGACTCTGTGGCATCGCGGTCTCCTACTTGCGCGACCCGGTCTGGACGATCGGCTTGAAGCCACCGACGACCATACGCTGCGCGTCGAAGGGCATTTCGCTGAAACTGCACTGTATGCGCGGGTCCGCCATCACCTTCTGGTTGCCTTCGTCGCGCGCCGCGCGCGATGGCCAGATGATCCAGGAAAAGACGATGCTCTCGCCGTCCTGCGCCTGTACCGCGCGGCGGAAGTCGGTGACCTTGCCGTCGGGCACATCGTCCTCCCACGCCTCGACGATCTCCAGTGCGCCGTGCTCCTGAAAGATCGGCGCCGCCTTGGCAGCCATGTCGCGATACGCTTCTTTCTTGCCGGCCGGTACCGGAATCACGAATCCCTCGATGTAACTCATCTGCATTCCTCCTTGCCGACTTGTCGGACGAGCCGGAGCCAGATCGACAGTCCGCGGCAAATTAAGATGGCATCCCACGCCCTAGTGGAGGGTGCGGGCGCCATCTGCGGCGCTTCGCGCGATTGCTAGTCGGTAGAGGCGTCCCCGGCTGCCAAGGGCAATCGGAGGACGAACGTCGCGCCCCCGCTCCGGCTGCCTTCTGCGTGCAAGGTCCCGCCATGGGCCTCGGCGATCGACCGGCTGATGGCGAGACCCATGCCGAGGCCATTCGGTTTGGTGGTGAAGAACGGCTCGAAAATGTGCGCCGCGTGCTCGGGAGCCAGGCCGGGACCGTTGTCCGCTACTTCCACCTGGGCGAAATCGGACCCAACCTTTCGCGTGCTGATCGCCAGCGCTTTGCTCGGGCGGACTCCGTTGCGCATGGCCTCGATCCCGTTCAGCAGCAGGTTGAGCACGACTTGCTCGATCTGCACCGGGTCGACTCGCACCAGCAGCGGCGTGCCGAGCGTCAGTTCCAGGGCGACGCCGTCCGCCCGCGCTTCGCGTTCGATCAGACCCACCGCGGTGCGCACCAAAACCTCCAGATCAACGGTTTCACAGCGCGGCGACTGCTTGCGGACGAACTCCCCGAGCCGGTGCACGACGCGGCCCGCGCGCAAGGCTTGCGTTGCGATCTCCTCGACGACCGCGATCACCTGCGGGTCGCCATCGGAGGCGCGCAACCTTCGCACGCACCCTTCGGCGTAGTTGGCGATCGCCCCGAGCGGCTGGTTGATCTCGTGCCCGAGCCCCGCCGCCATCTCGCCGACCGTGCGCACGCGCAGCACATGCGCCATCTCGTCGCGGTGGCGATGCGCGGCTTCCTCCGCCTGCAAACGCTCCGTGACGTCGCGATTGACCCCCACGGTGGCGATGCGCTTGCCGTTCGCGTCGCGCAGCGGCGCCACCGTGGTCTCGCACCGTCCTTCTCTGCCATCCTTGCGGGCGAAACACAGCTCCCCAAACCAACGCCCGTCCGTCTCCATGGCCTGGATGATGGTTTGCTCGAGCTGCCCCGGCGCCTCGACCCGATACAGGCGCGCGACAGTGCGCCCCAGCATCTCCGCCCGCGTGTAACCGAAGATGTGCTCGGCAGCAGGGTTCCAGTCGACGATGCGCCCATCGAGGTCAGTGATGATCACGCCGTCCTGCATGTGTTCGAAGACCAGCGCCCGGCGGGCGAGTGTATCGATCACCTCCCGCTCCCGGGCGCGCGATGACTCCCCGATTGGCACAGGCTGTTGCCCATGCCCCACTCCGTCGGTGCGCTCAATTTCCCCATGGTCCCCCCCAGGGAAAAGCTACTCGGCGATTGCTGGTGGCCTCAGCGGACCCGACGCGCTGACCTGATCCAGCCAACTTGTGCGGTGCGGATAGCGCGGGGCGACGGATGCAGTCAAGCCGAGTTGTAATGGACCGACCCAAGGTTCAGTCGTGTCCGACGAGTCGCTCGTCGACGGTGGCAGAGAAGAGGCGCACCGTCGTCTCGGTCTGCGCCGGACCGAGAGCTTGGAACTCGACGACCAGCTCGACGCCGCCGTCGCCAGGCAATGGGAAGCCGCTGGCCAGCGCGATGAGCACGCGGCCGGGGACGTCGCTGCTGAAGCGCACCAGCGTGCCCGTCTGTCGCAGCGGGAGCACGGCGCGCAGCTCCATCTGGGCGGGATCGAAGCGCAGCTCGATCTCGAGGGCGCGGAACGGCCGCGGGGCGCGCACCGTCACGGGCAGGCGCAACCGGCCGCCGCGCAGGCGGCGCAGGGCCTGGGTTGCAACTTCCGTGTCCGCTGGCGCCAGCTCTTGCACCGCGCCGGGCTGCCAGTTGCCGGTGCAGTCGCCGAACAGAATGGCGCGGAAGTCCTGTCCGCTCAGCTCGCCGCTCAAGGGCGCGTAGGAAATCGCCCCGCGCCGGCATGTGCCCGGACCGATCTGCGGCGGCACGATTTCCTGATTCTCCGCCGCCGCGGGATCGGGCAGAAAGGCCCAGTCCGACTCGCACGCCTCGGCGACGGAGAAGCGCTCGGGCGCTCCGACGGTACGCTCGAGAATGCGCGTCGCGTCGACCTCGCTGAGGCTGCCGTTGCCGGTGACGTCGCAGGCGAGCGTCAGAGCGTCAGACAGCACGCGTTGCCCGAGCGCGACCTCCAGCACCAGCGCGGCGTCGAGCGCGCTGATGCCGTTGCCGACGTCGCCCTGCTTGGCCGGCTCGACCGCGCGCACGCCGGCGCCGAGGTTGCGCACCGCGTAGCGTCCGTCCACACCACTCTCCACCGCGGTCGCGCTGGCACCCAGAACGGCGACCGACACGCCGGGTACGACGCGCTCGGTGCCGTACAGACGAATCGCGCCCGAGATGCCGCCCTTGTCGTTGGTCGTCGGCGTCTGCGGCCCCACCGTCGCCGTGTCGCGCGGCGTCGCGGTCGCAACGCGGGTCCGCGTCGCCGTCGCCGCACGGGTCCGCGTCGGCACATGGGTGCGCGTGCGCGTCTCGGTCGGAGGCACGGTCGGTGTCGCCGACGGCGACGCGGTCGCCGTCGCCTCGGGACTCGGCGTCGCGGTGGCGGTCGGCGGCGTGCCCACGAAGGGGTAGACGCTGCTCACCGCGTTGATGTCGTCGGCGTCCAGCCCGGCACAGCGGCCGTCGAACTGCGCCACCGCCGACATCGTGGCGTGCTCGTCGTCCGAATGCCCGAACCCAATCGCGTGACCGAGCTCGTGCGTCACCACCTCGGCGACGTTGCACGGATTCCAGAACCGGCAATCGGCGAAGCCGTCGTTGAGCGTCACCTTGCCGATCGTGATGCGATTGAAGTCGACCCCGTTCACCGTGCGGCGCTGCTGCTCGTCGAAGCAGAAGCCGCCGATGGCGAGCACGCCGCGGCAATCGACCGGCGGGTTGATCTCGCCACCGGGGTCGTTGAAGACGATGCGGTTCGGACCCGTGCACCCGGCGAAGTCGGTCGGGGCGATCGATCCGCCGTCGGCCAGCAACAAGCTCGACGTCGAGACATCGCTCCACGCCGCCAGGGCGTCGGCGACCGCGGCGCGCGACTCGATCTCGCCGACGCCGAAATCGCCGGTGGCGTCGACCAGGAACTCCACCGGCAGATCGTCGTCTGGCTCGAACCAGCGCGACGGCGCGGCCAGGAAGGTGAACGGCGCGCGCGCTCGCACCGCCTGACGCACGGCGGCCGGGTTGGTCACCAGCGGGCGGACCGGCGCGGCACCGGTCGCCCCGGTGAGCCGAGCCACCAACCGCCCGAGCCGGCGACGGCGCGGCGCCGGCCGCACGTCGAGGCGACCCTGTACAGGATCGAACACCGCCGCCCCTTCACCCAGCGTTCGCGTCGCAGTTTGCGCCCCCGCGGCATCGGCTTCCAAGCGATAGCGGCCCATGGCCATCGCCGTCGTGCGCAGCGTCCCATCGGCATTTTGACTCAGAAACGCGAGCACCCGCTCGCCGGTCGCGTATTCGGGAGCACCGAAGATCTTCTCGCTGCGCCCGCGTACCCGGCCGCCTGGTTCGCGCAAGACGAGCGAGCCAACTGGCACGGTGCCAAAGAGAATTTGCTCCGCGTCCAGGTACACGTAGGTGCGCACGCCACCATCGGTCTCGCCCACCGCCTCGACACGCCGCACCCGGCCGATCACCGCCGCCACCGACTGCGCCGCCAGGTCGTCTTCATCCATCAGCACAAAGGTGGTGCTGTGCGCCGGCGCCGCGGCTGCGAAGAACCACGCACCGACGGCGACTAAAACGACGAAGAGGTGCGCCGCGC
The DNA here is from genome assembly GCA_964455095.1 of uncultured Binatia bacterium (SeqCode). Classification (GTDB taxonomy): domain Bacteria; phylum Desulfobacterota; class Binatia; order HRBIN30; family CADEER01; genus CAYVUV01. The sequence continues at coordinate 5,440 of CAYVUV010000392.1, forward strand.
TTCGCATCGTGCGGGCCGGTCGAGCGAATCGCATGCCACGGCGACTTCACCTGCGCGCGAAACTTGGAGCCGCGGTCAACGATATGCGATGCGTCACTTTCCTCGTCCGCCGACCGGCCAGCGGACAAGGACGTTCACTTCGCCTTCGTCGTGCAGCAAAACACGAATCTCCCACTCTCGATTTTTGTCGTCCCAGCGGTAAAACTCCGGCACAGTCGCAGCGCCGCGAGCCTGTGATAGTGCGCGCGTGCGAGCGCCTGAATTCACCTCGACGGAGGCCGGCGCGGTCGCCGCGTAGCCGCGCACATCGACCGCAGTGTTCGGCGCGCCCTCGACCGCAAAACGCAGGTGATCGGAATCAGCGCCGATCGCGGCAATGCGTCGGTCGCCGGCCGTCGCGTACTTGCTGACGTCGCCGAAGACCGCGCACTCGCCGGGCAGCAGCGGGCACAACACGCGGTAGTCCCAACCCTGGTGCGCCAGGTCGACGTCCCACCCACCATCGGCCGCCAGGCGCTGCCATGTCTGCCGCCGCCAGTCGTACGCAATCACCGGACCCGACGGCCGCGCCGCGCCGAGATCGGCCAGCTCGACGCGCCCCGCGATGCGCTCCGGGCGCGATCCCGCATGCAACGTCGCGACGTACACCCAGCGGCCGGCGGGATGATCCGAGTACGTCTCCCCTACGAGCAGCGATGCGGTCCAGTAGCTGCTGGCGCGAAAGCATCGCTCGATGGCCGCGATCGGCGCGTCCGGTTTCACCAACACGCCGTCCTCTCGACACGTGCGCATGACCAGCTCGCGGTTGGTCCCGCCGATGCGGTCGCCGATACCCACCGGGCCGGCGCTGAGCGCGGCCAGCAACGCCTCGACTTCGGTGCAGGGTTCGCCGCCGGCTTCCGCGTCCGCGGCGTGCGAGAGGAAGACGTCCTTGAAGACGTTCAGCCCCAATGCCCGCGCCAGGGCGTTGGTGTGTAGGAACCACACCCAGTTGAAGCCGTTGTCGAACAGGTAGCGGTAGTCGCCGCTGGTGCGGATCGAGGTCACGCGGCGCAGCATCAGCGTCTGCAGAAAGTCGGCCGGGCTGGCCATGCACCACTGCAGGGTCAAGCCATTCGCTTCGGCGAGGCGGTCGAGCGACTCCTGCCAGGCGCGCGCCCGCCCCGGCTCGGCGCGCAGGCCGCGCACGCCGAGGAACGACTCGACCATCCAGTCCTGCTCGTAGGTGATCGCCCCCCAGCTCGCCGCCGCGGCGAGCATCTCGGCGGAGAGGCGCTCGTCCTGCGGATGCGCGTAGTCGCCGTCGCGCCAGGCGTCGAAGCGCTCGAAGTACGGCGACTGGTTGGCAAAGTGGCGGCTGTGGAAGATCAGCGGCAGATCGCCGAGCCGCGCGCGCAGGTCGGCGAAGCCGTGCGGGAACAAATCCGGCCGCGGTTCCCACCGCATCAGTCCGCTCGGCGGCACGATCGGTGCGCCTTCGGCGCTCACCGAGCGCAGGAGCTGGTGCGGGTAGAACCACGAGTCGAGCTGCAGGGCGCTGACCGGCACCTGACGCGCGCGTGCGTCGGCGACGACGCGTTCGAGCGTGGTGGTGTAATCGCAATCGCGCTCGGTGCGGTAGTAGTAGACGGCGCCGTTGTCGGTCCAATACGACAGCTTGCCGACGCCGTCGTCGGCATAGCGCGACGGCCGCGCGGTGGCGTGGCGGCGGCGCAGCGCAGCGGCCCAGTCGTCGAGCACCGCGCGTGGGCCCGACCCCGCCCAGACCGCGAGCTCGGACGCAAAGCCGGGCGGCAGGCGCTCGAGATCGCCATGCCAGCCGCAGCGCACGCCGTCGGCGGCGTGCTCCGCCTCGCGCGGCACCGCGATGATCTGCTCGTGAAACTGATCCAGTGGCGCGAGCAGCAGCGTCCGCCCGTCGGGCGCAATGCACAGCAGCGGCTCCACCACTGCCGGACGATGCGGCGCAAAGAGAAAGCCGCGGCCCTCGGCATCACCGAAGACGGGCAACGCGAATTCCGCGTACTGGTGGCCGTACAGGACGGATCCATCCGGCACGCCGCCGGCTCGGCGCTGAGTCGGGTGCCACACCGGCCAGGCCGCGCTGGGTTGTTCGAAGCGGCCCGTCGACAACCCCTCGCAACCCCGAGGTGCCTCGAGCCGAAAGACGATCAACGGCAGCGCCCGGTAGGCGCGCACGGTCGTGCGCAGCGGCCACGGCAGCGG
>CAYVUV010000393.1:0-1546 GCA_964455095.1 uncultured Binatia bacterium (SeqCode)
CTGCGCGGCCGCAAGGTGGCCGAGCAGTCCGGATCGTTCAAGGAGACGCTGCGACGCATGAAGGAGTGGTTCCTTGGGAATTTCTGAACACCCCGTTTTCTTTCGGGAAGGGCGACTGGAGAGGCGAGGCCGGGCGGCCGCGCCAGCGGGGGCGTGTGCCGTCTTGCGGCTCAGCTTCTCCCGTCTGTCTTCCCACCATCCAGGAGGTCAGCACCATGAGCTTTGAAATGATCGAAACCGAAGTCGACGGCGCCGTCATCAAGGTGATCGGAGTCGGGGGCGCCGGCGGCAACGCGGTCAACCACATGATCAACCGCAGCGTGCAGGGCGTGGAGTTCATCGCGCTGAACACCGACAAGCAGGCGCTGCGTCGCTCGCTGGCCGAGCGCACGATCCAGCTCGGCGAGATCGGCCTCGGCGCGGGTGCCCGGCCCGAGGCCGGTCGTGCCGCCGCCGACGCGATGCGCGAGCACATCCGCGAGGCGCTCGAGGGCGCGAACATGGTGTTCCTCACCGCCGGCATGGGCAAGGGCACCGGCACCGGCGCCTCACCGGTGGTCGCCGAGATCGCCAAGGAGATGGGCATCCTGACCGTCGGTGTCGTGACCAAGCCGTTCGACTTCGAGGGCGCCAAGAAGCTGCAGATCGCCGAGCAGGGGATCGACCAGCTGGTCGAGCACGTCGATTCGCTGATCGTCGTGCTGAACCAGAAGCTGTTCGAGGTGATGGACGACGACGCCAGCCTCGAGGACGCGTTCAAGCGCGCCGACGACGTGCTGCACAACGCCGTCGCCGGCATCGCGGAGATCATCAACGTGCCGGGCCTGGTCAACGTCGACTTCGCCGACGTCAAGACCGTGATGGGCGAGCAGGGCAAGGCGATGATGGGCATCGGCGAGGCGGCCGGACTCGATCGTGCCCGGATCGCGGCCGAGCAGGCGGTGTCGTCGCCGCTGCTCGACGGCGTCGACCTGCAGGGGGCGCGCGGCGTGATCGTCAACATCACCGCGGGCCGCAGCCTGAAGCTGAAGGAGACCAACGACGTGATCAACACGATCAAGGCCTTCTGCGCCGACGACGCGACGATCATCCACGGCACCGTGTTCGACGAGAACATGGCCGACCGGCTGCGCGTGACCGTGGTGGCCACCGGCATCGGCCGCCGCGCGGCCAAGCCGGTGCTGGTGCCCCAGACGCAGCTGCGCACCGGCACGGACAACGCCGCCGCGCCGGTCAACTACGAGCAGTTCGAGCAGCCGACCGTCTGGCGCAGCCCGCGCGCGTCGGCGGCCGCGCAGGTGCAGGCGCTCGAGGAGAGCGGCGTGGAGCGCTTCGACATCCCGGCCTTCCTGCGCAAGCAGGCGGACTGAAAGGCGTGGACCGGCCCCGGGACGAACCGGGGCGGCCGCGCCGGCGGACCCTGCGAGTGCGGGGTCGCACGGCGCGGCCCGGGCACGGATTGCGCGCGGGCACTACAATGTTCGATTGCCCGCGGCGCCCACTTTCCGCCGAGGCCCGCGGCGATCACCCAGGGAGTAACCACGCA
>CAYVUV010000394.1:0-2533 GCA_964455095.1 uncultured Binatia bacterium (SeqCode)
GGGGGGCCGGGCCCCCCCCCGCGCCGAACAGAACGAGGGGGGTTCATGAACAAGAAGGCGATTGCCGGCATTGCGGTCGTGGTGGTGGTGGCCGCGGTGGGCTACTACGTCATGGCGTTGCAGCGCGAGGCGGACAAGTGGAAGGAAGCGAAAGAGATCGTCGAGGAGAGCATCACCCTGGATGATGCCGGGGCCAGTCACATCCGGTTCGTCTCGGTGATCGAGGCCCCGCTCGCCCGGGTCGAGGCGGCGCTGTGGGGGGTCGAACGCGGGGCCGAGACGATCAGCAACATCAAGCTCTCGAAGCTGATCAAAGAGGAAGGCAACACCAAGACGCTCGAGATGCATCTCCAGGCTCTCAACCTGCCGATCCAGGCGTACACGATGCAGTTCACCCGCGATCCGGCGGCGCACCGCGTCACCTTCAAGACCATCGAGACGCAGACGCAGGACCTGGAAGGCTCGTACCAGCTCGAAGCCTCGCCCGACGGCGCCCGCACGCGCATCGTCTACGAGTCGATCGCGCGCCAGAAGATCGCGCTGCCGTTTCCGAAGGCGGTGCTCGACAGCGCCAACCGTGAGACCTTCGTCAACACCATCCGCGGGGTCACCAAGCAGGCCCAGGCCCCGGCGGCCGGGTAACATGAGCGATCGCGCCGGCGGCAAGCCCCCGCGCCCAGGCGCGGCGCGCTTCGTCGCCGGCGCGGCGCGCGCCGAGCACATCCCGAAACCGCACGGCCCCGAAATCGCCTTCGCGGGCAAGTCGAACGTCGGCAAGTCGTCGCTGCTCAACCGCCTGGTCGGCCACCACGGCCTGGCGCGCGTGAGCAAGACGCCGGGGCGCACGCAGCAGATCAATTTTTTCGCCATCGGCGACGAGCTGACGTTTGTGGACTTGCCCGGCTACGGCTTCGCCCGCGTGCCGCGCGCGGTGCAGGACGAGTGGCGGGTGCTGATCGAGCACTACCTGACCGGGCGGCGCACGCTGCGCGCCGTGGTGGTGATCATCGACGTGCGGCGCGGCGTCGAGGACGCCGACGCGGCGCTGCTGGACTTCCTCGACGCGCAGGGCGTGGTGGCGATCCTGGTGGCGACCAAGATCGACAAGATCAAACGCAGCGAACGCGCCCGGCTGCTCGCTGCCGCGGCGGGCAGCCGCGCGGGGCTGACGCCGATTGCGTTCTCCGCTGACACTGGTGAAGGCGCCGCGGAGCTGTGGCAGGCGCTGCGCGCCGCGGCGCGCCACGAGCGGCACGGCGATTTCGGTTGACAGGTGCGGTCGAAAGGGTTTCCACTGCGCCAGCAAACAACCACGGGAGGTGCATGATGGCAGTAGCACGGGTAACGCGAGTGATCTCATCGTCGAAGAAGGGCTTCCAGGACGCCGTCGACGAGGCCATCAGCCGCGCCAGCAAGACACTGCGCGGCATCGCCGGCGGCGAGGTGGTGGCGCAGAAGGTCAAGGTCGAGAAGGGCAAGATCATCGAGTACCGCGTCGAGATCGACATCAAGTTCATTCTCGACTGACCCAACGCCAGTCCGGGCGCTGGCCGAGCAGGCGCCGCTTGAAGAATCCAGAGATGCCCTTCGACAGGCTCAGGTTGAGCGGGGAAGTCCCTTGAAACAGTGGAGGGGCTCCGCTCATGCTGAGCCTGTCGAAGCACGGGGCGGGGTTCTTCATCGGGCGATCGGGGCGAGGACGGCCGGGTATCGATGCCAGCGCGCGCGACACTGCACCTGATCTCCGGCCTTCCCTGCGCGGGCAAGACGACGTACGCCGAGCGCTTGAAGGGCGAGCGCGATGCCGTGCACCTCTCGCTCGATCGCTGGCTGATCACCAGCTTCGGCCGCTATCCGGTCGAGGTCGTCGGCTACGCGGAGCACGCCCGCCGCGTCTACGCCTGCCGCGACCTGATCTGGAGTGTTGCGGTCGAGCTCCTGCGCCGCGATGCCGACGTCATTCTCGATGACGGCTTCTTCCTGCGCGCCGATCGCGAGCACCACATCGCCCGCGCGCGCTCTCTCGGCGCCGCGGCCGCGATCCATTTCATCGACACACCGATCGAAGTCCTGCGCGCCCGACTCACCGCCCGCAACCGCGACCCCGGCGCCTACCAGTTCGAGATCGCCCCCGCAGCCCTCGCCGGCTTCGCCACATTCTTCGAGCCCCCGTCGAGAGACGAAGGCGCCGACTTGATCGTCGTATGCGGCGATGACGGATCCCAACGCTGACGCGCGCGCGGTGCAGCCACTCGACGGGGCCGTTGGGCGGCGCTGATGGGCCGTGGGACCAGCATGGAGAGTCATGAAAGCATCCGACTGCCGCAGCTCTTGCTGCGCATGATCGAATCCGGTCGAATATCGGGGCGACCGGATCGAGCAGCGTGAGCTGCAGTCTAGACCGCTCGCAACCGCTAGAGGAGCACCTTCGCGCGTTGTTGCGACTTCTATCAGGAAAGCAGGCGCTTGAGGCGTTGTTGCGAAACTGCGAGCTGGACCTCTTCTGCGGATTCGGTTGCGACGGGCAGGGCAG
>CAYVUV010000395.1:0-9089 GCA_964455095.1 uncultured Binatia bacterium (SeqCode)
GATAGGCATCGGCCTCGGCGAGAGCGTGCACGACCTGGTTGACCTTGGCGCCGAAGGCCACCCGCGCAACGTAGACGTGGCCGTAGCTCATGATTTCCATGCCGAGGTCTTTCTTCGCCGTGCTCTTTCCGGCGCTGGCGAACTTGGCCGCGGCGCCGAGCGGTGTGGCCTTCGACTGTTGACCGCCGGTGTTGGAGTAGACCTCGGTGTCGAGCACCAGCACGTTGACGTCGCGGTGCTGCGCCAGCACATGGTCGAGGCCGCCCGAGCCGATGTCGTAGGCCCAGCCATCGCCGCCCACCAGCCACACGCTTTTGCGCACCAGGCTGTCGGCGACGTCGGCGAGCAGTGCCGCCGCCGGCGCGCCACTGCCGGCCAGGCGCTGGCGCAGCAGCGCGACGCGCTCGCGCTGCGCGAGCAGGCCCGCTTCGTCGTGGGCGGCGCTGCCGGCGAGCAGCGCGACGACCAGCTCGTCGCCGAGGGTCGCGGCGAGCTCGCGCAGCAATCCTTCCGCCTGGGCGCGCTGGGCGTCGAGGGCGAGGCGGAAGCCGAGGCCGAACTCGGCGTTGTCCTCGAACAGCGAGTTCGACCAGGCCGGCCCGCGCCCGTTGCGGTCGACGGTGTAGGGCGTCGTCGGCAGGTTGCCGCCATAGATCGACGAGCAGCCGGTGGCGTTGGCGATCAGCAGCCGGTCGCCGAACAGCTGCGTGAGCAGCTTGATGTACGGCGTCTCGCCGCAGCCGGCGCAGGCGCCGGAGTACTCGAACAGCGGCTGCAGGAACTGCGTGCTCTTGGCGTCGAAGCGGGGTAGCCGGGTGCGATCGAGCTCGGGCAAGGCGAGGAAGAAGTCGTAGTTGGCGCGCTCGGGCTCGCGCAGCGGCGCCTGCGGCTGCATGTCGAGGGCTTTGTGGCGCGGGTTGGACTTGTCCTTGGCCGGGCAGACGACCGCGCACAGGTTGCAACCGGTGCAGTCCTCCGGCGCCACCTGGATCGTGTAGGTCATGCCCTTCAGATCCGGGGCGCGGTAGGGCGTCGACTTGAACGTCGCCGGCGCGCCGGCCAGGGCGTCGGCGTCGTAGACCTTGGCGCGAATGGCGGCGTGCGGGCAGACCAGCGCGCACTGGTTGCACTGGATGCACACGGCGCTGTCCCAGACCGGAATCTCGAGCGCCAGGCCGCGCTTCTCCCACTGCGCGGTGGCGGTGGGCCAGGTGCCGTCGACCGGGAAGGCGCTGACCGGCAGGTCGTCGCCGCGGTTGGCCATCATCACGGCGGTGACGCGCTGAACGAAGTCGGGCGCCGCCGCGGCGACCAGCGGTGGCCGACCGTGTGTGGCGCTGACGTCTGCTGGCAGCGGGACCTGGTGCAGGTGCGCCAGCGCCGCGTCGACGGCGGCGGCGTTCTGCTGCACTACCACCGGCCCGCGCTTGCCGTAGGTCTTGGCGATGGCCTCTTTGATGTGCGCGATCGCTTCGTCTGGCGGCAACACGCCGGAGATGGAGAAGAAGCAGGTCTGCATGATGGTGTTGATGCGGCCGCCGAGCCCGGCGTCGCGCGCCACCCGGTAGGCGTCGATGACGTAGAAGCGAGCCCGCTTTTCGATCAGCGCCGCCTGCACCTCGCGCGGCAGCTCGTCCCACACCTTCTCGGTCTCGAACGGCGCGTTGAGCAGGAAGACGCCGCCCGGCGCCAACGTCCCGAGCACGTCGAAGCGGTCGAGAAACTCGAACTGGTGGCAGGCGACGAAGCTGGCGCGGCGCACCAGGTAGGCGGAGCGGATCGGCTGCGGGCCGAAGCGCAGGTGCGAGATCGTCGTCGCGCCGGCCTTCTTCGAGTCGTAGACGAAGTAGCCCTGGGCGAAATGCTCGGTGTCTTCGCCAATGATCTTGATCGAGTTCTTGTTGGCGCCGACGGTGCCGTCGGCGCCCAGTCCGTAGAAGACGGCGCGCACGCACTCGGCCGGCTCGATGTCGAAGTCGGGGTCGAGCGGCAGCGAGGTGTGGGTGACGTCGTCGACGATGCCGAGCGTGAAGTGTTTGCGCGGCTGCGGGGCGCGCAGGGCATCGAACGCGGCGCGCACCGCCGCCGGCGTGAACTCCTTCGAGCCGAGTCCGTAGCGCCCGCCGACCACCGCCGCCGGGCGCGGCCGCGACGCGTCGGCCTCGTGCAGCGCGCCGAGCACATCGAGATAGAGCGGGTCGCCGACCGCGCCGGGTTCCTTGGTGCGGTCGAGCACCGCCAGCGCGCGCACGCTGGCGGGCAGGGCGGCGGCAAAGGCGGCGATGTCGAAGGGGCGGAACAACCGCACCTTCAGCAAGCCGACCGGCTCGCCGCGTGCCACCAGCCAGTCGACCGTCTCGTGCGCGGTCTCCGCCCCGGAGCCCATCATGACAAGCACGCGCTCGGCTTCGGGATGACCGACGTAGTCGAACAGGCGGTAGGCGCGCCCGGTGCGGGCGGCGAAGCGGTCCATGGTCGCCTGCACGATGCCGGCGCAGGCATCGTAGAAGCGGTTGCACGCCTCGCGTGCCTGGAAGAACACATCGGGGTTCTGCGCCGTGCCGCGCAGCACCGGTCGCTCCGGGGTGAGGGCGCGGGCGCGGTGGGCGCGGATCAACTCGTCGTCGATCATCCAGCGCAAGTCGTCGTCCGACAGCGCGGCGATCTTCGCGACTTCGTGCGAGGTGCGGAAGCCATCGAAGAAGTGCAAGAACGGCACGCGCGCGGCGAGGGTGGCCGCTTGCGCGACACACGCCAGGTCCTGCGCCTCCTGCACCGAGCCCGAGGCGAGCAGCGCCAGGCCGGTCTGGCGCGCCGCCATGACCGCGGAGTGGTCGCCGAAGATCGACAGCGCATGCGTTGCCAGGGCGCGCGCCGCGACGTGCAGGCAGAACGGGGTCAGCTCGCCGGCGATCTTGTAGAGGTTGGGGATCATCAGCAGCAGGCCCTGCGAGGCCGTGAAGGTCGTCGCCAGCGAACCGGCCTGCAGCGCGCCGTGCACGGCGCCGGCGGCGCCGCCCTCGGACTGCATCTCGATGACCTCCGGCACGCAGCCCCAGAGGTTGGGACGGCGCTCGACCGCCCAGGCATCGGCGAGCTCGCCCATCGGCGAGGCGGGCGTGATCGGATAGATGGCGATCACCTCATTGGCGCGGTACGCGACCGATGCCGCGGCTTCGTTTCCGTCGACGGTAATCAATTGTGAGGGCACGGCTCGCGGCCTTCGCAATTGCCTTGCCAGGGTCGCGACCGACACATCGCATCGGCAGCTGCTGCGTGAGGGTTCATATCGGCGACGCGACGGACCGGCGATTCGCATTTGTAGGAATGGCGCACAGGCTCCACGGCATGCATGCCGTTTCTTGCGATTCTGCCCCCAGGTTTGACACCCCCACCCGACCGACCGGTCGGTCGGGTGGGGGTGTGGCCACCTGGCACGGCCGCTGCTCTATGGATGGGGCGTGACGAAGGAGGTCACTATGGACCCTTTCAACGCTCCCATGTTCCTTCCGGGCGACCCGCTTGCCGGGCTGATCTCGTTCGGCAGCTGCGCGCTGATTGCCTGGATCCTGCTCTCCGCCTGTGTCGGGATGTTCCTGGCCCTGCTGCGTGACGGCGCGGGCGATCGGGTAGCCGGCGCCGCGCCGGCTGGTTCGGCGCCGCACGAGGTCGAGGTTCACCCGCACGACGCGGTGCGACACGCGGCGTAACCGCTTCCGCTGGCGTGAATTGCACGCTTGGCTGATTCCCATCCCTGCGACCGAGCGCCGCCGGGCCTGGGATGGGGCATGCGCCAGCCGAGCGGCATCGGCCTTGCTCCCCATCTGCGCATGGAAAGGCTCATGGCCCTCGACGGGCGTGGCTCATCGGCCCCGGCGCCGGCGTCGATTGGCGGCGCGCCGGTCGCCGATCGGCGTCCCTATCTCGACACGCTGGTCGAGCGGGCGCGGTTGGCCGCGGCCGCGGCGACGCAGCTCAGCCAGGCGGACTGCGACCGCATCGTGCGGGCGATGGTCATTCGCGGCCTGGAGGCGGCGCAGCTGCTGGCCGTGCAGGCGGTACAGGAGACGCGCATCGGTCTGGTCGAGGACAAGGCGGTCAAGAACATGATCGCCACCGAGTTCGTCTACCACGCCATCAAGGACGAGAAGACCGTCGGCGTGCTGCGCGAGGACCCCGAGCGCAATCTGCGCGAGGTCGCCGAGCCGGTCGGCGTCGTGCTCGGTGTCACCCCGGTCACCAACCCGACGGCCACGGTGCTGTTCAAGTCGCTGATGATCGGCAAGACGCGCAACGCCATCATCTTCTGCCCGCATCCCTACGCCCGCGAGTGCTCCAACGCCGCCGCCCGCATCATGTACGAAGCCGGCCTGGCGGCGGGGGCGCCGGAGGGCTTCATCAGCTGGGTCGAGGACATCGAACAGGACGACACGCGCTATCTGATGCAGCATCCGGGCGTGGCGCTGATCGACGCCACCGGCGGACCGGGGATGGTCCGCGCCGCCTACAGCTCGGGCAAGCCGGCCCTCGGCGTCGGCGCCGGCAACGTGCCGTGCTACATCCACCGCAGCGCCGACCTGCGCATGGCGGTGGTCGACATCCTCACCTCGAAGACCTTCGACAACGGCACCGCCTGCGCCTCCGAGCAGACCGTGCTGGTCGACCGCCCCTGCTACGACGCGGTGGTGGGGCTGTTCGCCGAGCATGGCGCCCATGTCTGCAACGCCGAGGAGGTGGCGCTGCTGTCGCGCACGGTGATCGATGCCGAGCACGGACGCATGCAGCCCCAGGCGGTCGGGCAGAGCGCCGAGCGCCTGGCGCAGGAGATCGGCCTGGCCGTGGCGCCGGGCACCAAGCTGTTGCTGGCGCCGCTCGCCGGCGTCGGGCGCGCCCACCCGCTGTCGTGCGAGAAGCTCTTTCCGGTACTCGGCATCCTGCCGGTCGACGGCGAGGCGGAGGCGATCAACGCCGCCATGGACGTGCTCTACTTCGGCGGCGTCGGCCACACGGCCTCGATCTTTTGCACCGACCAGGCGGTGGTCGAGCGCTACGGCGCGACGCTCAACGCCGGGCGCATCATCGTCAACTCGCCGTCGTCGGTGGGCGCGCTCGGCGGCGTCTACAACGGCCTGACGCCGACCCTCTCCTTCGGCTGCGGCACCGGCGGCGGCAACTCGACGATCGAGAACGTCAGCGTGCGCCACTACCTCAACATCAAGCAGATCGCCGCGCGCACGCCGGCGCACCAGTGGTTCCGCGCCCCGAACCGCATCTATTTCAACCAGCACTCGCTGGAGAACCTGCGCGACCTCGACGCGCGCGTCGCCCTCATCGTCACCAGCAAGGACCTCGAGGACCTCGGCCTGGTCGAGCGGGTGCGCGCGCACCTGCGGCCCGGCACCTCGATCCACGTCTTCGACGACGTCGAGATCGAGCCCACCCAGCGCGTGGTCGCCGCCGGCGTCGAGGCGATGCGCGTCTGGCGCCCCGATCATCTGATCGCGGTCGGCGGCGGCTCGGTGATCGACGCCGCCAAGGCGATGCGCCTCTTCTACACGTGTCCCGAGCTGTCCTTCCACGACCTGGCGACCACCTTTCTCGATCCGCGCAAGCGCGTCATCGAGTACCCGCGCGCGCAGGGGGCGCCAATCGTCCTGGTAGCCGTCCCGACCACCAGCGGCACGGGCTCCGAGGTGACGCCGTTTGCGGTGATCAGCGACGAGGAGCGCGGCCGCAAGGTGCCGCTCTACGACCACTCGCTGACGCCGGACATCGCCATCCTCGATCCCGATCTGGTGCGCGGCCTGCCGCCGTCGGTGACCGCCGACACCGGTCTCGACGCGCTGACGCACGCGCTCGAAGCGGTGGTCTCGGTCTTCGCCTCCGAGTACACCGACGCGCTGGCGATGCAGGCGGCGCGCCTGGTCTTCGAGTACCTGCCGCGCGCCTGCCGCGACGGCAACGACCTCGAGGCGCGCACCAAGATGCACAACGCGGCGTGCATGGCCGGATTGGCCTTTGCCAACGCCTTCGTCGGCGTCAATCACGCCCTGGCGCACAGCCTCGGCGCCGCCTTTCACCTGCCGCACGGGCGCGCCAACGCGGTGCTGCTGCCCTACGTGGTGCGCTACAACGCCTCGCTGCCGAGCAAGTTCATGCCGTTTCCCAACGTCACCGCCTACGTCGCGCACGAGAAGTACGCGGCGGTGACGGCGAGCATGAACTGGGGCGGGCAATCGGTCGCCGAGCGCGTCGACATTCTGATCGCACGGCTGTTCGAGCTGCTCGAGGCGTGCGGGATGCCGACCTCGATCGGCGCCGCCGGCGTCGATCGCGCGGCGTTCGAACAGGCGATACCGGCCCTGGTCGCCGGCGCCTTCGACGACATCAGCCTGCGCTCCAATCCGCGCATGCCGCTCATGCACGAGCTCGAACAGCTCCTGCACACGGCCTATGACGGCCGGGGGGTCTCATGACCACGATCGCGCTCGAGCTGTCGGCGGCCGGCGCTGCCGTCGCGCGCCTGCGTCAGGCGCTGGCGCAGGCGCCGCGGGGCGAGGCGGTGATCGACCTCAGTGCTCTGCCGGTGATCGACGTCGCCACGTTGCGCGCGCTCGCCGAGCTCGTCTCCAGCGGCGACGCCGGGCGTGTCGGCCTGCGCGGCGCGACGCCGGAGGTCTACAAAGCCCTGCACGTCGCCGGCCTGGCGCGCCACTTCCGCCGCATCGAGAACTGAGCGGCGGAAGCGCGCGCCAGTTGTTAGCGCCGCTTGGCTGCTTTGCGGCGGCGCGGGCGGGCGGGGTGCATGGTCAGCACCGGGCAGGTGGCGATGCGCACGACGCGCTCGCTGACGCTGCCCATCAACAGGTGCGACATGCCGGTGCGCCCGTGTGTCGCCATGACGATCAGGTCCGCCTTCAGCCGCTTGGCGCTGTCGGCGATCACCCGATACGGCATGCCGGTTTGCGTCACGGCGCGCAGCTTGATGCGCCGCTTGCCGTACTGCTTCTCGAGGCGCGCCAGCTCCTCGCGCGCGCTCTTGCGCTGCTCCTCGACCAGCCCGGCCACGACCGGCGACGACAGGCCCGTGTAGTCCGGCCCGGCGTAGTAGATGGGCTCGATGACGAAGATCACCACCAGCTCGGCACCAAACGGTTTGGCCAGATCGGCCGCGTACTCCAGGGCCTCCTGCGAGTGCGGCGAGAAATCGACCGGCACCAGGATGCGCTTGATTTTCATCTGTCCCTCCCGTGTCTGCGCGGCGGCGGCGATGCGTCGTGCATCGCGTGCGGCGGCTGCGGATGGCGATGAGCAAGGCGCGGGCCGCGTGCGCCTCGATTGCAACGCGACCGCGCTGGTCTCGGCGCGGGGGCGGCATTCTCAGCTTTCGGAAGGCGAGCATGGCTGGCGACGCGAAAGCGGAGCACAAGCGGCACCGCGCGCTGGATGTGTCGACTGGCCCATCGATTGCGTGCGATAGGATCGTGCGTATGCGAGCCGTCGGCGCGATATTGGTCTCCATCCTTGTGGCCGCCCCGCTGGGCGCAGTGGCTCGGGCCGAATCGCCGAGCGGCGAGGTGCTCTACCGGCGCAGCTGCGCCTCCTGCCATGGTCCCGCCGGCCGCGGTGACGGACCGCTGGCTTCCGTCTTCGCGCGCCGGCCGCGCGACCTGTACGACGGCGTGCTGACGCAGGTGCCGCCGGCGCAGCTCGCCGAGCGCTTGAGCGGGCAGGGGGCGGCGCCGCTGAAGGTCGATGTCGAGCCGCTGCAGATGCGCGCCCGCGACACCGAGGCGATGGTCGCCTTTCTGAAGCGCCTGTCCGAAGTCGACTGGCGCGCCTGGGATGCGGGCGAGGCGATCTTCAGCGCCCGCTGCGCTTCCTGCCACGGCCCGTTTGGCCACCCCGGCGGCGCGGCGCTGCCGCCCGGCGTGCGACCGCCGCGCGATCTCAGCTCGCTGCAGTATCAGCAGGCCACCAGTGCCGGCGAGCTGATCGTCGCGGTGCGTCACGGGCGCGCCGGCATGCCGGCGCTGACGCCTCGTGTGAGCGAGGCGTCAGCCCGCGACGTCGCCGCGTTCGTGCGCTTGCTGTCACCCGGTTACGCTACCTACACGCAGTACTGCGCTTCCTGCCACGGCGAACACGGCGTCGGCCGCGGCAGCTTCGGCGAGTCCTACGCGGTGCCGACCGTCATCTTCGATCGCGCCTACTTCGCGCGCAGCGATCCGGAGGCGCTGCGGCGCGACGTCTGGCACATGTTGCGCGACCACGAGCCATCCATGCCGCACGTCAACCCGCCGCTGAGCGCGGCGGAGCTCGAACGGATCGTCACCTACCTCAACCAGGCCGCGCCCACGCCGCGGCCGTAGGAGGGCCACTGTAGCCTAATGACTGTCGAGGCGCCGCTTCGATTGCGGTGCCGGCAGTGTTGCCGCCAGTTCCTCGTAGTCGACCGGCTTGCGCCGCAGGGTGATGAAATCGCGCGCCTGAACCTCGGTGGCGAGGTAGTCGCTGCAGTAGACCGCCAGCATCACCACCGGGACGTCCGGGTGGGTGCGGTGGAAGCGGTCGGCAAATGACAGCCCGTTCTCGCCGTCCATCTGGTAGTCGAGAATCAGCACCGTCAGGCTTTCGAACGACGCTAGCGGCGGCACGTCGGCCGGGCTGGCGTACTGGCATACCGAGTGGCCGTCGTCGGCAAAGTTGGCCGCCAGCGCTTCGCGAAAGTCGTCGTCGCTATCGATCAAAAACACCATGAGGTTTCCCGCCCGTCGGTCCACTGATCGGCAATTCGATGCGGAAAACCGTACCGCGCGGCTGACGAGGCGCGTGACCGATCTGTCCACCGAGCGCCTCGACCAGCTGGCGAGCAATTGCCAAGCCAATACCTGTGCCGTCGGCTTTGGTTGTCTCGAAGAGCCGAAACACGTCGACTCCTTCCGGTACGCCGGAACCAGAATCCGCCACAATCATAGAGATGCGACCGGGCGATGAGACGTGGGCGGAGAGCACGACCTCGCCGCCGGGCTCCTCGATTGCCTCGATGGCGTTCTTGATCAGGTTGTCGAACACCCGGCGCAGCATGA
>CAYVUV010000396.1:0-3145 GCA_964455095.1 uncultured Binatia bacterium (SeqCode)
TGTTGGAATGCAGATCGATCCCACAGTACAATCCATTCATCTCCACACCTCCTCCCCACGGGTTGGTTGCGTCGGTCCGGTTCAACCGAACGTTACAACCCGTGGGGTGAGGCCTTCCAGATGATCTTCAGGGGAGGTCGCAGCTCACGTCTCGCCAAAGCATCGCGCAGCGGCCCATTCGAAATCGACCTCCCCCCGGCCCCCTCCTTGGCAAGGAGGGGGAGTCAGATTCCGGAGAAGCCGAATGCAATCCTGGAGACGCAGGTCGCAGCGTTGGCCGCGACCTGCGCCTCCCGAGCGGTCAGGTTACGGCACGCAGGGGATGCCCAGGCAGACGTCGGTGACCGCGCCACCGACCGCCTGGAGGAAGTCCGACTTTTGCGTCCGCCCGATGGCCGAGTTGCGCGGGTGCGAGTGCGGATCCACCCCCATCGAAGGAGCCAGGTTGACGATCGGCGGTGCCGGCGAGCCGCTGTCCCAGATGATCAGTGCCGAGCCGTCGAACGGGTAACTCGGAATCGCCGGGATGTCGAAGTACGGGTCAACGTCGGTGTGGCGTCCGGGCGCGATCGCCGGCTGGTGGATGGAGGCGCCGATGGTGCGGGCCTCGATCTCGGTGGCGACGTTACTCACTTGATGGTCGCCGAACGCCAAGTGCAGCAGCACCTTGTGCGGCGGCGTGTTGGGCAGCGGATCGGTGGTCATGTGGTGCGCGTAGCCGTTCGGGTCCGAGCGGTCCCACAACATCTGGATGAGCGCCAACAGCAGCGGCCGCTCCATCTCGTTCGGGTAGGCCGGATTCATGATCGCCTGGTAGAGGGCGAAGTCGGTGCTGCGGGTCAACAGCAGCGAGTAGTTCATGCCCGGCACGCCGAGCACGCCGCGGGTGATGTCCTGCGCGATCGACATCACCGTGCCGCCGAAGATGCCACCCTGGCTGTTGCCGTCGAAGAAGACGGCGCTGGTGTCGATCACCGGCGTGGCGAAGGAGTCCTGGAACGCCGCATGGGAGACAAAGCCCTGCGGATGGATCATCAACCGCGCCAGGAACAGCTGGTTCAACATCGCCTGCTGCAGGCGGTCGGTGAGGCTGGGGAAGTTCGTGAAGTTCTGCAGAATCCCGATGGCGTTGCCCACATCTTCGTCGGCCATGCCGATCCACTTGGTGGCGCAGAAGACGAAGTTGTGTTCGTTCGCCATGTCGCGGACGTTGCCGGAGCCGACCTCGTTGTGCGATCCGAGCAGGCCGTGGCCGTAGATCGAGGCGCGGGCCGGGACGGCGGGGTCGGTGGCGCTCAACAACGCGGCGCGCGGGATGATGCAGACGAAGTTCGCCGGCTGCGTTGTCGCCTGATGGATGGGGAGGCCATTCGCATCGAGCACGAAGCGCGCGCCGGCCGTGGTGCTGTTGACGTAGCGTTCGACCTGGAACGTGCCGGTCACGCGGCGGAAGATGCGGCTGTCGACTTCGTCTTCGACCAGCGTCACGTTGAACGGCGGGGCGTTGACGCCGAGGCGTGCGAAGCCGTCGTCGCGCACGAAGAGCATGCGTTCGGTGATGTTGCGCTGGCTGGCGACGGTGAAGTCCCAGGCGATGTAGAGATCGCTGCGCGGCACCCCGGCCGCCGCCAGGGTGGTGAAGATCTCTTCCATGTGCGCCCGGCGCGCCTCCTTGGCCGGGTTGCCGGTCGGCGTCCCGTCGCGGTAGGCGAGGAAGTCGGCATTGGGCTGGATGGTCACGCCGGCGCCGTCTTTCATGCGCCGCAAGGCGACGATGTAGCGCGTGCCTTCGTCCAGGTTGACGGCCGGGCGGATGATCATCGCGCGCGTCGCCTCGCTGGTGGCGTTGGCGTCGAGCTCGCTCCACTGCAGGTGGTGCTCGAGGGTCGAGGCATTGACCAGCACGACGGGTGAGCTGGCGTACAGCGAGCGTTCGATGTCGGTGATCGGCGCGGCGCCGGTCATGGCGAGATCGACGCCGGGGATGCGCAGCAACATGCTGGTGCCGGGGCTGAAGCCGTCGTTCAGGTTGTAGTCACCGGGCTGCACCGGGACCAGCGACGCGTTCACCGGCATGGTGGCGAGTGAGTAGTGGACGCGCCGGCCGGTGTCGGTGGTCCCATCTTCCTTGGTGAGGTAGTCGCTGGGGTACGGGAACAGGCACTGGTTCGGATCGAGGAATTCGCAGGGGCAGGTGCAGTCGCTCTGGCAGACACCTTCGCCGCACGACGAGCCGGGCGCGTCGCACTGCTCGCCTGGATCGAGGAAGCCGTTGCCGCAGGTGACGCACGACCCGGCCGTGGCCGGATCCGATACCTTGAACTGCTTTGTGCCCTTGTTGCTGATGGTGCCGTCGGCGAAGCGGACGCTGTAGGAATCGCCGCCGGTGATCGACAGCAACGCGCATCCACCGGTGCCGTCATTGGGGGGCACGACCGACACGGCGCCGAGCTTGGCGTCGACGATGGCCTTGACCTGGAAGATGCCGCTGGCGGTCTTCTTGATCTGCGCGGTCTTGACCGGACCGTTCTCCCCGGCTGCGTCCTTGTACTTGAACCCCTTCGTCGCGTCGCCCTTCCAGAAGGGTTTACCGGCCATGTTGGTCCCGGCCGGCATGGGGAACGTCTGCGTGCTGTTGGTGCCGCCGTAGCCGTTGACCGTCAGCGCGGCGCCGTTCGCCACCGGATCGCCAACGAGGGTATCGCCGCTGCCGGTTTCCAGCGCCTTGATGATGATCTTGCGCTTGTCCGGCGTGCTCGAGTTCTTGACCAGGAGCATCTTGCCGAGCACCGCCTGATCAGCGGCGTGGGCGAGCGGGGGAGAAGACAACAGCAATAGTGCGGCGAGCAACAAGCGTCGCATAGGGCGGTACTCCATTGATTTTTGTTGGTCGCCGAGTGAGCGACGTGTGTGGTGATCCGCCCGTGCTCCCGCGGGCCGACGCCTTCCTACGCCGAAGCGCAGAAGGCACCATGACCGTACTCGGCGGTTGTTCGAATTGTCAATGAAGAAGCGCGGGGTGGGGCGCGGGCCCCAATCCGGTTCCCTCCGATCCGGTCCCCCTCCTTGCCAAGGAGGGGCTAGGGGAGGTTCCTCCGCGTCTGAATCGACCTCCCCCGGCCCCCTCCTTGGTAAGGAGGGGGAG
>CAYVUV010000397.1:0-66900 GCA_964455095.1 uncultured Binatia bacterium (SeqCode)
AGCTCGCCGACCAGTACGCCAACCAGCTCGCCGACCAACACCGCCACACCGACCAGCACGCCGACCAACACGCCGACGAGCACACCGACCGGTACGCCAACCAGCTCGCCGACCAACACCGCCACACCGACCAACACACCGACCAACACGCCCACCAGCACGCCGACGGATACCGCGACACCGACCAGTTCGCCGACGCGCACGCCGACCAACACGCCGACGAGCACACCGACCAGTACGCCCACCAGCTCGCCGACCAACACCTCCACGCCGACACGCACGCCGACAGACACCGCGACGCCGACGCACACGCCCACCAACACACCGACGATCACGCCGACGGGCACGCCGACGGAGACCCACACCCCAACCAACACGCCGACTCCCACGGCTACGCCGACGGCCACCCCGACGGCGACCGACACGGCGACACCGACAGAGACGCCAACCGCGACACCGACCGAAACGCCCACCCCGACGGCGACGAATACCGACACCCCGACGCCGACGGACACACCGACGGAAACGCCGACCGACACGCCCACTGACACGCCGACGGAAACGCCGACGGACACTCCGACCGCGACGCCGACCGAAACGGCGACGGACACGCCGACGGAGACGCCGACTCAGACGGCAACCGAGGCGCCGACCGAAACCCCCACTTCGACCCCGACCCCGACACCGAGCGCGACCGGCACGGCGACTCCGACACCGACACCGTCGGCCACGTTCACCCCGGTTGGCGATACGCCGACACCGGTGGTGCCGCCGCGCTGTCCGCTGCTCCCGGTCGAGAACTGCAGGATGTCGACGAAATCGAAGAAGGGCATCTTCCAGGTCAAGAAGCAGAAGAACCCCGCGCGCGACCGCATGCTGTTCCGCCTCGCCAAGGTGGAAGCCACCGACCTCGCGGTCCTGGGAGACCCGGTCAACACCACCATGTACTCCGTCTGCATCTACGACGAGAGCGGCGACACGCCGGGGCTGATCGCGGAGTTCAACGTCCCACCGGGCGGCCAGTGCTTCAACCGCAAGCGCACCAAGTCGCGCCCGTGCTGGAAGAAGGCCGGCAAGAAGTTCAAGTACCGCGATCCGCTGCGCGAGAACGACGGCATGCTCGCCATGCGCGTCAAGGCCGGCGGCCCGGGTCGCGGCAAGGTCGTCGTCGTCGCGCGCGGCGAGAACATCCCCGAGTTCCCGATGCCGTTGAACGTCGACAGCAAGGTCATCGTCCAGGTGATCAACAACGCGACGCCCGAGCCAAACCTGAACTGCTGGGCCGCCGAGTTCCGCGAGCCGGTGAATCGGAACCGCAAGGACTGGTTCCGCGACCGGACCGATTGAGCCGAGCACCGACTCGAGGAAGGCAGAGGACCGCAAGATGACGCAGCGAAATCCGATCATCCGTCTCATCGTCGCCCTGACCTGCGCCGCCACCCCAATGGTCGCGCGGGCCGCCACACCGCTCGGCAACGAGTTCCGCATCAACGAGGCCACCGCTGGGCCACAACAGGCACCGCGCGTCGCGTTCAATACGGCGAACGGCCAGTACGTCGTCGTCTGGCAGAGCGCTGGCCAGGACGGCGAGGGCAACGGCGTTTTCGGCCGTCGCTACGACTCCTCGGGCAACGCGCTCGGCAGCGAGTTTCAAGTCAACACCTATACAACCGGCGACCAGGCGAACCCTGTCGTGACCGGCTTGCCGGACGGCGGGTTCGCGGTGCTGTGGGAGAGCTTCGGCCAGGACGGGCAGTCCTTCGGTGTCTTCGGCCGCCGCTTCGATGCCTCCGCCCTCCCCGCCAGCGCCGAGTTCCAGGTCAACACCTACACGTTCAATTCGCAGGAAACGCCCGAATTGTGCTCCGATACCTCCGGCAACGTGCTGGCCGTCTGGGAGAGCCGTGAACAGGACGGCAGCGATGCCGGCATCTTCGGCCAGCGCTTCGACGCCTCGATGAACCCGGTGGGCAGCGAGTCGCAGATCAACACCTACACCGCCTCGCTGCAGGGGGCGCCGCGCATCGCCTGTCAGCCATCGGCAAACGGCGAGCGGCTCGTCATGTGGGAGAGCCTCGGTCAGGAAGGCTCCTTCGACCGCGGCATCTTCGCCCAGCGCCTGGCGTTCGACGGGGCTCGGCTGGGTTCCGAGTTCCAGGTCAACACCTATATCCCCTTCCACCAGTCCGTACCGGCCGCCGCGATCAACACCGACGGCAGCTTCGTCGTCGCGTGGGGCAGCAACACGCAGGACGGTGAAGGGATGGGCGTGTTCCTGCGGCGCTACGACGGCGCGGCCCTGCCGATGGGCAGCGAGGCGCAGGTCAACACGTTCTTCTTCGACCGCCAACGCAACCCGCGGCTGGCGATGAGCAGCAGCGGCAGCTTCGTCGTCGTCTGGGAGAGCTACAATCAAGAGGGCCGACAGCGCTGGGGCAGCTTCGCGCAACAGTACACGAGTGCCGGAGAGCCCGTCGGGCGCGAGTTTCTGGTCAACAGCTGGGTGAAGCGCTCGCAGGGCGATCCGGACGTCGCGATGAACCCGGCCGATGGCAGCTTCCTGGTGGTGTGGAACAGCGAGCTACAAGATGGCAGCGATTTCGGCGTCTACGCCCAGCGCTACGCCGACCCGCAACTGTGTGCCCCCACCCCGCACACCGGCTGTGTCGCCTCGGGGCGCGCATTGCTGCGCATCCGCAACACGGGCTGCGACGACCCGGTCGCGCCGTGCTCGATCAAGAACATCAAGGACCTGGTGCAGTGGAAGTGGGCGCGTCCCGCCGCCCCGCCGCCGCTCTCGCCGTTCGGCGACGACGACATGCCCGACAGCGGCGACGAGGAAGCGCTCGCCGTGTGCATGTACGACGAACGCGCCGCGGCGCCGGAATTGGTCGGCACCCTGGTCGTGCCGCCGAGCGGGGTGTGTTTCGAGAACGAGTGCTGGCAGGTCGATGCGTTCGGCAAATACCGCGACCGCGACCTGAGCCCCAACGGCGTGCGCAAGCTCATTCTCAGTGCAAACAGCGTCAAGATGTTCGCCCGCGGCCCGCTCGTACAGCCGCCGGTTCTGCCGCTCGCCCTCGATACGCGCCTCACCGTCCAGCTCGTCAGCTCCGACGGCGACTGCATCGAAAGTGTCTTCGACGCGTCCACCACGACGGTGCTCCAGAACGACGCCGACGGCTTGCAAATTCGCAACTGAGCCGCGCCCGAGCATCCGCCGCCGGGACACCAACCGGCGGCGGTGACTCAAAAAGCCCCGCCGGGCATGCTACCTCTGACGTCGCATGCACGGCGCCCACGAGTTCCTCGTCAACCTCGCGCTCGTGCTGTGCGTGGCCGCCGCCACGACGGTCATCTTCCAGAAGCTGCGCCAGCCGGTCATCCTCGGCTACCTGCTCGCCGGGGCGATCGTCAGCCCGCACACGCCGTTCCCGCTCTTTGCCGATGAGGACACGATCCATGCGCTCTCCGAGCTCGGGGTCATCCTGCTCATGTTCGCCCTCGGCCTCCATTTCAGCTTCGCGAAGCTGTTTCGTATCGGGCCCACCGCCGGCCTGGTGGCGATCATTCAGTCCAGCCTCATGGTCTGGCTCGGCTACCTGGTGGCGCAGATGTTCGGCTGGACCGCGCTGGAGAGCTTCTACACGGGCGCGTTGATCGCCATCTCCAGCACCACCATCATCGTCAAGGCGTTCGAGGAACAAAACATCCGCGGCACGCTGGCCGAGATCGTGTTCGGGGTGTTGATCGTCGAGGACCTGATCGCCATCTTCCTGCTCGCGGTCCTGACCACGCTCTCGGCCGGAACGAGCCTGACCCTCGGGAGCCTGGCCGCCACCTCCGGCGCGCTCCTGGCCTTCCTCGCCTTCATGATCGGCGGCGGGATGCTGCTCGTCCCTCGGTTGATGCGCGCGATTGTACGCCTCGAGCGGCCGGAGACGACGATCGTCGCCAGCGTCGGGCTGTGTTTTGCCTTCGCGCTGCTCGCCCAATCGATGGGCTACTCGGTGGCCCTGGGAGCGTTTCTCGGCGGCGCCCTCGTCGCCGAGTCGGGCGAGGGCGAACACGTCGAACATCTCATCCAGCCGATCCGCGACATGTTCGCGGCGGTCTTCTTCGTCGCCGTCGGCATGCTCATCAATCCGGTCGTCATCGCGCAGTACTGGCTCGCCATCGTCGTGTTCACCGCCGTCGTCGTCGCCGGCAAGCTCGCCGGCGTCGGCATCGGCGTGTTCCTCACCGGCCAGGGCATCCGCACCTCCATCAAAGCCGGCATGAGCCTGGCGCAAATCGGCGAGTTCTCGTTCATCATCGCCGGGCTCGGCCTGACCCTCGGCGCCACGCGCGAGTTCCTCTACCCCATCGCCGTGGCCGTGTCGGCCGCGACGACGCTGCTGACCCCGTGGCTGATCCGCGCTTCGGATCCGGTGGCCAACTACATCGACCGCCATCTGCCGACCCCCATCCAGACCTTCGTTTCGCTCTACGGCACCTGGGTCGAACAGCTGCGCGCGCAGCCTCCCGAGCCCACACTGGGCCGGCGCATGCGACAGCTCGGCCTCTACCTGCTGCTCGACGCGGCCCTGTTGGCCGCCATCGCGATCGCCGTGTCGGTCTGGGGCGAGTCGATGACGGAACGACTGCGCGCCGTCGGCCTGCTGCCCGATCCGCTCGTCTGGCTGGCGGTCGTGATCGCCGCGGTCGCCCTGGCGATCCCGTTCTGCATCGGAATCGCGCGCTGCACGGTGGCGCTCGCCCAGGTCATCGCCTCGAAGGCGTTGCCGCTGAGCGAAGGCCGAGCGGACACGGCCGCGGCCCCGCGCCGCGTCTTGGTACTCACCATCGAGCTCGGTGTGCTGCTGCTCGTCGGCGTGCCGCTCGTGGCAGTGACGCAGCCGTTCCTGCCACCCTATGGCGGCGCGGGTGCCATGGCCATTGCTCTCGCGCTGCTTGCCTTCGCCTTGTGGCGCAGCGCCGCCAATCTGCAGGAGCACGCACGCGCCGGCGCACAAGCGATCGTCGAGGTGCTGGCGCGCCAGGCGAGACGCCCACCGAGCGAGCAAGTGCCGACCGCCGACATCGCACAGCTCGATCGACTGCTGCCCGGCCTGGGTGCGCCGATCCCCATTCGCGTGATGTCCGACAGCACGGCGGTGGGTCGCACCCTTGCGGAGCTGAACCTGCGCGGGCTGACCGGTGCCACCGTCCTCGCCATCGTGCGCGGCGCCGACGGTCTGCTCATCCCGACCGGGAAGGAAACTCTGCAGCCGAACGATTTGTTGGCCGTCGCCGGGACGGTTGAAGCGGTCGAAGCCGCCAGGGTCTTGCTGTCGAACTAACCCCGGTCCTTCGCCACTCAGCTCAACTACCCCCGAACTCGGCCACCACCGGCGTATGGTCGGATGGCCGCTCGTTGCGGCGCGGGGTAATGTCGATGCGGCTGGCCGTGCAGGCCGTGCGCAGCGCGGCGCTGACCAGCACGTGGTCGATGCGCAAGCCGCGGTTGCGGCGGAACGCGTTCATGCGGTAGTCCCACCAGCTGTAGGCGCGCTCGGGCTGCTCGAAGAGGCGGAAGCTGTCGCTCAGTCCGAGATCGAGCAAGCGGCGGAAGGCGGCGCGCTCGGGCTCGCTGAACAACACGCGCCCCTCCCACTCCTTGGGGTCGTACACGTCGCGCGGTTCCGGAGCGATGTTGAAATCGCCCAGCACCACCAGGCGCGGGTGTGCCGCCAGCTCGGCCGTCAGATACGCTTCGAGTCGCTCCAACCAGTGCAGCTTGTACTGGTACTTGTCCGAGCCGACGCTTTCGCCATTGGGCACGTACACATTGACCACGCGCACGCCGGAGAAGGTGCCGACCAGAACGCGCCGCTGGTGGTCGTCGAGCGCCGGCAGATCGCGCAGCACGTCGGCGCCCGCCTCGCGCGCCAGCGTCGCCACGCCGTTGTAGGTCTTCTGCCCCGCGAACACCGCGCGGTAGCCGGCCGCGGCGATCTCGTCGATCGGAAAGTCGGCGTCCGGGAGCTTCGTCTCCTGCAGCGCCAACACATCGGGTTGCATGGCCGCCAGCCACTCCAGCACCTGCGGCAAGCGCACGCGCAGGGAGTTGACGTTCCAGGTGGCGATCTTGATCGGCATGCGGGTCAGCGCGCGATCGCTTCGACGTGGTAGCGGCGCACTTCCGGGCGGTTCAGCATCGTGGCGCTGAAGGTCGCCTCGCCATTCACCGCCACCTGCTCGCTGCTGGTCGCGGCGTACACGCTCATGACGACCTCGTCGTGCTCGTCCAGCGCGTTGATCCTCACCTGCAGGGCCGTCGTCGCCTTGGCACCGCGGTTGACCAGCGTGCCGGCCACGATCACCAGCTGGCCGTTGGCGGTCGGCGTCTCCTCGAAGCCGGTGATCTCGACCTGCACCTGTTCGACCGGCCGCAGCTCTTCTTCGTAGTAGATGCCCGCCACCGGCGTCGGCGGCGGCGGCATCGGCGCCGGCGCCGGCCTGGCGCAGGCGCTCAGAACGAAGACGACGACAGCAATCCAGCTGGCGGGCACGCGGATCATGCCCGCCTTTCAAGCACGCGCCCCGACGGCTCACAAGCCGGCCCCTGAAACCCGCGCGCACGGTCCGGCATCAGAGGGCGCATGAAAGCCATCGCTGTCGTCCCCCACACCCGCGAAGTTCAACTGATTGATTGCCCGGCGCCGCAGATTGCCGAGCCGACCCACGTCAAGCTGCGCATGCTCGACGTCGGCGTCTGCGGCACCGATCGAGAGATCTGCTCGTTCGAGTACGGCACACCGCCCGACGGCATCGAGCATCTCGTCATCGGCCATGAGTCGCTCGGCGAAGTGATCGACGTCGGCCCGGCCGTGACGCGCGTCCGGCGCGGCGACCTGGTCGTGCCGATGGTCCGGCGCCCCTGCCACCACGAGGTCTGCGCCGCGTGCCGGCAGGGTCGCCAGGACTTCTGCTTCACCGGCGCGTTCCGCGAGCGCGGCATCAAGCAGGCGCACGGCTTCATGACCGAGCTCGTCGTCGACGACGAGGAGTACATGAACGTCGTGCCGGCCGAGCTGCGCGACATCGCGGTGCTCGTCGAGCCGCTCACCATCGCCGAAAAGGCGCTCGCCGAGGTCTGGCAGATACAGCAACGCCTGCCGTGGGCGTGCCCGCGCACCCCGGGGGCGCCGATGGCACACTGCCGCCGCGCCGTCGTCATCGGGGCCGGGCCGGTCGGCCTGCTCGGTGCGATGGCGCTGGTCAATGCCGGCTTCGACACCACGGTGTACTCGCGCGGGGCGGTGCCGAATCAGAAGGCGGCGCTAGCCGCGGCGATTGGCGCCCACTACGTCGACGCCGAAGCCGTCTCGGTGACGCAGTTGGCCGAGCAGGTCGGCAACATCGACCTGGTCTACGAAGCCGCCGGGGCCTCGCAAGTCGCCTTCGAGGCAATGACGGTGCTCGGCACCAACGGGATCTTCACCTTCACCGGCGTCCCCGGGCGCAAGGCACCGATCGCCGTCGACACCGACCTCATCATGCGCAACCTGGTGCTCAAGAACCAGGTCGTGCTCGGCACCGTCAACGCCGGCCGCGTGACGTTCGAGGCGGCGATTCGCGACCTCGGCGTCTTCAACGCGCGCTGGCCCGAGGCCGTGCGCGCACTGCTCACCGGCCGCTTCCCGCTCGACGCCTACAAAGACCTGCTCCTGGGCCGGCCGAGCGGCATCAAGAACGTGCTCGCCTTCGGCTGAGCCACACGCCACAGGCACAAGGAGATGACCATGATGACTCGATGGACCCAGCGCCTGGTCGGCGCGTCGCTCACCCTCGTCACGACGGCCGGGATCGCGGTTGCCCAGACGGCCGAGAAACGCACGCTCACCATCGAAGGGGCCAAGAAGGCCGCCGCGGCGGCCGTCGCCGAAGCCAAGCGCAGCAATGCGGCGGGCGTCGTCGCCATCGTCGACGACGGCGGCAACCTCATGTACCTCGAGCGCCTCGACGGCACCTTCCCGGCCGGCGCCACCATCTCGATCGGCAAGGCGCGCACGGCCGCCATGTTCAAGAAACCCACCGCCGCGTTCGAGGAGATCATCCGCGCCGGCCGCACGCCGATGGTCGCGCTGGCGGATTTCACGCCGTTGCAGGGCGGCGTGCCGCTCGAAGTCGGCGGCGGCGTGGTCGGCGGCATCGGCGTCAGCGGCGCCGCCAGCCAGCAGCAGGACGAGGCCATCGCCAAGGCCGGCGCCGCGGCGCTCGTGCAGTGATCCGCTCCGGAGGAACCCATGCGCCCGTTCACTTCTATCGCCCTGACTCTGTGTGCCGCCATCGGCAGCGTCACTTCGACCGTCGCCGATGACGCCGCGCCGGTGACCTATTTCGACGCCGCGCGCGTGGCGGCGGCGTTCGCCCAGGGCCAGGTGCTCTTCGACGGCAAGGGCACCAACTACATGGTGCACGCGAGCCGTCGCGAAGCGCCGGGCCAGTGCGAGATCCACAACCAGGACACCGACATCATCTACATGCTCGAGGGCGCGACGACGTTCGTCACCGGCGGGACGTGCCCCGACGCCAAGACCACCGCGCCCGACGAGATGCGCGGCAGCGCCGTCGTGAACGGCGAGACGCGTCGGCTCGCCAAGGGCGACGTGATCATCGTACCGCGCAATACGCCGCACTGGTTCAAAGACGTCGACGCCCCGGTGCTCTACTACGTCGTGAAGGTTCGCTAGGCGGCGCCTGGCGCAGAAGGAGCCCAGCCGATGCTCACCCGGATCGCACCCACCCTGCTCGCGCTCGTCCTCGCCGCGACCACCAGCGCGCAAGTGCAGGATCCGCCCGCCGGCCGGCCGGATGCCGTCATCGATCTGGCCACGCGCGAGGGAGTGCAGGCGGTCGGCGGACCGTGGCGCTACAGCGATGTGCAGATCGTCGCAGTCGACGCGCGCGGGCCCGGTCCGGACCTGAAGCCGAGCGGCGCGCCGCTCAAGACCTACGACTACACCCCGAAGGGCGGCGCCGCCGACTTCGACGACTCGTCCTGGCCGGCCATCGACCCCACTGCGCTGCGCGCCCGGCGCGCCGGCGGCAAGATGTGCTTCAACTGGTACCGCATCAAGATCACCATCCCCGAGCGCATCGGCCAGTTCGACGCGCGCGGCGCGACGGTCGCGTTCGAAGTCGTCGTCGACGACTACGCCGAGGTCTGGGTGGACGGTCGGCTGCCGGTCGTGCTCGGGCAAACGGGCGGCGCGGTGGTGAAAGGCTTCAACGCCCCCAACCGCGTCGTCATCGGGCGCGACGTCAAGCCCGGTCAGCAGATCCAGCTCGCGGTCTTCGGCATCAACGGCCCGATCTCGGCCAGTCCGAACAACTTCATCTGGATCAAATCCGCGACGCTCGATTTCTACCGGCCGCGCACCGCGGCCACCGTGCCCGCCCAGGTGACCCGCCTCGACCCGGCCATCGATGAGATCGTTCCGCGCGACGCGGCGATCGAGAAGCTGGCCGGCGGCTTCCAGTTCACCGAAGGCCCGGTGTGGGTGCGCGAGGGCGGCTATCTGCTCTTCAGCGACCCCAACGACAACCTCATCTACCGCTGGTCGCCAAATGCTTCCTTGTCCATCTACCGCACCAAGAGCGGCTACACCGGCGCGGACATCGGCGAGTACAAGCAACCCGGCTCCAACGGTGTGACACTCGATCGCGACGGCCGCGTCACGATCAACCAACACGGCAACCGCCGCGTCATCCGTCTGGAGAAGAACGGCGAGGAGACCGTGCTCGCCGATCGCTTCGACGGCAAGCGGCTCAACAGCCCCAACGACCTCGTCTACAAATCCGACGGCGCGCTCTATTTCACCGACCCGCCGTTCGGGCTGCCCAGGGTATTCGACGACCCGCGCAAGGAGATCCCCTACAGCGGCGTCTACCGCGTCGCCGGCGGTGTGGTGCAGCTCGTCGCCAGGGACCTGACCGGCCCGAACGGCCTCGCCTTCTCACCCGACGAAAAGTACCTGTACGTCGGCAACTGGGACGAACAGAAGAAAGTCGTCATGCGTTACCCCGTG
Organism: uncultured Binatia bacterium (SeqCode); assembly: GCA_964455095.1. Classification (GTDB taxonomy): domain Bacteria; phylum Desulfobacterota; class Binatia; order HRBIN30; family CADEER01; genus CAYVUV01. Next base: position 10,077 of record CAYVUV010000397.1, read on the forward strand.
CAGGCCGACGGCACGCTCGCCGCAGGGGAGGTCTTCTTCGACATGACGGCCGCGCCGGGCGAGGACGCGCTCGATGGCGTCAAGGTCGACCAGCGCGGCAACCTGTACGTCTCAGGACCCGGCGGCCTCTGGATCCTGTCCGCGAGCGGCCGGCATCTCGGCACGATCGTCGGTCCCGAGCACCCGCACAACCTGGCCTGGGGCGATGACGACGGCCGCACGCTCTACCTGACCGCGCAAACCGGGCTGTACCGCATCCGCCTCGGCATACCGGGCGTGCGCCCCTGAACCGGAAACCTCCCACGCGGGTCCGCATCGAAACGACCAGCATGACCGCTCACACGACAGCACAAGCCCACGCCGCGGCCAGCCCACTGCACTGGCCCGAATACGCCATCGAAGCGGCGCTCCTGGGCGCCTTCATGATCTCGGCGTGTGCGGTGACCGTGCTGCTCGAGCATCCGAGCTCCGCCGTCCACGCCGCCATTCCCGATGCAACCGTGCGCCGCGCGCTGATCGGTCTGGCGATGGGCCTCACGGCCGTCGGGCTGATCTACTCGCCCTGGGGTCAGCAATCCGGCGCGCACTTCAATCCGTCGGTCACGCTGACGTTCCTCCGCCTGGGCAAGATCACTCCCGTCGATGCGGTCGGCTACGTGACCGCGCAGTGCGTCGGCGGCATCCTCGGCGTGCTGGTCGCGCGCCTGTGCCTCGGCATGCTGGTCGCCCATCCGGCGGTCGACTTCGCCGCCACCGTGCCGGGTTCGCAGGGTACCGCGGTCGCGTTTCTCGCCGAGGGCGCCATCTCGTTCGTGCTCATGTCGGTCATCCTGTCGCTCTCGAACAGCCCCTACGCCCGCGCCACCGGCTTCGTCTGCGGCGCGCTGGTCGCCACTTATATCGCGCTCGAGGCGCCGTACTCGGGCATGAGCATGAATCCGGCCCGCACGCTGGCGTCTGCGGTCGTCGCGCGGCAGTGGACGGCGGCCTGGGTTTACTTCACCGCGCCACCGCTCGGCATGCTGGCCGCGGCCGAACTCTATGTCCGCCGACGCGGCCTGCACCGCGTGCTGTGCGCCAAGCTGGCACACGACCGCATCCACCGCTGCATCTTCCGCTGCGACTACGCGGCGCTCGAGGAGGTTCGTCATGGCTGAGCACTACGACATCATCATCATCGGCAGCGGCGCCGGCGGCGGCACGCTGGCCTGGAAGCTGGCGCCGTCGGGCAAGAAGATCCTGTTGCTCGAGCGCGGCGACTATCTGCCGCGCGAGCAGGACAATTGGCGGCCGCGCGCGGTGCACGTCGAGGAGAAGTACCACACGCACGAGGAGTGGTACGACAAAGACGGCCGCGGCTTCCGCCCCGGCACGGGCTACTGGGTGGGCGGCAATACCAAGGTCTACGGCGCCGCGCTGGTGCGCCTGCGCCCGCGCGACTTCGGCGAGGTGGTGCACCACGGTGGCATCTCGCCGGCGTGGCCGATCGGCTACGACGAGCTCGAGCCGTATTACACGCAGGCCGAGCACCTCTACCAGGTGCACGGCACGCGCGGGGAGGATCCCACCGACGGACCGGCGAGCGCGCCGTACTCGCACCCCGCGGTCAGCCACGAGCCGCGCTTGCAAGCGCTGCACGACGACCTGGTGAAGCTCGGCCATCACCCGTTCCATCTTCCGGTCGGCGTCATGCTCGACGAGCAGAACCCGCGCACCAGCCGCTGCATCCGCTGCCCGACCTGCGACAGCTACCCGTGCCTGGTGCGCGCCAAGGCCGACGCCGAGGTGATCTGCATCGACCCGGCCCTGGCGCATCCGAACGTCACGCTGCTCACCAACGCATACGTCGCGCGCCTGGAGACCAACGGCGCCGGCAGCGAAGTGACCCGGGTGCACGTGCAGCGCAACGGCGCCGAAGAGACCTACTCGGGGTCGATCGTCGTGGCGGCCTGCGGGGCGGTCAACTCCGCCGCGCTGCTGCTGCGCTCGGCGACGGAACGCTATCCGCATGGCCTCGCCAACGGCTCCGACGTCGTCGGCCGCAACTACATGTGCCACACCAACTCGATGTTCCTCGCCATCTCGCGCGATCCGAACCCGAGCCAGTTCACCAAGACCTTCGGCCTCAACGACTTCTACTTCGCGTCATCGGACTGGGAGTACCCGATGGGCTCGGTGCAGTCGCTGTTCAAGATGGATCCCGAGACGCTCGCCGCCGGCGCGCCGCGCATCGTCCCGGGTCTGACACTGGAGATCATGGCGCGCCACTCGCTCGACATGTGGCTGATGTCGGAAGACCTGCCCGATCCCGACAACCGCGTCACCCTCGACGCCGAGGGACGCATCAGCATCGCCTACACGCCCAACAACCTGGAAGGGCACAAGCGGCTGGTGAAGAAGATGAAGAGCCTGCTCAACCAGATCGGCTGCGACGATCATCTGCTGCCGCTGTCGATCCACATCGCCAAGCAGCTGCCGGTGGCGGGCGTCGGCCACCAGAACGGCACCGTCCGCTTCGGCCGCGACCGCAAGACCTCGGCGCTCGACCCGTTCTGCAAGGCGCACGAGCTCGACAACCTCTACGTCGTCGACGCCAGCTTCTTCCCCTCGTGCGGCGCCACCAACCCGTCGCTGACCATCATGGCCAACGCCTTGCGCGTCGGCGACCACCTGCTCGAGCGCCTGGGCTGAGCAAGACCATGCGGCAGTCGCTCCGCAGTCGGGCGCGCGCGGGCGCCCTGGCGCTCGCCCTCTGCCTCATCCTGGCGGCGCGGGCGCTCGCCGCACCGCTGGTCACGGCGGTCGATGCCGTCGGCATGACCGTCGCCGACATGGACCGCTCGATGGCCTTCTTCACCAGCGTGCTCGACTTCGAGCCGGTGTCGGATATCGAAGTCGCCGGCGACGACTACGAGCGTCTGCAGGGCGTGTTCGGGTTGCGCATGCGCGTCGTGCGTATGCGCCTCGGCGACGAAACGATCGAGCTGACCGAATACCTGGCGCCGCGCGGGCGGCCGATCCCGGCCGATTCGCGCAGCAACGACCGCTGGTTCCAGCACGTGGCGATCATCGTCAGCGACATGGACCGCGCCTACCAACGCCTGCGCCAGCACCAGGTCGAGCACGCGTCTTCGGAGCCGCAGACGCTGCCCGATTGGAATCCCAACGCCGGCGGCATTCGCGCCTTCTATTTCAAGGACCCCGACGGCCATCCGCTCGAAGTGCTGCAATTCCCGTCCGGCAAGGGTGCGGCGAAGTGGCACCGCGCCACGGACGCGCTCTTTCTCGGCATCGACCACACGGCGATCACCGTCGCCGATACCGACGCTAGCCTGCGTTTCTACCGCGACACGCTCGGTTTCCAGATCGCCGGTGAGAGCGAGAACTTCGGTCCCGAGCAGGAGCATCTCAACAACGTGCACGGGGCGCGTCTGCGCATCACGGCGCTGCGCGCGGCGAGTGGGCCCGGCATCGAGCTGTTGGAGTACCTGAGCCCGCGCGACGGACGGCCCCTCCCTGCCGACCAGCGGGCCAATGATCTGGCGCACTGGCAGACGACGCTGATCGCCGGCGACGACGACCAGGCCTTCGCCGCCCTGCGCGCCGCGCGGTTTGGTTTTGTATCGCCCGGCGCAATCGCCCTGCCGCGCGCCGAGCTCGGCTTTCACAACGGACTATTGGTGCGTGACCCGGACGGGCACGCCATGAAGGTGGTGCAACCATGAGCAATGTCGCCAGCACGAGAAGTGTCACTGCGAGAACGCGGTCGATGCGCGCCGCCAAGGCCAAGCCGGCTGCCGGCTTGGCAGAGGATGTGCGGCTCGCTGAAGATCAGAGCCGCCAGCGCAACTGGAAGCGCTTCGGTCCGTATTTATCGGAGCGCCAGTGGGCCACGGTGCGCGAGGACTATTCCGAAGGCGGCGCGTGCTGGGACTACTTCCCGCACGACCACGCCCGCAGCCGCGCCTACCGTTGGGGTGAGGACGGGCTGCTCGGCATCTCCGACCGCCAGAGCCGGCTCTGCTTCGCGCTGGCGCTGTGGAACGGGCGCGACCCGATCCTGAAGGAGCGTCTGTTCGGCCTCACCGGCCCGGAGGGCAATCACGGCGAAGACGTCAAGGAGAGCTACTTCTACCTCGACTCGACGCCGACGCACTCGTACATGAAGGCGCTCTACAAGTATCCGCAGGCGGAGTTTCCCTACGGCCGCCTGGTGGAGGAGAACCGCCGGCGCGGCCGCGAGGAGCGCGAGCTCGAGCTCGCCGACCTCGGGGTGTTCGACGGCGGGCGCTACTTCGACGTCACCGCCGAATACGCCAAGGCCTCGCCCGACGACATCCTGATCCGCATCACGGTCGCCAACCGCGGACCGGAAACGGCCGACCTCTGCCTGCTGCCGACGCTGTGGTTTCGCAACACATGGTCGTGGGGCCGCAGCGGCGAGGGCTATTGGCCGAAGCCACGACTCGCCCGCACGCCGGAGGGCACCATCGTCGCCGAGCAGGAATCGCTCGGCCGCTTCCGCCTGGCGCTCGAAGGCGCGCCGGAGCTGCTCTTCACCGACAACGAGACCAACGCCGCGCGCCTGTTCGGCAGCACCAACGCCAGCCCGCACGTAAAGGATGCGTTTCACGATTACGTCGTGCACGGCCGCACCGAGGCCGTAAACCCGGACGGCGTCGGCACCAAAGCGGCGGCGCTGTATCGCCTGGCGATTCCGGCCGGCGAGTCACGCGTCGTGCGCCTGCGCCTGACGGCCGAAGCGGAAACCGGCGCCGAGCCGTGCGGCGCGGCGTTCGACGCCACGTTCCAGCGCCGCATCGACGAGGCCGATGCCTTCTATGGCGCGCGAATCCCCGCGACGCTGGACCGTGCGGAGCGTGGCGTCATGCGCCAGGCGTTTGCCAGCCTGCTGTGGTCGAAGCAGTTCTTCCACTACGACGTGCGCGCCTGGCTCGAGGGCGACCCCGCCCATCCGGCGCCGCCGGCTTCGCGCTGGGGCGGCCGCAACGCGGAGTGGCGCAACCTCTACAACCGCGACATCGTCTCGATGCCGGACAAGTGGGAGTATCCCTGGTACGCCGCCTGGGACCTCGCCTTCCACATGCTGCCCTTCGCGCGCATCGATGCGCATTTCGCCAAGGAGCAGCTCGTGCTGTTCACGCGCGAGTGGTACATGCACCCGAACGGCCAGCTGCCGGCGTACGAGTTCGCCTTCTCCGACGTCAACCCGCCGGTGCACGCCTGGTCGGCCTGGCGCGTCTACAAGATGAGCGGCGCAGCCGGGCAGCGCGACCGCCAGTTCCTGTCGCGCATCTTCCAGAAGCTGCTGCTCAACTTCACCTGGTGGGTGAACCGCAAGGACAGCGAGGGCAACAACCTGTTCGGCGGCGGCTTCCTCGGCCTCGACAACATCGGCGTCTTCGACCGCTCGCAGCCGCTGCCGACCGGCGGCGCGCTCGAGCAGGCCGACGGCTCGGCGTGGATGGCCTTCTACTGCGGCACCATGCTGTCGATGGCGCTCGAGCTGGCGCGCGACAACCCGGCCTGTGAAGACATGGCCTCGAAGTTCTTCGAGCACTTCATCGCCATCGCCGACGCCATGAACACGCTGGGCGGCTCCGGCCTGTGGTGCGAGCAAGACGGCTTCTACTACGACCAGCTGCGCACCGGCGGCGACGTCGTGCCGCTGCGCATCCGCTCGCTGGTCGGGCTGCTGCCGCTGCTCGCCTGCGAGGTGCTCGAAGACGAGGTCCTCGCGAGCTTGCCGGGCTTTTCGCGCCGCATGCAGTGGTTCATCGACAACCGGCCCGATCTCGCCTGTCGCATCGCATACGCCGAGAAGGGGCACGGACACCGGCTGCTCGCCATCCCGTCGCGCCAGCGGCTCGAACGCGTGCTGCGCATCATGCTCGACGAGAACGAGTTTCTCTCGCCGCACGGCATTCGCTCGGTCTCGCGCATCCACGGCGAGCACCCATACGTCATCAACGCCGGCGGTGCCGAGTACCGCGTCGACTATGTGCCGGGCGAATCGAACACCTGGATGTTCGGCGGCAACTCGAACTGGCGCGGCCCGATCTGGTTCCCGATCAACTACCTGCTCGTCGAAGCGCTGCAGCGCTACCACCACTTCTACGGCGATGACTTGCGCGTCGAGTGCCCGACCGGCTCGGGCAACTGGATGAACCTCGACGAAGTCGCGCGCGAGCTGTCGCGCCGCCTGGCGAGCATCTTCCTGCCCGATGGCCCCGACGGCCACCGACCGTTCCACGGTGACGACGCGCGCATCGCCGCCGATCCGCATTGGCGCGACCTGGTGCGTTTCAACGAATACTTCCACGGCGAGACCGGCCGCGGCCTTGGCGCCAGTTTCCAGGGCTGGACCATGCTGGTCGCGCGCTGCCTGGAGAACCTCGCCCAGGGCCGCTGATTGCGTGACACCTCCCCGGGGCCCCGCGCATCAGAGGATGCAGGGAGCGGTCACAAAATTCCCCGCCCCGGATGGAGGTCTCATGCAAAAGGCAATCGGCAAGCTGAACGATTTCTTCTGGTTGGCGGTCGCTGGCGTCAAGCCGCTGGCGCCGCTGCTGGCGCGCCTGGTGATCGGTCAGGCGTTCGTGCAGACCGGCATCGGCAAGTGGCAGAACTTCGCGGAAACGGCCGAGTTCTTCGCCAGCCTCGGCCTGCCGGCGCCCGCGGCGCACGTCGCCGTCATCGCCACGCTCGAAGCGGTGGGCGGCATGGCGCTCATTGCCGGACTCGGCACCAACTTGTTCGCGGCGTTGCTGTCGTCGACCATGGTCGTAGCGCTGTTGACCGCCGACCGCGCAACGTTTGTCGGCGCGCTCACGGGCGCTGGGGACAGCGGCTTCACCGACATCACGCCGATCATGTTCCTCATGCCGCTCGTCTTCCTGGTCGTCCACGGGGCGGGCCCGATCAGTCTGGATTTCGCGGCAAAGAAGATCCTGCACCTCCAATCGGCTGAGCCGAAGCGAGCTCTGGCATGAGCGCGCCCGGCCCGACACGCATCATCGTCCTCGGCGGCGGCTTCGGCGGCATCTACGCGGTGATGGAGCTCGAACGCCTGCTCGGCCGCGACCCGCAGGTCGAGATCACGCTGGTCAACCAGGACAACTTCTTCGTCTTCACGCCGATGCTGCACGAAGTGGCGGCGTCGGACCTGGACCTGACCCACATCGTCAACCCGATCCGCAAGCTGCTGCGCGGGGCGTCGTTTTTCCACGGCGACATCCTGGAGATCGACCTGGCGGCCAAGGCGGTCGTCGTTTCGCACGGCGTCGAGTCGGACCACCCGCACCGCCTGGAGTACGACCACCTGGTGTTGGCCCTCGGCTCGGTCACCAACTTCTTCGGCACCCCAGGTCTCGCCGAGCGCGCCTTCACCATGAAAACTCTCGGCGACGCCATCGCGCTGCGCAACCGCATCATCGACAGCATCGAGGAGGCGGATTTCGAGTGTTGCCCCAACATCCGGCGCAACATGATGACCTTCGTCGTCGCCGGCGGCGGCTTTGCCGGCGTCGAGACGGTGGCCGCCATCCACGACTTCATGCACGAAGCGCTGCCGCACTACCCGCACCTCAAGCCCGAGGACATCCGCGTCGTCCTGATCCATCCCGGGCAGGTGATCCTGCCCGAACTGAGCGAGAAGCTCGGCCGCTACGCACAGAAGAAGCTCGGCGCCCGCGGCATCGAGATCCATCTCGGCACCAAGGTGCGCGGGTTCTCGGCGGCGGGGGTGGAGCTGTCTGACGGAACGGTGGTCCAGACCGCCAACCTGGTGTGGACGGCGGGGACTTCCCCCAACCCGTTGCTCGAGCAACTCACCTGCGGCAAGGAGCGCGGCCGGGTCGTGGTCGACGAGTTTCTACAGGTGCCGAGCTTTCCCGGCGTCTGGAGCCTCGGTGACTGCGCGGTCGTCCCCGACAAGATCAGCGGCGGAAACTGTCCCCCCACGGCCCAGCACGCCAGCCGGCAGGGCAAGACCGTCGCGCGCAACATCGCCGCGGCGATCCGCGGCAAGAAACAGCGGCCCTTCGCCTTCAAGACGCTGGGCCAGCTCGCCTCGATCGGGCGCCGCACCGGCGTCGCCAACATCATGGGCATCAACTTCTCCGGCTTCATCGCCTGGTGGATGTGGCGCACGATCTATCTGATGAAGCTGCCGCGCTTCGAGCGCAAAGTGCGCGTTGCGATGGACTGGACGCTCGACTTGCTGTTCACCAAAGACCTCGTTCAATGTCCGACCGCCCGCGCGCTGCCCGGGGCCGCCGCGCAACCGGCGATGCGGGCGGCGTCTTGAAACCGTGAAACGTCCGGACGGTGCCGCGCATCTGAATAGCCAGATGCAGGCGAAGTCCAAAGTCTAGCTTCTCTCGTACTGAGGAATAAGAACGCATTTCAACTTGCGTGCGGATGGGCCGGACGCAAAAACCAAACGACCCGAGGAGGATCAAATGGCTTCACGGAACAGCACGGTGTTGATGGCCGCAGTGGCCGGTCTGCTGACAGTGAGCGCGCTCGGCGCGCCGTCGACCGCGGTGGCGGCTGACGACAAGGTCAAGTGCTACGGCGTCAACAGCTGCAAGGGCACGGGCGCCTGCGGCGGCAAGGGTCACTCCTGCGCCGGCAAGAACGCTTGCAAGGGCCAGGGCTTCATCGAAACCGACAAGGCGAGCTGCGAGAAGCAGCACGGTTCGCTCACCGCCCCTGCCGACAAGTAATCCGCAACACCCCTCCCTGCGCGCGCGGCGGTGTCGGACCTGGGTTACGCCCAGCTCCAACACCGCCGGCGCGCCACGCCTCTTCTCCCCCCCGCTCTTCCCCGCTTCACCAACTGAGTTGACGATCCGCGTGTCCAGGGCATGGCCCCGGGCTGGTGGATCTTTCCCCATTCCCTGGGGACCTGGCGTACTCCCCGCCCCACGAGATTCGTGGCCACCAAATATCGTGGCTCGTGCCGTCGTCCGCGACATTTCGCGACCCAGCCTCATTTGGCATGCGATCCGAACGAGGAAACTCCTGTAAATTCAGCAACTTGATGAAAATAAACAGGAGCGAGATGGGACGGCACATCGGTTGCGTAAGCAACCTGTCACGATGTTGAAGATCACACCCAACGAGATCGACGGCGGTGCCACCCGCCTGACCCTGGAGGGTCGGCTGGTCGGGCCCTGGGTTGGCGAGCTGGACCGGGTCAGCCACGACGTTCTGAACGAATGCGGCGAGCTGGTGCTCGACCTGCGCGACGTCCAGTTCGTCGACCGCGATGGGATTGCACTGCTCAACGACCTCCGGCGCAAGGGAGCGGCGTTACAGGGCTGCTCGGCCTTCGTCGCCGTCCAGTTGAAGGGAGCTCAATCATGATGACCGCGATGGCGAACAGGAACGACAGCGCAACCATGTCTCTCTCCACCCTGGGCGCGGTGCCGAAACGGCCCCCGGCGAGCGCGGAGTCCGCCAGTGAACGCGAGCTGCTGGCCCTGCTGCGGCAGGGCGACGAGCACGCCTACGAACAGCTGGTGCGCCGCTACGGCGGCCGCCTGCTCGCGGTGACGCGCCGGCTGCTGCGCGGTGACGAGGAGGAAGCGCGCGACGCGGTGCAGGACGCGTTCCTGTCGGCCTTTCGCTCCATCGACCGGTTCAACCAGGACGCCGCGATCGGCACCTGGTTGCACCGCATCGCCGTCAACGCCGCGCTGATGAAGCGCCGCCGCGCCGGTAGCCGGCCGGAGGTCGCCCTCGATCCGCTGCTGCCGACGTTCGACGAGACGGCGCATCACGCCGAAGTCGTGCACACGTGGCCGGCGAGTGCCGAGACCATCGTCATGCGCGCGCAGACCCGCACCGCGGTGCGCCAGTGCATCGACCAACTGCCCGACACCTACCGCACCATTCTCATGCTGCGCGACATCGAAGAGCTCAGCACCACCGAGACCGCCGCGGCCCTCGGCATCAGCGAGAACGCCGTCAAGATCCGCCTGCACCGCGCCCGCCAGGCGCTGCGGACTTTGCTCGATCCGACGATGTCGGTCGGATGAACCCGACGAGTCATCTCACGGCGCGTCGCCTTCGCCGAGCCTGCGCAGCACGCGCGCCGGATTGCCGGCGACGACGGTGCGCGGTGCGACATCCGCCGTCACCACGCTGCCTGCGCCGACGATGGCCCCCTCCCCGACCGTGACCCCGGGGAGGATCACCGTCCCTGAACCGATACTGGCCCGCCGCCGCACAAACGTCGGCACCAACTGCCAGTCGGCCGGGCCTTTCAGCGTGCCATCGGCCCGGCAGGCGCGCGGCAGCACGTCGTTGGTGAAGCAGACGTGGTGGCCGATGAACACCTCGTCCTCGATGACGACCCCCTCGCAGATGAACGCGTGGCTGGAGATCTTGCAGCGCGCCCCGACGACCGCGTGCTTCTGGATCTCGACGTAGCAACCGATCTGCGTCTGGTCGCCGATGGTGCAGCCGTAGAGGTTGGCGAACCCGAAGACCTTGACGTCGCGGCCGAGCCGCACGTCGGCGGCGATCCGATTGAAGTCCTGCATCGCTCAAACCCTCACGCGCTCGCTCCCGCGCGCCAGCGACTCCTGCGCCGCGCTGAGAATCCGCACGATGCGCGCGCCCTGTTCGCCGCCGCTGATCGGCGCGACGTGCCGCTCGATGCACTCGGCAAAGTGCTCGACCAGACGGAAGAGCGGCTCGACCTCGTCCAGGCGAGGCGAGACGACGTCTCCGGAACGATACGAGATCAGCACGTCGCGCACGCCGGCGGGATCGGCGGAGACGTCGACGCCGCGGTCGTACACCTTCAAGCGCTCGGAGGCATCGAGGTCGTTGTACAGCATGCTCCTGCGGCTGCCGCCGACCAGAAAGTGGCGCACTTTGACCGGCGACAGCCAGTTGAGGTGCAGCGAGGCCAGCAGGCCGTTACCGTACTCGAGGTGCAAGTGCACGACGTCCTCGAGCCCATCGACGGTCCGACTCACGCCGACAGCCAACACGGTCTCAGGCGCACAACCGATCAAACCGTCGATGATCGACAGATCGTGCGGGGCGAGGTCCCAGAGCACGCTGACATCGTGCTGAAACACGCCGAGGTTGATGCGCACAGAGTCGAAAAACAGGAGGTCGCCCACAGCGCCGGTCCGCACCAGCTCCGCCATCTTGCCGACCGATGGCGTGTACAAGAACACGTGGTCGACCAGCAGCACGCGATCGACCTCGTCGGCCAGGGCCACCAGCTCGACGGCGTGCGCTACCGACGTCGTCAACGGTTTTTCGACCAGGACGTGCTTGCCGGCCAGCAGCGCAGCCTTGGCCAGTTCGTAGTGGGTGGCGACCGGGGTCGCGATGGCGACGGCATCGAGGTGCTCGTCGGCGAGCAGCGCCGCGAAATCCACGCTGTGCCGTGCGCGCGGATACTGTCGCGCGACCGCCTCGAGGCGATCCGGATCGATATCGCACAGCCAGGCCACCTCGGTGTGCGGCGCGCTGTTGAAATTGCGGACCAGGTTCGGTCCCCAGTAACCAAGCCCCGCTATGCCGACAGAGATCACAGCTCACCCGCGCCGGGAGCCAGTTACGGGTCAGCGTTCGCCGTTGTCAACCGGCCCGCGTGCGCTGAAAGCAGCATCGTAGGCCGCCAGCAGGTTCGCTACCTGGTGGCTCCAGGCGAGCTCGGTGCGGACGCGTTCCAAACCCGTGGCGCCCATGGCGCGGCGGCGCTCGGGATCGTCGAGCAGCTCGAGAACCTTCAGGGCCAGGTCGCGCGCGTCGTTCGGCCGGGCGTAGAGCGCGGCACTCTGGGCAGAGAATCGCCCCTCGGTCGTTTCGAACTGCACGATCGGCTTGCCCAGGGCCATGTACTCCATGACCTTGTTCATGGTCGATTTGTCGTTCATCTCGTTCACCTCGTCCGGGTTCACGCAGACGTCGGCGGTGTTCAGCATCTCGACCAACGCGCCGTCCGGCACGCGGCCGGCGAACGTCACGCAGTCTGCCACATCCAGCGCGGCGCTTTGCGCCTGCAGCGCCGCGATCTCGGGACCGCCTCCGACGAGATGGAACTGCACGTCGCGCCGCCCCAGGGTGTGCACGATGTGGCGCACCGCGTCGAGGAGGTAGTGGATGCCGTCCTGGCGCGCCATCACGCCGACGTAGCCGACGAGGTACGCGCGCCCGCGCTTCAGATCCGGGTTCGGCGGCACGAAGTGCATTCGCTCCGGTGTCGGCCCCGACCGCACGACCCAGACGCGTCCCGGCGGCGCGCCGCCGCGTTCGATGGCGACGCGCCGGTAGGACTCGTTGGTCGAGATCACGACATCGGCGGCCTGGATGCTCCAGCGCTCCAGCCGCCGCAACAGTCGGTAGACCAGGTCGCGGCGGCCGAACTTGGCCTCGTACAACTCGGGGCTCAGGTCGTGGTGATCGAAGATGAAGCGCTTGCCCCGCACCGCTTTGAAGAAGCGGCCGATCAAGAAGATCGTATCCGGCGGATTGCACGCGTGGATGACGTCGAACCCGCGCTCGCGCAGCACGCGCCAGGCGAGGCGGAACTGCCAGAACAACGCGAGCGCATACTCGCCGACGTAGGCGAGCTTACCTCGCGCGTTCGACGGCAGCGGATGGCGATAGATGGCGATGCCCTCGATCACCTCGAAGCGTTGGTCGAAACCGGGTCCGGTGGGGCAGATGATCGACACCGCGTATCCGGCGGCCGCGAGGGCCGTGGCCTCGTTCCAGACCCGCGTATCGAACGGGACGGGCAGATTCTCGACGATGATCAGGACGCTGCGCCGTCTTGTCGCGGTGGTCACGCCCTCGGCTCCCGATCGACGATCACCGCCCGCAGCGTCATGGCGAGGATCTTCAAGTCCAGCCACAGGGACCAGCGGCGCACGTACTCGATGTCGAGCTCGTACATGCGCCGATAGCTGACGCGGTTGCGGCCCGATACCTGCCAGAGCCCGGTCATCCCCTGCGGCATCGCGAAGCGCTCGAGTTGCCAGGCCGCGTAGGCTTCGTACTCGTAGGTGACCGGGGGACGCGGACCGACCAGGCTCATGTCGCCGCGCAGGACGTTGACGAGCTGCGGCAACTCATCCAACGAGGTCCGTCGCAGCCACCGCCCCGCGCGCGTAACGCGCGGGTCGTCCGTGAGCTTGTAGGTTTGCCGCACCGCGCCCGCAGCGCAAGCGGGCTCCTCGTCGTCGCAGCCGCGCACCAGGGCGAGCACAAGGTCGCGGTGCAGATCGTCCGGCGCATCGCGAACCATGGTGCGAAACTTCCACATCTCGAAGCGCCGGCCCCCCATCCCGATACGGGTCTGGCGAAAGAGAGCGGGCCCGCGGGAGTCCAATCGGACCACCAGCGCGATGAGCGCGAGCAGGGGAGCGCAGACGACGAGCGCGCCCGCGCTGATGAGCAGATCCATCCAGCGCTTCAACCGCAGGCCCGCGTGCATCTGAGGCGCGATGGGCTGAGCGGATCGCTCGCGATATGCATCGACGGAAGGCGAGCTCACTCGGGGACTCCACTTGCCGGCGCCCCTCGCGCGCGCGCCGGTTCGCCACTGTTGACCACTCTCGGGAGGAATTGGCAACCCTTGCTGCTCGACTCCCGGTACGCGCCGTCGGCCACGCCACGGCCACTTGACAACGCAGCGGTCGGAATCGTCTACTGCCGTCTGGATTGCGAGTGTCCGGGAGCGTGCAGAGGGGATCCCCGACCGATCAGCGCTCCAGCCCAATGCGCATTCTGTTCCTCTCGGCCTGGTTCCCGTACCCACCGCGCAACGGCACCACGCTGCGCAGCTTCAACCTCATCCGCCAGCTGGCGTATCGGTACGACATCGACCTGCTCAGCTTCGCCGACGACGCGCACAGCGCCCCCGATGCGGCGCCACTGCGCGCCGTGTGCCGGCCGCTCGGACTGGTCCCGCGGCCTTGGTTTCAGCCGCGCAGCGCGCGCGCCCAACTCGGCTGGCTGCGCCGCGCGCCGCGCTCGGTGGTCGCGACGCATTCGGCCGAGATGGCCGAGCGCATCGCCGCCGCCCTGCGGGCCGAGCGGTACGACGTGGTGATCGCCTCGGATCTCACCATGGCGGCCTATTGGGACGCATTCCGCGGCGTGCCGGCACTGTTCGAAGAGCTGCAACTCGGCGGGCTCTACGAGCAGTGGCAGCACGCGGCGACCGCCTGGCAGCGCGCCCGCTTCGGCCTGACGTGGTGGAAGCACTGTCGCTATCTGGCGCACCTGCTGCACGGCTTTCGCGCCTGCACGGTGCCGTCGGAGCGCGAGCGTGCGCTGTTGGCCGAGGCGGTACCCGACTTCGGTGCCGTGACCGTCGTGCCCAACTGTGTCGACCTCGCCGACTACACCCAATCGTATGCGGAGCCGCAGCCCGACACGTTGATCTTCACCGGCTCATTCCGCTACGCGGTCAATCACGACGCCATGGTGTGGTTCCTGCGCGAGATCTACCCGCGCGTCCAGGCGGCGCGGCCAAACGTTCGCCTGCGCATCACGGGCGACCACGCCGGCGCACCGCTGCCGGCGTCCGCGCACGTCGAGCTGACCGGCTACGTCGCCGACGTGCGCCCGCTGGTCGCAGCAGCCGCGGTCAGCGTGGTGCCGCTGCGCGCCGGCGCCGGCACGCGCTTGAAGATTCTCGAGAGCATGGCGCTCGGCACCCCGGTCGTCTCGACCACCAAAGGAGCCGAAGGATTGGATGTGATCGATGGCGAACACCTGCTCCTCGCGGATGATCCGCAGGCGTTCGCGCGCCGCACGGTTCAGGCGCTCACCGATGCGGCCCTGCGCCGGCGCCTCACCGCCAACGCCCGCCGATTGATCGCCGCCCGCTACAACTGGCGCACCGTCGGTCCGCGCTTCGCCGACCTGGTGGCGAGTGTCGCGGCAGCCGGACGTGACGGACACGATGCCGGCACTGTCTGAAGTCCGGCAGGCGCTACAGGACGGCAGCGTGCCGGTGCCGGAGCTGTGGTTCTTCATGGCCGGCTTGTTTCTGCTCGCCTGCTACCGGCTCCGGGCCGGCGTGCTGGTCTGGTCCGCACTCGCCGGCACGGCGATCGTACCGCTGCTCACCGTGCGCAATGCCGCCGTGTATCCCGCCGCCGCGTATCTGGCGGCGCTGCTCGCACTGTGGGCCGGCGCCATCGCCACGCGCCGCGCCGCGCTGCCGCGGTCCAAGATCACGGTGCCGCTGCTCGCCGTCGCGGCCGCGACGGTGGCGTCGTGCCTGCAGGGCCTGGTCTTCAGAGACCCCAGCATCATCGGCGTGCATCGCTTTGCGCTGGTGCAGGTCTACGCCAGCGCCCTGGTCCTGCTGTCGGTCGGCGCCGCGCTGCTGGTCGCGGGCGTCTTTGCACACCAACACGGCCTGCGCTGGCTGTGCGCGTCAATCGTCGCCGTCGCGGCGCTGCTGATGGCGCGTATCCTGATGGGCTGGGAGGCAATGCCGGCGCCGCGCTGGTGGCCGCTGATCGTCGCGCACGGCGCGGCGTTGACCTACGCGCTGCTGCTTTTCGACCTCCGGCGCCCGTGGTGGCAACAAGTGTTCGGTGCGGCCTTCGTCGTCTGTGCGTTCTACGAGATCATCGCCGATCCGTTTCTGCGCCCCGGGCACTCCCAGTGGGTGTCCGGCTGGCTCATGATCGGCGTGGCCGTGGGCTTCATCACCCTGGTGCGCTTTCCACGCGCGTCGATCCTGGCCGGCATACCCATCGCCATCGCCCTCGGCGTCGTCGTGTATCCGAAGATCGTCCGGGTCTACGACCTGGCGGCGAGTGAGGGCGATTTCGGCCGCCTCACGCTCTGGCGCGACGCGTTGCGCTTCGCCCTGATGCGGCCGTATCTCGGCATCGGCCCGGGCAACTACCTGGACTACGCCGAGCGCTATGCCGAGTTGGAGATCGCGCTCGGCTCCGCGCACGGCAACTACCAGCAGCTCGTCGCCGAGATGGGGCTGGTCGGCCTGGCGTTCGTTCTCTGGGTGTTCGTGCGCGTCTACGCGGTCGGCGCCCGCTTGCTGCGGCAGATCGACGCGGCGGCGCCGCGCGCCGTGGTCGTCGGCATCATGGGCGCGCTGGCCGGTCAGCTCAGCGCCGCCGTATTCGGCGACTACCTGATCCCGGCCTACCACAACGGCGGGCACCTCAACCTGTGCGCGACGATCTATACGTGGATGATGATCGGTGTGCTGATGGCCATCGAGGGTCGGCGCGATCTGCGCACATCAGCCGGACCCTGATTCGGAAGCCGCCGCCGCGCCGGGTGGGTGCTCCCGGCGCGGCGGCGTGCGGAAGAGGCGAATCTCAGTCGACGGTTCCGCTGGCGAGGACAAAGGCCGCGTTGCCGTTCGCGGACGTGATCGTCACCGTGACCGACACCGGTTCCGCCGGGTCGACATCCGCCGGGTCGGCATCGCTGACCGTGAAGAAGAAGCGCGTCAAGCCGTTCACCAGGCGGTTGAACGACTGGCCGTCGGGCACGACGATCGAGCCGCCGAGGACCTCGCCGGCGTTGGTGGTCACGTTGATCGTCGAGCCGCCCACCAGGGGGTTGATGAGGTCGTCGTGTACCTCGATGCTGAAGCCCTGCGAACCGCCGTTCGGAATGGTGAAGTTCGACGGCGCGACCACCGGCGTGACGAGGGGACCGGAGAAGGTCACCGACGTGGTCGACCACACGATGATGTTGTTGTCCCAGACGCCGTTGGTGCCCTGCGGATCCCAGATCCCGTTCAGGGTGCTGGGCGGCAGGCCGTTGAAGGTGCCGACATCGATGAAGCGTTCGAACTGCACCATCGGGTCGAAAGAATTGTTGCAGAAACGGCTCGGCACCGGCGGCACCGGCGTCGTGCAGAGCGCATCGGCCGGTGGGAACGGACGGAAGTCGATGAACGGCTCCACCACGTTGTCGGTGATGACCGTATCGGTGCCGTTGTCGAAACGCCCGTTGCCGTTGTTGTCGAGGAAGCTCTCCTCGCCGCGGGTGAAGGCCAGGATGGTGACCACGCCGCTCGTCGGGATCGCCCCGCCTTCGCTGAGCAACGTCGCCGTCGCGACGCCGTTGGTCCCCGTCGTGGTCGGGTTCACGACGCTGGCTCCGTTGGCGATGAAGTTGACCGCCGTGCCCGGGGGTACGGCATTGTTGAAGCGGTCGTTGACGAAGACCGAGATCGTGTCCTCGAGGCCGAGCGTGATGCGGCCGGCGATGTTCAGCAGCTGCGGAGCGAGGCTGAAGTGGTTGACCGCCGGCGGGGCGCCCAGAATGCTGACCGCCGTCGATTGCGCCGCCAGGTCCGGGGTGCCGTCGTTGTTCGTGTCGACCTGCGCCGTCACCTGTATCGCGGTCGCTTGCGTGCCGCTGGTGAGGGTCGTGGTCACCTGACCGGACGCATTGGTGAGCTGCGTGAGCGGGCTGACGGACTCGCCGCCGATCCCGTTGAGCGCGAAGGTGACCGGCACGCCGCTGACCGGGTTGGTGTTGACGTCGGTGACGAGGAACGTGAGCACCGATTGTTCGGCGAGACCGGAAGCGCGCACGCCGATTGATACCGGCACAGCGCTGACGAACTGCACGGCCGCCGGAGGCAGGGTCGCGGTGGCAGTCGGGGTGATCGTCGGTGTCGCCGTCGGGGTATTGGAAGCCGTCGGCGTTGCCGTCGCGGTTGCGGTCGGGGTCGCGGTGAACGTCGGCGTCGGCGTGTTGGTCGCCGTCGGCGTGCTGGTCGCGGTGCTGGTTCCCGTCGGCGTGCTGGTTGGGGTTGCGGTTTCCGTCGCCGTCCCGGTCGGCGTCACGGTCGGGGACGCCGTGGTGGTTGCCGTCGGCGTCGGCGCAGCGCGCACGGTCCCGATGCTGAAGACGTTCGCCGAGCCGTTGCCGCCGGCCGGCAGCGATCCCGGATTCGAGCTGACGGTCACCGCGACCGTCACCCGCTGATCCGTAGTGCCCTCGCCGGGCTGGCTGTCGTCGACCTGGAAGTTGAAGGTCGACCCAGCGCCGAGCGAATCGGGCAGGGTGAAGGAGGCGGGAATTCCGGCCAGGGTCCCGGGACCCGTCACGGTGACGTTCACCGTGCTGCCGCCGACGATCGCGTTGCCCAGATCGTCGGAGATCGTCAGCGTCAGCTGCTGGCTGCCGCCGTCAGGAATCGTGAAGGATGTCGGATCGAGGTCGACGTTCGTCGGACCGGAGAAGCGCACACGCACGACGCTCCAGATCAGGGCGTCGTCGTTCCACACGCCCGCGCCCTGCACGCTGTCCCAGACCTGGTTCTCGTTGGTGTCGACGAAGCGTTCGGACGGATTGCTCGGATCGTACACACCGTTACCGTTCACATCGATGAACGGCTCGGGAATGTCGGTAAAGGTTTCGCCGGCGTCGAACTCGCCGTTGCCGTTGGCATCGACGAACGGCTCCTCGCCGCGCGTCACGGCCAGGACCCGCACCAGGCCATCAGGCGGAAGCGTTCCGCCACCGCTGATCAACACGGCCGTGGCCTGGCCGCGATCGTCGGTCGGCGTGGCGTTGACGACGGTGCCGCCGTTGCTGATGAAGTTCACGGTCGTGCCCGCCGGTACGGCATTGCCGAACCGATCGTTGAGGAAGGCCGTGATGGTGTCCTCCAGACCCAGGGTGACGCGGCCGGAGATGTTGAGGAACTGCGGCGCCAGCGTGAAGTGGTCGAAGACCGGCGGGGCGCCGACGATCGACACGGCGGTCGACTGGGCAAAGACGCTCAGGTCGCTCGCCACGCGGGCGACCACGCGCACGCTGGCCGTGCGGGTGCCGCTGGTCAGGACTGTTTGCACCAGGCCGGACGCGTCGCTGACGGCCTCGATCGGATCGATCGACTCGCCTCCGACGGAGCTGGGCGACAAGGAGAAGCGGATGCGAACTCCGCTGGCGGGATTGGCTTGCGGGTCGGTGACGCGGAAGACCAGCGTCGACTGCTCGGGAATACCGGAGCCGCTCACGCCGATCGCCTGCAGCGAGGCGCTGACGAAGGCGAGCGAGCGGGCCACGGCCGTCGGGGTCACCGTGGGAGTCACGGTTGCCGTTGCCGACTGAGTCGGCGTCGGAGTCAGTGTGGCGGTGGGGGTCGGCGTCACCGTGGGGGTTTCGGTCGGGGTGGCTGTCGGGGTCGCCGTCGGAACGGGCGTGCCCGTCGGCGGCGGGAGCAGGTGTCCAATACTATTGACCGTGACCGACCCATTGCCGCCCGGGGCCGAGCCGCCCGGGGGAGAGGTGACCGTGACGCTGAGCGTGAGGTTGGTCGTGTTCTGCGGCGCGCCGAGCGTCGAGTCAACGACCTGGAAGGCGAAGGCGTTCAGCCCGGGGACGAGCGCCCCGAAGCTTTGCGCATCCGGCAAGGTGAAGCTGGCTGGAATCCCGAGAAGCGCGGCGCCGTCGCCGGCCAGCTGAACCGAAATCGTTGAACCGCCCACGAGCGGGTTCCCATCGCTGTCCGCGACCAGGAGCGAGAACGAGGCATCGCCGCCGTCCGCGATGTCGAAGGTCGCGGGCGAGAGCAACACGCGCGTCGCGCCGGAGAAGGTCACGTCGAACGTGCGCCAGATGATGGCGTCCGACTGCCAGATGCCCGGCTGCTGTTCCTCGTCCCAGACACCGTTGTCGTTGACGTCGATGAAGCTCTCCCAACGGTTGTCGTCGTAGCGCTGGTTGTTGTTGCTGTCGGTGAACGACTCGCCCTCGTCGTGTTGGCCGTTGCTGTTGCTGTCCTGGAAGGCCTCGGGCGGATCGAAACGGCCGTTGCCGTCGAAGTCGATGAACGGTTCGGGAATGTCGGTGAACAGCTCGGACGCGTCGTGCACGCCGTTGCCGTTGCTGTCGATGAAGGGCTCCTCGCCGCGGGTGGTGGCGAGCACGGTGACAATACCGTTCGGCGGCACGCCGCCTTCGGTGACCAGGGTCGCCGAGGCGCGCCCGCCGCTGTCGGTCGCTTGGGAATCGACGGCGCTAGCGCCGTTGGTGGTGAAATTCACCGCCGTGCCCGCGGGAACGGCGTTGCCGAATCGATCGTTGAGGAAGGCCGTGATCTGATCCTCGAGACCGAGGGTCACACGGCCGGCGACGTTCAGGAATTCCGCTGCGAGGCTGAAGCGGTCGAAGGTCGGGACCGCGCCGACCACGTTGACCGCGGTCGCCTGAGTCACCACCTCGAAGGTTCCGTCGTCATCGATGTCGACGGCCGCCGTGATCTGCAATGCCTCGGCGCGGGTTCCGCTGGTGACCGTGGTCTTGGCGATACCCGCTTCGTCGGTCACGACTTGCGCCGGCGACACGCTGGCGCCGCTGATCCCGTTGAGAATAAAGGAGACGGGAACGCCGGCGAGCAGCGTGTTGTTTGCGTCGCGGACACTGAAGGACAGCACCGATTGCTCGACGCGGCCCGAGGCCCGCACGCCGATCGTGGTTGGCAGGGCGCTCTCGAAGACCACGACTTGCGGTGCGCCAGCGCCCGGTCCGGGTCCACCCGTCTGCACCGTCACGGTCGTCTGCGTGGCAAGCAGGCGCGACACGCCGCCGCCAAAGACCGATACGGGAACGGTCCCAGCAGGCGTACCGGCCGGGATGGTCAGCGTCGCCGTGGCGACGCCGGTGAGATCAGTGATGCCGGTGAACAGGAAGCGCGGATTCTCGGTTCGGAAACTGCCGTTGACCGGATCGGTCTCGAACGTCAGCTTGACGTTGGGAACGGGATTCCCCAGGTCGTCCAACACCACCGCCGTGATCAGCGTCGACGCGGAGGCATCCTGCGTGACCCGCACCGAACGCGGGTTGGCAGAGGCGAGCAGGTTGTTGATCCCGATCGTCCCGGGCAGGGTCACCGTGCGCAGCGAGCTCTGATTGAGCGACTCGACGCGCAGTTGAATTTCGGTGCCCGCTTGATTGCTGGGGAACGTGACGCAGGTGATCGCCGTACCGGGCTGCGGGGTGATCGGGATACCGGTTTGCGTCGGGAACTGCGAGGTGTCGCACGGCGGGTCGTCATTGGTCGACGAGAATCCCACCAGCCCGACGCGCCGCGAGGACTCGTCGTTCTCGCCGAACGGCACGATCGAGAAGAACACGGGCGTACCGTCCTCGACCGTGTTTCCCTGCGGGTCGGCCACCAGGGCGTTCATCGTGGTCACGAACGACCCGTCGTTGTTGTCGACGACCTTGTCGTTGATGGCCAGCGATACGCGGCCGGGCAACCCGGCGGTGACCGCGACCACGACGCCGGTCGCGATGACACAGCGCTCGCCCTCCAATTCCGGTCGCATGCAAGGCTCGGTGAACTCTTCACCGTGATCGGACGGCACCTCGACCAGCACGGTCACGGTGCCCAGTCCGGTTCCCGAGCGTAGCTGAATCTGCGCATTGCCGGCGCGATCGGTGAAGGCTTTGAAGCGGTTGCGGGGATCGACCTCGCACACCTGACCTTGGTCTTCCTCGCAGTCGGTGGTGATCTCGCAGGTCAGCGGCAACAGCGCGCCGTCGGCGGCGCAGAAGCCTCCGCTCGGATTGGCCGGCAAGAGCCCGGCCCCGACGGCGACACTCTGCGAGGCGATGGAGAAGCGTACCTCGGCATCCGGGAGCCGGTTGCCGCGGTTGTCGAAGACGGTGGCGCTGATGGCGCTCAACTCGCGGGCCCCGGCGCCGCGCACCCGGATGCGATTGGGACTCGCGGAGAGGGTGACGCTGGCCGGTGCGCCGATCTCGCCGCCGGCGTCGCCGCCGCACGGATCACGGCCGGGCACGACGAACACTTGCACGGTGCCCTCGACGCCACCGGCGCGGGCGCGGATCGTGTACGGCACGACATTGCCGCCGCCGTCGCGCAGGACCGGAGCGCCGGGAGGAATCTGGAGCGTGGTGCGCGACGTGCCGGCCTGCGAACCGAAGGGCTGGCTGATCGCGGTGAGCGGAATGACCTGACCAATGGGCGTCAGGAACAGGACGTTGACCTCGTCGAGCGGGTTGTTGTCCGAGTCGAATACGATTGCCGTGAGCGAGATCGAGCCGCCGACGTCGGTTCCGCACGTCGCGTCGCTCGTTTGCATGAGGACGGTCGACACCGGCTTGCGGGCATTGCCGGGGACAATCGTGAAGGTCACCTGGCCGCGTACGCTCGCGGCGGTGGCGGAAACCGTCACCTGTCCTGGCGGCGCCGTGTCGGGCGGAATGACGATCTGCACTTCGGCCACGCCGTCGAGGACGACGTCGCCGTCCTGCACCACGCGGCGGGTCTGGGTCGCGATCGGGCGCAATACGCCCACCTTCGGAGTGAAATCGAACAACAGCTGCACGCCATTGAGCGGCTGGTTGTCGGCGTCGAAGGCAAAGGCGCGGATGGTGATCGTGCCGCCGTTCGCCGCGCTGACCGAGAAGCGATCCGTCTCCATGAAGATGGTTTGCACGAGTGGCGCGGGTCTCGCCGTCGGAGTCGACGCGCCCGGTCCGCCGCTGGTCACGGTTGGCGTGGGCGGGTTCTGGCCCTGCACGGATATGCGAATGAAGACCGACAGCCCCTCGCTGGCGACCGTCGCCCGCAGGGTTGCGGTGCCGCCAAAGACGCCGCGGACGCTGCCGCGCAGTTGGCCCTCGGCGTCGCTGGTGCCCTGGCCGCCCAGGACTTCAAGCGTCGTCCCATCGGTCACGACAACCCCAGCTCCCACCAGCGGTCGGTTTGACGTATCGAGCACGGTGGCGACGAACTCCGTCGACTCCAACGTGCGCAGCGTCAGCTTGCCAACCGCCAGGCAGAGCCGCCCGGTGGCATCGCACACCTCATTCGTGGGGACGCTGCCGCCTCCGCCGCCGCCTCCGCCACCGCCGCCCCCACCGCCGCCGCAGCCGGCAACCAACGCCATCAATGCGAACGCGAATATCCCAGCCACCCGTCGGCCCATCCTATGTTCCTCCCACGCTCACGATTGCGTCGGTCGCCGTGCGCGCACGCGTTTGTCAGTTGCTCGTGCAGTTGTTGAAGTCGTTGAACGTCGAGACGTACGCCGTCTCGACGGTGAAGCGCCGGTTGGCCTCGTCTTCTCCGCTGAAGGTGATGAAAGCGTCGAAGGTGCGGGAGATCACCGTGCCACCGGTGAACTGTCCGGTGTCGGGGTCGAATGGACACTGCCCCTCGACGACCAGCGACTTGAACTGGAAGTCGTAGAGCAGCAGGTTCACCGTGCTCTCCGACCGTTGGCACTGGCTCAATTGACAATCGTTGTCCGAGGCGCACTTCTGCTGCGCGTCGTTGACGCAGCGCCCGCCGACGAGACGCGCGCTGATGGACCGCTCCACGTCCGGCACGCCACTGCCCGGCACCGACACGGTGTAGCGATCGAGAACGATATCGGCCTTGCCGCTGTTGACGAACACCGCGTTGATGGTCGTTTGCGTATACGGCTCGGCCGACAGTGTCGCCCCGCACAGGCCGAGGCAGACATCGACGTCCGCCGACGTCTGACGCACGGCATCGGATTGCGTAATGTCGGTGCTGTTGAAGCCCTGGAACTGCATCACCGAGTCATCGCCGCCGCCTGAGCCGCAGCCCGCCACCGCCAACACCACCACGCACATTCCACTCAGCCACCGCATGATCGTCCTCCCGCTGCTCGTCACGATTTTCGCCCGCCCGCAATCGACGTCCCGGGTTCCATGTCCTATCCGGCGTGCCGCACCACTTCGTCGCTCGTCAGGTACTCGAAACGCGTGCGTCCGATGTCCTCGAGGCAGACAAACTTGATCCGGCCAGCCGATGCCTTCTTGTCGGTTTCGATCGCCAGCACGAGATGGCGCCCGATCAGCTCTTTGGGAATGCTCACCGGTAGTCCGGCACGTTTGATCAACTGCACCACTCGCTCCGCGACCTCCGGCCGGCAATGCCCTCTCGCGCTCGACAGCCGGGCAGCAAAGGCCATGCCCATGGCGACGGCCTCCCCGTGCAGGTAACGGCGATACTCGGTAAGCATCTCGATCGCGTGGCCGACCGTATGGCCAAAGTTCAATATCGCGCGATTGCCCGTTTCTCGTTCATCTTCGCCCACCACCATCGCCTTGAGCGTGCAGCACAAGCGAACGATCTCGATCAGCAGGTCGTCCTCGAGCGCCAGCACCGACTCGAGTCGCGATTCGAGCAGGTCGAACAGCGACGGGCTCAGCGTCGCGCCGTACTTGATCACCTCGGCCAGGCCGGCGTGCAGCTCCCGCCGCGGCAACGAGCGCAAGGTGTGGACGTCGGTCCACACCAGGCGCGGCTGGTGGAAGGCGCCGATGAGATTCTTGCCGGCCGCGTGGTTGACGGCCGTCTTGCCACCAACGCTGGAATCGACTTGCGCCAGCAGCGTGGTCGGCACTTGCACGAGGGGAATGCCGCGCAGGAACGTCGCGGCGGTGAAGCCGGCCAGATCGCCGATCACGCCGCCGCCCAGCGCGACGACCGGCGACTCGCGGTCCAGCCGGGCGTCGATCAGCCGGTCATACAAGAAGGTCAACCAGGCCAGGTTCTTGTGTTCTTCGCCGTCGGGCACGTCGATGACCGCCGGTTCGAAACCGGCTTGTTTCAATGAGTGCACGACCGTGTCCTTGTACAGCTGCCCCACCACCGGATTGGTCACCACCGCCGCCCGACGCCCGACGCGCAGCTGAGCGAGTCGTTCGCCCAACTGGTCGAGGGTGCCCGCCCCGATACAGATCGGATACGAGCGATCGCGCAGGTCGACGGTAACGGTCTCCATGGCTCACGCTGCTATGCGATGGGAGCTGGCCGGGCAGCCCGGGGTGCGACGGTGGGAAGTCTGGCCATACAGCCGTCTCACTCAGCCCGGGCCCCCGTCGCCGCGCTGGTCCCACAGTTCGGCTGCCGACGGCAAGCCGCCCGGCTGCTGCCCCGTGCCCAGCACGCGCGGCGTCAGGAAGACGAGCAAATCTTCGCGGCGTTTGAGCTTCGATTCGTTGCGGAACAGCCACTTCAGGCCGGGGATGCTGCTCAGGAACGGCACGCCGGAGTTGCGGTCGTTCGTCGTGTCGCGATAGATGCCGCCCAGCACGACCGTTTGCCCGTCGCGCACCAGGAGGTTCGACGTCGCCTCGCGGGTGATTTCCGTCGGGATGTCGTCCACCGTGCGGGTGAAGTCCGCCTGGCTCGACTTGGCGAACATGTCGAGCAGGACGAAGCCGTCCGAGGACACCTGTGGCGTCACCGTGAGGACGATACCGGTTTCGATCTGCTCGGTGGCCGTCTGGTTGCCGCCGGCCGCGCCGCCGGCGCCCGTGCTGATGACCGTGCCGGTCGACGGCAAGCGGACGCGCAAAATGGTCAAGCTCTTGATCGTCGCGGCGACGTTGTTGAGCGTGACCACGCGCGGCCGAGAGATGATCCGCCCCTTACCCTGCTCCTCGAGCGCCGAGATGCGCAGGTCGAGCGAGTCGCTGCCGGTAATCGAACCGAGCGAAAGATCGAGCGCGGCACCGGATCCCGGCCCGAAGTTCCCGCCGGCGGGAAAGTCGACGAGGAACGGCACGTTGCCGGATCCCAATCCAAGGCCCGAGCCGCCGAATCCAATCGAGCCCGGGAAGTTCGACCCGGTGCTCGATCCGGTCTGCGGCCCGGTGAAGCGCCGATAGCCCCACTGCACGCCGAGCTCGCGGGCGAAATCGGTGGTCGCCTCGACGATGTTGGATTCGATCAGAACCTGCGGGATCTGAATGTCCAGGCGCCGCACCAGCTCGCGCGCGGAGCGGATACCGCGCCGGATGTCTCGCACGATCAAGGTGTTGGTGAACTCGTCGGCGAACACGCTGCCCCGCGAGGAGAGCACGCCCTGCTCCTGGTTGCTCGCGCCGCGGGCGCCGCTGCTCCGACCACCCTGCCCCCTGCTCTTGGAACGCGCCGCGCCGCTAATCAGGTCGGCGAGCTTTTTCACTTTGGCGTAGTTGGCGTGGATGTATGCGATCTGCAGTTGCTCGACGGTCTGCGCCGCTTGCTGGGCGCGGCTGAGCTCTTCGCGCTCCTCGCGCAGGCGCCGAACGGTCGAGATGCGCACCACGTTGTTTTCCTGGACACTTTCGAGGTTCATGACCTGCAAGACGATGTCGAGTGCCTGATCCCAGGGCACGTCGAACAGCCGCAGGGTGACCTGGCCCTTGACGTCGTCGGTCGCGACGATGTTCAGGTTGCTGACGCCGGCGAGCAGACGGATGACGTTGTGAATGTCCGCATCCTTCAGATCCAGCGAAACGGGCTGGCCGTAGTACAGCTTTGCGCCGCCGTTCTGCCCGGGCTCGCTGTCCGAATCAGTGTTCGTGCGCCGCACGTCGGCGCCGTGAACCGGGGCCGGCGCGCTCGCCGCGGCAGCGACCACCGCGGGGGCAGGCGCGCGAGCCGGCGCGGCGGCAGGTGCCGCCGGAACGCTGGCCACTGCGACCGGAACCGGCGGGCGGGCGGCCCCGGGCACCGCACGCTGGGTGAACACGACCTGCTCTCGCACCGGTTGCGAGGTACCCTGCGGCTCGCCGATGAAGGCGACCAAGGTGTCGTTCAGATCATCGACGGTATACGTCGGAACGGTCTCGCCGCGCAGCGTGATGGTCACCCGAATCTTGCCGGCATCGCTGCCGACACGAATCTGTTCGATGAGCGGGTTTTCCACCGGGTACTGCTCGGCGCTGACGCCCTCCGGCGTATCGCCGAGCAGCTCGACGACGACACGGTTCGGATTGGCCAGCGTGAAGTGCGAGACCTCGCGCGGGGGACCGCTCAGCTTGGCGAACACCCCCTGCTGTCCGTTGTCTTCAATGATCTTCAGCTCGCGGATCTCCAGCGCCCCACCGCCTACCGCCCCGAGCGGATCGCCCGGCGCCCCGGCGGCGCTCCCCGCTTCGGTCTTCGTCGTCTCGTCGAGCACCACCGGCGGCGGCGCGCAACCGACCAACACCACCGCGCTGCACAGGCACAGACCACCGAGCACCGCACCCAACCCATTCGCCCATCGCATCATGATCACTCCTGGCCGTCGCCTTGGGGCTCGTCTTCATCCTTGGGCATCTCGAGCGCCACACGCTGCACCTGCTCGTTGCCGTAGAAGTCGAGGGTCTTCTCCTCCACGATGACGCGTCGCGGCTCGATGGCCGTCACCACGCCCTGGTTGCGACCGATCGGCGTCCCAGGCGTCACGATGAAGCCCATGCCGCTGTTGTCCTGCAACATGGCGCGCGGCGGAACCAGGTCGAGGAGCACCCCGGCGACCCGCAGCTGCGAGAGCTCGTAACGCTGCAACGGCGACATGGGCTCGTACTTGGTTTCCGGACGCAGATCCAATGTGAACGGTCGGAACGGATCGCGCCTGACCAACCCCTGGCCGGCCTGGTCGACCGGTTTGGCTTGCTCCGCCCCCGCCTCCGCCACGCCGGGGTCGGCCGGCACCGGCTCGGGCGCTTGCCCGAACACGGGTGCCTGCAGCACGCCCAGCAGGGCAACCCCCGCCAACGTCGTTCGCCGCCTCACCGTTTCTTTTCCTTCTCGCGCTCTTTGGCGATGCGCGCCCGCTCCTCCTCATCGAGGAAGCGAAAGGTCGTCGCCGCGCACGACGTTTCCAACCGAATGGGATCTTCGACGATCTTCGGCGGAGCTTTCATGCCGATGTTGCCGACGTTCACGATACGGGTCAGCCGCGAGACCTGCCCGAAGAACTCTTCGACCTGGAAGTAGCTGCCGCGCACGAGTATCTCGACCGGCACCTCGGCATAGAATTCCTGGTAGACCTCGGGCCGCTGGCGAAACTCGGCAATCTCCAATCCGGCTTCGCGTCCGAGGGCGGAGATGTTGCTCAGCAGATCCGGAATCTCCTTTGTGTCGGGCAGCTGCGCGATGGCCTTGTTGAGCCCGGCCTTGAGGTCGGCCACCACCTGGCGCGCCTGCACCAGGTTGCCGACCAACTTGGCTTTGCGGTCGCGGTCGATCCGCAGCGCGTTCAGCGCGATCTCTTTGTCGGCGATCACGGCACTGCGCGGCCAGTAGATGAAGTAGGCATAGGCAAAGAACAGCAAGCCGACGGCCCCGACGAGGAGCAGCACCCGCTGTCGCGGCGGCATATCCAGAATGCGCTCGAACAGATCGTTCATGGCTTCGCCTTCTTGCGCGACTTGCCCTTCTCTGGCGCGGGGGCCTTCTCGGCCGGGCCGGCCTTGGCGGGGGGCTCGACGACCTTGCCGGCGCGGCCGAAGTAGTCGATGCGCGCCTTGATGATGAAGCGAGTCAGTTGCAGGGGCGTCAAGGTGTCGGCGCCGCGCACGCGACCTTGTTGAATGTTGCGCGAGGTTTCGACGAGGTCGACGCCGAAGAAGTACGGCGAGCTCTGGAGCTGCCGCATGAACCGGGCGATCGTTTCGTTGTCGAGTGCCAGGCCGGTCAGCGTCGCCGCTCCGCTCGCCTCATTGAAGCTGAGCAGCCACAAGTTCTCCGGCGTGGCGACGCTCAGATCGGTCAGAACGCGGGCGGGACCGCTGCGCTTGGCGTTGAGATCCTCGATGATGCGCAGCTTGGTCTCGAGGTCGCTCTGCAACCGTTCGAGCTCGTGCACCTCTTTGACCTGCTCGTTGAAGCGCTTGATCTGCTCCTGGATCTCGACGCTCTCGCGGTCGATGGCGCTCATGCGCCGTCCCTGCATGACGAATGGCACGACCATGATCAGTAGCGCCAGCGACAACCCCAGCGCCGCCAATGACAGCTGCTGGCGCCGGCCGACGGCGCGCTCGGTTTCCTTGAGGGGAAGAAGATTGACCCGAATCATTTGTCCGCCGGGCGCCGCATCGCGAGACCCATCGCGACGGCGAACTCCGAGGCGCGGCGCCGCAGGGCGACCGCATCGACTGACGACGCCAGCGCGACATGCGCGAGCGGATCGGCCAACTCCACCGGGGCCTCGGCGCGCTCGGCAAGCCGCTGCGCGAGCTCGGGAGTCCGCGCAGCGCCGCCGCTCAGATAGAGGATGTCGATGCGTTCATCCGTGGCCGCGGTCCAGAAGAAGCTGAGCGCGTAGTGAATCTCCTCGATCAGCGCATCGACCGCCGGGCCGAGCGCCATCGTCAACTGCTCCGGGTCGATCTTGCCGGGATCGCCCCCCTTCAGGTGCTCCGCCTCTTCGGCGGAAACGCCGAGGTCGCGCGTCAGTGCCTCGGTAATGTCGCGCCCGCCGACCGGCACGTCACCGGTGAAGGTCGACCGGCCACCCTTCAGAATATTGATCGAAGAATAGCGGGCGCCGATGTTGACCAGCGCCACCACCTGATCGGGGACGGGGTCGTAGTTGAGCTCGTACATGTTGTCGAGCGCGAAGTAGTCGACGTCGACGACGACGGGCTGCAATCCCGCGCTGCGCAGCGTCTCCGCATAGCTGGCAACGATGTCCTTCTTGGCCGCTACCAACAGGACCTCCATCTGCTTCGCATCGTCGCGGCGATCGGTGACCTGATAGTCGAGGTTCACGTTGTCGAGCTCTTCCGGGATGAAGTTGCCCGCCTCGAACATGATCGTGTTCTCGATCTCCTGCGGAGTCTGGGACGGCAGGGTCACCCGCTTGATCATGACCGCGGGTCCGGGCACGGCCGTAATGGCTTTGCGCGCGCGGATGCCGCGGCTGTCGAGCAGGCTGCGGATCACCTCGGCGACGCGTTCCGGCTCGGTGACCATGTTGCTCTGGATGGCCCCAGGCGGAGTCGGCAACGCACCCCAGTTCAACAGCTCGAGGCGGTCTGACGTCGTGCGAACCTCGATCACCTTGATCGAGTTCGACCCGATGTCGACGCTGACGTAATTCTCTTGCCGCCGAAGCGGGTTAAGGTCAGACAGCGAAACCGTTAGGAGACGCTTGAAACGGTCCGACCATGCACTAGCGACAGCCATCAGTCGCCCCCCACCACCACAACATGCCGCACATCACCTGATGTTCGGCAACAGAGTTTTACTTGCGGCGGGCAGAGTATGCGCCCGGCCGGTTCGGGTTGTCAACGAGGGTGAACCTGACTTTCTGCGTGCATTCATGTCGGACCGCTTGCCCCCTTCTGAGTCGCGGGGCGAGGCACAGCGAAAAGCAGGCCAACACTGGCGCAGTCGTTCAGGTATCGTTCAACCAGGTCCTGTCAAGCTGCCGGGCAAAACCTCGACACAAAATTGTGAATTCCACGACGCAGAAACGTCGAAGTCTGTGATGGAAGCCACATCACATGATCAATTATGGCCAGAATCGTGCGGATCTACGTCGAAGAGCTGCGTTCAGAAATGAAATCGAGCGCGATGGCGTAGAGCTCCGCCGACCCCTTGCGAGTCGCGTCGGGGCGCGTGAGCTTGACCGATCTAAAGTGACGGCGGATCTCAGCCAGCACCGCATCGAGCTCGGAAGTCATGAATACCTTTACGACCATACGACCATGCGCCTTCAGGATGCGGCGCGTGACCCCGAGGGCGCCAATGACCAGCGCCGCGGCCTGCGCTTCGTCGCGCGCCCGCACCCCGGTGAGTTTGGGGGACATGTCGCAAAGGACCACATCCACTCGCCCGCCGCAGCGGGCGACGATGTCGCCCTGCACCGCCTCGTCGAGCGCGTTGCCGCGGATGCACGACACGCCGGGGATCGGATCCACCGCGACCAGATCGACCCCGACCACGATGCCGCGCGGGCCGGCTCGGTGGGCGGCGACTTGCAACCAGCCGCCCGGCCATGCTCCAAGATCGACGACGTGATCGCCGGGCATGATCAGCCGATAGCGCTCGGCCAATTCCGCCAGCTTGTACGCCGCGCGCGATCGATAACCGGCGGCCTTGGCGCGGGTGTAAAATGCGTCCTTGCGGTTGTACGCCATGTCTGGCCCGTGTCTCCTGCGCGTTTCTCTAGCACGGCGCGCAGCGCGATCTGTATGCTGGCGGTCCTGGCCCTGGGCGGCCCGGTCGCGGCGGACGATCCGCTCAACACGGTGCGCGATTTCTGCCTCGCCGACGGGCGCGGCGAGCGACTGCAGCCGCAGTCGTGGGCGCGCATCGCCCATCTGATGGCGTGGCCGCTCGAACCGGCATGGGACCGGGTGCGGTTGATCAGCGGCTACGAAGTCGGGCCACTGCGCCTCCAAGGGGAAGAGATCGAGGTCGAGGTCAAGTACACGGTCACCGGAGAAATCGCCGCGGGTAAGGTCCAGCCGCAGGCAACTGTCGAGCAGCGACGTCTCCGCCTGGCGCGCGATCCGGCCAGTGACCGCTGGCGTATCGCGGGTCCGCCGCCGGTGCCGCACCTCTTTGCCTCGGCGATCGATGCCCAAGCGACTGCCGCCGCGCTGGCCCCCGACTCGGACAGCTATGCGAGCAGCTCGGTGTTCGTATGGCAGCTGCTGCGCAGCGCCGGCTGGGACATGCCGTACCTCGACCTCGGGTCGCTCGCCATCACCGCTCTGCTGTCCGACACGCCGTCCCCGATGATGGGCGACCTGGTCTTCTACTACGACGGAGAGGAGGCCTACCACGTCGGGTTCGTCGAATCGGACGACCGCGTGGTCTCGTCGACGCTCAACGGAGGCATCCGCCGCACGCCCCTCGACGCCTTTCCCGGCGCGCATCGGTTCCGTCGACTCGCCGGCGCGCCGCTACCAGCGACGCCCACCGTCGCCGCGAATGACGGCCGACCGGCAGCGCTCGCGACACCAACATCCGGGCAGCCGCCTCCGAGCTAATTCAGAGGATCCGGGGCGCGCTAAGGGCGGACGGAAGAGGCCGCCTGGGCATGTAAGTACCGAGCGGCCACGTCGCCTTCATGGGCCGCCAGGATTGGCCCAAGCAAGGCCACCGTCTCGGTATAGCGCCGGTCCTGGAAGAGCCGCTGGGCCTCCTCGAACGCCGCGCGTGTGTTGAGCTTGTGGTCAACCAAGTCCGGTGCATCGAACTCAAACGCCTCGTGCAGGCTCACCGCCTCGTTGCGACCCTTGACGTACACATTGCCGAGGGCCCGGCGACACGTCAGGATGGAGTCGGAATCCGGCAGAGCAGCGAGGAATGCCTGGCTGAGAATTACGGAACTGCCGTAGACCTTGGTCATGCCTTCGATGCGGGACGCCACATTGACGGTGTCCGCAAAGATATCGCCCTGGCGGCGCTGCTCCTCGCCAACGATGCCGAGCCTGAGCTTTCCCAGGTGCAGACCAATGCCGATGCGGATCGGCTGCTGCCCGTCTCGTTCGCGCGCCGCATTGAAGTCCGCGAGGCTCGCCATGGTATCGCGAGCCGCACCGAGCGCATCGACGGCACCGCCAGGAAATACCGCCAAGATCCCGTCCCCCACATAGTGATCGATAAACCCACCATGCCGGCGGATGGGCGGCCCCGCCGCGGCAAAGTAGCTATTGATGAAGCTGAAGTTCTCATCCGGAGTCATCGTCTCAGAGATCGTGGTGAAGCTGCGGATGTCCGACATCAACACCGCGGCCTCCATCTCCACGTTATCCCCCAGCTGGACGTCCATGATGCTATCGCGATGTAGGTAACGCAGAAACTCGTGCGGCACATAGTGTGAATAGGCCAGATTGATACGCAGCAGGTTGAGATGCGTCTTGATGCGCGCCAGTAATTCCTCCTTGGCGACCGGCTTGGTGATGTAATCATTGGCCCCGACCTGCAGGCCGAATTTGAGGTCGTGCATCTGGGTACGCGCCGTCACCATGACGATGGGCAACTGTGTCGGCAGGTGACTTTTGCGAATCTCGCGACACACTTCGAAACCGGACAACATCGGCATCATGACATCCAGCAAGATCAGGTCGAACCGTTCGCCGCTCCGCAGGAGCTCCAGCGCCCGCATGCCATTTTCGGCCTGCACGACATCATAGTCCTCTACCGTCAGGTGATTCAGCATCACCTGCTGATTTATCGGCTCATCATCCACGACCAGAATGCGGATACGATCGCTTCTCGCGGCGCGACCGAGGTAGAGCGCGCCGCCGCCCTCCCGTGTCTCCGCGAAGGCCGCCATCTCACTGGCCGGCAAGACCGGGACCAGCACCCGCGTGGTCAACCCGGCCCCCGGGCTCTCCACGCGTTCAGCCGGCACATCGGCGGAAGGCTCCTCTGTTGCCCGCGGTAAGGTGAACGTGAACGTCGCCCCCTCCCCGAGGGTGGAGACCACCTCGACCCTGCCGCCATGCAACTCCACCAACTTGCGGGTCACTGCCAGGCCCAGGCCCGTCCCGCCATGCACCCGCGTGGCCGATTCCTCGACCTGTTCGAAGGATTCAAAGATACGCTCCTGATCCTCGACCGCGATGCCGGGACCTGTATCGATCACCTGGATCCGGATCTGCTCCCCCTCTTCGATCGCCCTCACCCGCACTGTCCCGCTCTGCGTGAACTTGATGGCGTTGCCGATCAGGTTGTGAAGAATCTGCTGCAAGCGATCTTCGTCGGCAAATGCCGGGGCCACGCGACCGTCAATCTCGTTGATCAAGTCGAGCGACTTCCCTTGGGCGAGCGGCGCGCTGAGGCGCATAGCGACCTCGACCGCCACGTGCAGGTCCACCGGTTTCATACGCAGGGTCAACTCGTGGTTCTTCATCTTGGAGAAATCGAGGATATCGCTGACAAGGTTCGCCAGGCGATGACCGCTGCTGACAATCATCGCCAGGTTTCTCGCCGCGGCCTCACTGACCGTACCGGCGACCCCGTCCAGCATGGACTCCGCCAACCCGATGATTCCCTGCAGCGGCGTGCGTAGTTCATGTGAGGTGTTGGCCAGGAATTCATCCTTGAGCCGGTCCATGCGCAGCAGACTTTCCGTCAACTCGTGCTGGGCCTGTTCCTTGGCCATTCTCAGCTGGCTGTAGCGATCCGATAAGGCGAAAGAGATCAGCACGGTCTCCAGCACGGACCCCATCTCCATACCGTGGATGGCGAAAAAGCTGTTCCCCACCAGGCCATGCTGACGCGCGGCGGTAAACACCGTGCCAATGCAGTACAGCGCCCAGGCGGTCAGGTAGTAGCGCGCCGAACGTTGGCCACGCATCAGGCAGACTGTTGCGGTCACCAGCCCGACCGTCCCCGCGGTCGCCGATACGGCACCCGTGAGATGGACGGACAGCTGGAATCCCGTCAGGTAGGACAGGGGTGCGGTCAGGATCGACAGACCAATCAGCACCAGGATGACCTGGTGCAGGCGTGGCGCGTAACGCTTCGCCTCCAGAAAGCGCGTACAGAACCACAACCCCGAGACCAACATCACCGCCACAACATACTGGAAGATTTCCTCCGACCAGGCCCGATACGACGGCCACAGCCAATGGGGCGCATAGCCGCTGAGGCTAGCAAGAAATAGTGCCGTAGAGGACATCGACACCACATACAGGATGTAGTTTGGATCGCGGAGCGATACAAACAAGAACAGATTATACAGGCACATCGCCCCCACAATTCCAAACATGGCTCCATAGCCCAGGGAATTGTCCACGCTGGACTTGAAGAACTGCCGGGCCGTCAGCACACGCACATCCACCAGCATGCTGCTCTTGCTATGTATGCGCAGATAAAAGCGCGTGGGCTGATTCAGGGGAAGCGTGACAGGCAGGACCGGGGTCAGGGCCTCCACAGCCTCGGGCGACTGCGGCGCTTGATCGCCGAGCCGGGTCTCCCGCCACTGGCCGTTGCCGAGCTCTTGAAACACACGGATGTCGTCCAGCAGCGGATCCGATATCTGGAGCAACCAAGTCGTGTCCGGTGGACTGCGATTCACTACATCAAAACGCAGCCATACAGCGGCCTTGGTAAATCCCAGCGTAATCCCACGCGGCCCACCGGCCTCAAAGACCTGTTCGGGCAGCTGCTCTACCTGCGCAAGCGTCGCCGCAGCCCCTTGATCCACGACATAGGCAAACAGCGGATGATAGGACTCCGTTGTTTCGCCCTTCAACTGGATTGCCGCACCAAAGGCTGGCACCCCCGATAGCAGCGCCAGCAGCGTGCACCAGACTGCTGGCCTTCCACCACGCGATCGAGTAGCCTCATCCGGCTTGTTTTGCTGCTTAAGGGGGGGCATGGGGAATGTTACAGATAAGCGCCTACAAGCTGCTCTACGTGAGCGAACAAAGAATTCGCGAAGTGTCAGATATCCGGGATGAAGACTGGCTTACGCCGATGCAGGGCCTGGGAGTTTCGTTTGACTGGGTCCTTGGCCATTACGCGGCGGTGGAGGACTGGTTTCTGCACCACCTCAACGGCGTCCCCTATGAACTGTCCCAGGAATGGCAAGACACCTACTGGGCCGACACCAGCGGCCCGGTAGATCCCACCAAAGGCGTTGGCCGCGAGCAAGTCACAGCGGGATTCAAGAGAACCCGCCAGCGTCTCTACCGCGCATTGATGTTCGACCTGTTCCATCTGAACCGCTGCGTCAAGCCCGGGTTTTTTCCGGCCGCGGTCAAAACGCGCGGGGATGCCTGGCTGTTCATTTCCGCCCACGCCTACTGGCATGTCGGCGAGTTGGACGCCCTCCGCAACATGATGGGCTATCCCTACGTGGGCACCAAGGGAGTCAATCACTAGCCGGGTGCCGTTGAAAGCGTGACTCACCAATAACGACCTTTTCCCACTCCAGGTTTTTAGCGCACTGGTGGAAAGTAGCGGTTCACCAATCCTCGCGAGTACGCCACGGTATTGCCGACGGTTTCAAAAGCCAGAAGGGAACCGCTGTAGAAGGTCTGCTGAAACCCCTGCAGGGATTCCAGCTGCTCGTAGAAGCCGGCACTCATTTCCGTCAAACTGACATGCGGGAAATAGCGCCAAGCATGCTGGCTGTGTTCCGCAATGAGCGCAGCCGCCTTGCCATGATAGGGGGGCAGCTCGGCAAGCTGGGCCTTCGTCCGCGCCAGTATTTCCGCCGGGTCGTAGTTCTCGGTCGGCACCAGGTTGAAGAAAATGGCCATGTCACTGTCGTCAAAGATTTTGATGTAACCGGTGTAATTCAGTAGGGGCGGCAGCGGAATCGTGCCGACCACGCCGGCCGGCACCCCCTCGACACGACAAGCGGTGGTCACGAATTCGACGTAACACACTTTTTCCAACAGCCGCCGTTCCTCTGCCCCGGTGTCGAGGCCCAGTTCAGACAGGGTCGGCAAATCCAGCGGGCAGGCCAGAATGATCTGGTCGAACTGTTCGGGTTCTCGCTGGCCGGCACATTCGATCTCCACCCCGATGGCATTGCCGCCTGGTCTCGGCCGTCGGTGTATGGCGGTTATTTTACACCCGAGTTGCACATCGACTTGTTGCGCGACCGCTTCCCACAGCGATGGGAATCCATGTGTGAAGACCCGTGGCCAGGACTGGATAAGCCCCGCCACATGCAGCACGTTCGAGAGCCAGTTGCGCAGGCCCTGGAATTTGACGAAGTAGGCTGCCGCGATCTGATCGAGCCGGCCAAACCCCTGGACCTTCATCACGAACAACAGGGTCTCGGTCAGCGCCTCGAGGCGCTGCTGTTTGAGCCAGCTGGACAGCGGCTGTAACAAGTCCGCTGGGACGCCGCCGAAACCCGAGCCAGGTTGCGAAAACTTCCCATATCGCGTCAGCAGCATCCACGTGTAACGCAGCGATGCCCAGATGATCTCCAGCTTGCTGTACCCACCGGACTGGGTCGCTGTCATCATATCCATGTAACGTCGGCTGCCACGGTCATAGACCAGCACATTCTGGTAGCCTGTGGTCGGCACCTTCAGTGCATTGGCGATGTCCATGACATCACCATATCCGGCAAGCATCTCATGCGCGGCCATATCGAATTGCCGGCCCTCGTAGTTGAAGCTCAGGCACTTGCCGCCCACCCGCTCCAGCTTCTCGAACACGCGAACGTGGCGATAGCCGTTCTGCTTCAGAAACCAGGCGGCGCTCATGCCAGCAGGACCAGCTCCAACAATTGCGATACGCGGCTGTTCCTTCATTGTCTTGAGCTTCCCGAAAAATGGGTTTCTACCAGATGGTGTGCCTGTTCCGCGATGGTCTCGACCAGCTCAAACGCCAGGAGCCCACCGCAGTAAAACGTCCGGTTCCGGCCCTGTAGTGCATCGAGCGCGGTGTAAAACCCCGCGTCGACCGCCGCAGGCGAAACATGTGGAAAGTAAGCCCATTCGTCAGAGAAAAAATGGTGACGCCGCGGATGCTTCGCGCCGATCGCGGCCAAAAAGGCGGCATTGTTGGCCTCCACCTTTTCGCGGTCGATCGTCCCCTCGCGGTCGCCCCGGGTGTAGATGGAGATGAAGTCGTTCTCGGGATACTGCCGGGTCACCACAAAGGGCTGACCCATGTCCGGCTCCGGCAATGAAAAACTGACGGCCGCCACGCGGGTGGTGCCAGGCGCCTTATACGTGGTCAAAAAAAACGGATTGACCAGCACCTGTTCGAACAATGTTCGCTCCTCGGCACTGAGCTCTAGAAACTGGCCCAGCAGTGTCGGCAGCTGTGGGCAGGCGAGGATCAGGTAATCGTAGGTCGCGACCTCGTCGTCCGATGTCTCGCCCTCGAGGTCCTGCTCGAGCACGCGGAACCGGACAGTGATTTTGTCGTCTCGAGTGATTTCCTTGATCGTAACACCGGTGAGCACATCGACTTCCGCCGCCAGGCGTTCGAACATCCGACCATACCCCTGGTTGAAGCGCTTCGGCCACCAGCGGAGCGGAAAGTTGGCGGCAAACATACCCAGGTCTCTAAACGTACCCAGACTCATGTAGGTCAGCGCATAAACAGTCGCGATGTCCCTCAACTGGCCGTATCCCATCAAGGTAAGCGGTATCTCGAAGGTCGGGATGAGTGCCTCCAGCCGATGGCGGCGTAACCAGTCCTCGAAATTTCCCTGCAGCTCCGGATGGTCCTGCACATGGGCAAATCCCGGCTGGACGGGCGACAACAAGTTGCGCAGCCGCCAGCGTATGAGTGCATACCGCAGGGACTGCCAACCCAGCGTGAAGATGGAGGTGTGGCTCAGCAACTGGCTCAGGATTGAGCGCAGTTGGCCGGTCTGCACGTTGATCACGTGACCGGCCTTTTCGGTATACATTCCCGCGCCCACATGCGCGGCAAGCGCCCGCACTCGTTTGTAGGCCGAGGTAATGTAGTTGGCGCCGAGGTCGAAGGACTGGCTGTCCACCGTCAGCGAACGGCATTTGCCGCCGAGCTGAGGCGACTTCTCGAGGACTTGCACGCGCTTGAAGCCGGCCAGTTTGAGATACCATGCGGCGCACAGGCCACCCGCTCCCGCACCCACCACCACGATGCGCGCATCGCGTGGAATCTCCCCCCTCGTCATAGCCCCGCCCTCGTCACAGCACCTGCCAAATGAACCGCGAAGTTGACGTAAGCGCAGCGTACGCCCCGCCGATGGCGGAGGTTACCGCACGGCGCGTAATCAAGGGCCGCTAATCCAACCAGCGGCTCATCGCCCGCGCGCGCCACTCGTTGGTCAAGATCGTGTGCTCGATCGCGCGTTTGCACCGGCGCTGCACGTCGGCGGTGGTCAACACCTTGCAAATCAGCTCGTAGGCCTTGTCGCCGTGCTCCGGCTCGGCGTAGGCGTGCACTTCCATGTTCTTGGCCTTGATCCCGTAGTGCCTGGCCAGCCCGGTGTAGATCGTGTCGGCGTAGCCGCTGAGGCCCGCCACGCGCTCGCGCGCGTAGCCAAAGGCCGCCAGCCCCTCTTCGTACGACCGGCGGCAGTAGTACAGCAGTGTGTAAACGGAGCCGATGGTCTCCGGTATCGGCACGTACGCGCGCAACTCCTCATCCGAGATGTCCAGCTGGCGGCACATCTCCACCTTCATCTGCACATGATTCGGATCGCGCAGGAACCCGGTCTCGTCGGCGAAGTTCTGGCACCAGTGCGCGTAGTGCTCGGAGTCCTCCAGGGTCAGAGAATCGGCGTCGGGCGCGTTGGCCACCAACAGCGCGAACTCGGGCGTCATCCACAGGCCGAGGTAATAGAGCTCCTTGGCGTAGCGGCGCACGATCTCGCGCGAGGCCGTGCCGTTGCCGATGGCGGCGATGACCTTGTTCTGGCGGTAGGGATTGTGCGCCGCGATGAAGGCGTCGATCTCGGCCAGATATTCGTCGACCGGCTTGGCCACCGCCGCGGCGCGGCTGCGGATGACATCCTTGAAACTGCGCGCGGAGTCGCCCATGCCCCCTCCCATGCTTGATTCAATCGATTGATCCATATAGGTAGGCGCCGCAAATACTGTCAAGCAGGACGCCTGCCGGTGCCTTCAGCCAGCGAAGCTCTCGCCGCCTTCGCCGCCAGCCTGTGCTACGCCGACATTCCGGCAGAGGTGGTGGAGAAGACGAAACGCCACCTCCTCGATCTGTTGGGAGTGGCGCTGGCGTCGTCAACCCAATCGTTTGCGCGCTCGGCATACACGGCCGCCGCCGCGATGAGCGGCCGCGGCGACGCCACGGTGATCGGGTTTTCCGAACGCCTGCCCCCGGCATGGGCCGCACTGGTCAACGGCACCCTGGCGCACGGCATCGACTTCGATGACACGCACCAGGGCTCGGTCG
The DNA here is from genome assembly GCA_964455095.1 of uncultured Binatia bacterium (SeqCode). GTDB lineage: Bacteria > Desulfobacterota > Binatia > HRBIN30 > CADEER01 > CAYVUV01. The sequence continues at coordinate 49,705 of CAYVUV010000397.1, forward strand.
TGCACGTCAGCGCCAGCGTCGTCCCCGCGGCGCTGGCGGCGGCGGAGAGCAACGGCACCGACGGCGAGAGTTTCTTGACCGCACTCGTCATCGGGCTGGAGAGCGCGGTGCGCGTCGGCCTGGTCGCCGGTGGCGGATTTCACGACCGCGGCTTCCACCCGACCGGCATCTGCGGCACGTTTGCCGCCGCGCTCATCGCCGGCAAGCTCGGCGGCCTCGACCCGGCGCAGCTGGCCGACGCCCTCGGTCTGTGCGGCAGCCTGGCAGCCGGCTCGCTCGAGTTTCTCACCGACGGCAGCTGGGCCAAACGCATCCACGGCGGCTGGGCGGCGCACAGCGGTTTGACCGCCGCCACTCTGGCCCTGCACGGCATGACCGGGCCGCGCGAGGTCTTCGAAGGTCGGTTCGGGCTCTACCGCAGTCACCTCGGCGACAGCGGCTGGGATCTCTCCTGCCTCACGCGCGAGCTCGGACAGCGCTGGGAGCTGCTCGACATCGCGCTCAAGCCGTACCCCTGCTGCCACTACAACCACGCCTTCATCGACTGCGCCGCCCAGGCCCGCGCCCTGCCCGGTTTCGCGCCCGACGCCATCGAACGCGTCGAGTGCTTCGTCGCGCCGCGGCAGATGCCGATCGTCTGCGAGCCCGAAGCGAGCAAACGCGTGCCGCAGACCGACTACGATGCCAAGTTCAGTCTGCCCTACGCCGTGGCGTGCATGCTCGTGCGCGGGCATGTCGACGTCGACGACTTCACGCCGACGGCGATCCGCGACCCCGCCGTGCTGCGGCTGGCCGAGCGCATCGCCTGCCATCCCGAGCCGAGCGCCGACTTTCCGCGCCGTTTCCCGGCTCGGCTGCGCCTGGCGCTGCGCGGTGGCGAGAGCGTCGAATGGCGCGAGCCGATCAACCGCGGCAGCGCCGAGCGCCCGCTTGACGACGCCGAGGTGCGGGCGAAGTTCGAGCGCAACGCCCGCCGCGCACTGCCGGCGGCACAGACCGAAGCACTGGCCACCGCGGTCGCCGACCTCCACCGAGCAGCGTCCATCGAAACGGTCACCGACCGCTGTGCGCTGCCCCCTTCAACCGCCGCGCGCGCGGCGGGCTGATGGCCATGCCATTGCCTCTGGACGGCCTGCGCATTCTGGCCCTGACCCAGCTCGGCGCCGGGCCGTACGCCATGACCCTCCTCGCCGACCTCGGCGCCGAGGTATTGAAGGTCGAAGACCCGGTCACCGGCGGCGACGAAGCGCGCAACGTGCCGCCCTACGCCGAGGCGGGCGACAGCCTCTACTTCCAATCGCTCAACCGCAACGCGCGTTCGATCACCATCAACCTGCGCGTCGCCGAAGGCCGCGACGTGTTCCGCCGTCTCGCCGCCGTCGCCGATGCGGTCTACGCCAATCCGCGCGGCGATCTGCCCGCCAAGCTCGGCTTCGACTACGCCAGCCTGCGCGACGTCAACCCGCGCATCGTCTGCTGCTCGCTGTCGGGCTTCGGGCGCACCGGCCCGCGTGCCGCCGATCCGGCCTACGACTATTTGCTGCAAGGGCTGGCGGGTTTCATGAGCGTCACCGGCGACCCGAGCACGTTGCCGACGCGCTGCGGCATCTCGATCGTCGACTTCTCAGGCGGCCTGATGTCCGCCGTTGGCCTGCTGACCGGCCTGCTGCGCGCCCGCGCCACCGGCATCGGCGGCGACGTCGACGTCAGCCTCTTCGACACTGCCGTCTCGATGCTGAACTATCTGGCGGTATGGAACCTGAACCGCGGCGACCAGCCGCAGCGCCTGGCCGACTCCGCGCACCCGACGCTGGTGCCGTCGCAGAATTTCCGGACCCGCGACGGTTTCGTCGTCATCATGTGCATGCAGGAGAAGTTCTGGCAGCGCCTGGCCGAGCTGCTCGGCCTCGGGCATCTGCTGGGCGATGCGCGCTTCACCACCTTTGCCGATCGTCTGCAGCACCGCGGCGAGCTGATCCCGATGCTCGCCGACGTCTTTCGCACCAGGACCACGGCCGAGTGGCTCGAGTTGCTGCGCGGCCATGTCCCGTGCGCGCCCGTCAACACCATCGCCCAGGCACTCGACGACGAGCAGGTGCACGCCCGCGACATGGTCATCGCCTACGAGCACCCGCGCTTCGGCACCGTGCGCGAGGTCGGCTGCCCGATCAAGATCGACACGGTGGCGCCGCGCTACGGCCCGGCCTCGACGCTCGGCGCCGACACAGACGATGTCCTCGAGGAGCTGCTGCACCTCGACGCGCCCGCCATCGCCGCCTTGCGCGCCAAGGGCGCGATCTGAAGCTGCGCCGCATGGATTTCTCGTACACTGAGCCCGAAGAAGCCTTTCGCGCCGAGCTGCGGACGTGGCTTGCCGCCCATGTGCCACATCAGCCGCTGCCGCCGACGCTCGACGAGGAAGCCGCCTTTCTCACCCGCTGGCAGCGCACGCTCTCCGACGCGGGATGGGCCGCCGTGCACTGGCCGCGCGAGTGCGGCGGCCGCGGCGCGTCGCTGACCGAGCAGGCGATCTTTCAGGAGGAGATGGCGCGGGCGCGGGCGCCGCAGATGATGAACCGGGTCGGCATCAACCTGGTCGGTCCGACCCTGATCGCGCACGGCACGGACGCCCAGCGCCGCCGCTATCTGCCCAGGATCCTCAGCTGCGAGGAGATCTGGTGTCAGCTCTATTCCGAGCCCAACGCCGGCTCTGACCTGGCCTCGCTGCGCACGCGCGCCGAGCTCGACGGCGACGATTTCGTCGTGAACGGCCAGAAGGTCTGGACCAGCTACGCCCAGTTCGCCGCCTTCGGCATCCTGCTCGCCCGCACCGACCCGGCGGCGCCGCCGCACCGCGGCATCAGCTGTCTGATCGTCGACATGCGCGCGCCGGGCATCACCATCCGGCCGCTGCGCCAGATCACCGGCAGCGCCGAGTTCAGCGAGACCTTTTTCGACCAGGTGCGCGTGCCGCGCGCCAACCTGATCGGCCCTGAGCACGGCGGCTGGAGCGTCGCCAGCACCACCCTCGCGCACGAGCGCGGCACCGCGTTCCCCTTCAAGGAACAGGTGCTGCACAAAATCTACGTCGACGAGCTCGCCGACCTGTTGCGCGCGCGCGCCGTCAGTCGCGATCCGCTGTTGCGTCAGGACTATGCGCAGCGCTTCATCGAGGTCGAGATCATGCGCCTGCACAACTGCCGCATGATGACGCGCCTGGCGCGCGGCGAGCTGCCCGGCGCCGAAAGCTCGATCGTCAAGCTGTTCTGGGCCGACCTCACCCAGCACGTGAGCGAGCTCGCCCTCGCCGCGCTCGGCCCGGCCGCGCAGCTACCGCACGACTCCCCGCGCACCGTCGCCGACGGCCGCTGGCAGCAGCGCGCCCTGTGGTCGCGCTGCGCCAGCATCGCCGGCGGCACGTCCGAAATTCAACGCAACATCATCGCGCAGCGCCTCCTCGGCTTGCCGCGCGGTTGACGCCCATGGACCTCACCTTCTCCGACGCCGAAGAATCCTTCCGCCGCGAGCTGCAAGCGTGGCTCGGCGCCAACCTGCCCGCGGGATGGGGCACCGAGGCTTTCCCCGAGCCGCAGTCGCTGGCCGAGGAAGTGGCCTTTCTCGTCGACTGGCAGCGGCAGCTGCACTCCGGCGGCTGGGTCGGCGTGCACTGGCCGCGCGCCTACGGCGGCCGCGGCGCCACCACGGTCGAGAACTACGTCTTGCAGGAAGAGTTCGCCCGCGCCCAGGCGCCGGAGATCATCGGCCGCATCGGCGTCAACCTGGTCGGCCCGACGCTGATCGCGCACGGCACCGAGGCGCAGCGCCAGCGCTACCTGCCGGCGATTCTCGGCGCCGGCGAGCTGTGGTGTCAGCTGTTCTCGGAGCCCAACGCCGGCTCGGACCTCGCCGCGCTGCGCTGCCGCGCCGAGCGCCGCGGCGACGAGTTCATCGTCACGGGCCAGAAAGTGTGGACCAGCTACGCGCAGTTCGCCGACTGGGGCATCCTGCTCGCCCGCACCGACCCCGAGTCGCGCAAGGGCAAGGGCATCAGCTTCCTCATCGTCGACATGCGCAGCCCGGGCGTCAGCATCCGCCCGCTGCGCCAGATGACCGGCAGCGAGGAGTTCAACGAGGTCTTCCTCGAAGAGGTGCGCGTGCCGGTAGCCAACCTGGTCGGCACGCTGCACGACGGCTGGTCGATCGCGCAGACGACGCTGAGCCACGAGCGCGGCACCTCGCCGCGCCAGCTCGTCGTCCACCGCATGCTGCTCAACGAGCTGCTCGCCCTGGCCCGCGCCACGCAACGCGGCGGCCGGCCGGCGAGCTGCGATCCGCTGTTGCGCCAGCAGCTCGCGCAGGCGTTCATCGAGGTCGAGATGACCAAGCTGCACAACTGGCGCACGCTCACGCAGCTGCGCCGGCACGGCAAGCCAGGGCCGGAGAGCTCGCTGGTCAAGCTCTTCTGGAGCGAGATGAGCCAGCGCCTGCACGACACGGCGATGGACCTCCTCGCCGTCCACGGCCAGCTCTGGCCGGGCGAGCCGCGCGCCGTCGCGCGCGGCCACTGGCTGCGTTCCTACCTCTACTACCGCGCCGCCTCGATCTTCGCCGGCACGTCCGAGATCCAGCGCAACATCATCGCCCAGCGCGTGCTGGGCCTGCCGCGCGGATAGGAGCCGCACTCCCAAATCAAGGAAGGGACCACGCATGCCCCACGGCCGATGCACCGCCACGGTTGCTCTTCTGCTGGCGCTTACCGTCCTGCCCGCCAACGCCGCGCCCGGTCCTGCGTTTCTCGTCCACGACATCAACACGAGGGATCGCGACGGCGCGCTGCAAAGCACGCCGCGCATTGGCATCGTCGGCGACATAGCGTTGTTCTTCGCCGACGACGGCACAGGTTCGCGTCTGTGGGCCAGTGACGAGCGCGGCGGCAACACCAGCACGATCGCCGATCTCCGACTGCCCATCGGGCCGGCGCCAATGGCCATGTGGCGGGACTATCTATATTTCGCCGCCTGCCCGCGTTCCGGCTCCGACTGCGGGCTCTGGCGCAGCGATGGCACGAGCGCCGGCACCACGCTCGTTCGCGCCCTGACCGATGACCAGCCGCGTGTCATAGCCGCCGCGCCCGACCGGCTGTATGTCATCACGCGCGCTGGCCTCTGGCGCAGCGATGGCACCGAGGAGGGAACGCAGCTGGCAAAACAGTTCGGCGGCGAGCGCGGAGCCTACGACCTCACAGCGGTCGACAACGAGGCGTATCTGGCTGTGGAGATCCAGCGCGGGACGCAAGAGCTATGGCGCAGCGACGGGACCGATAGCGGCACGGTGCGGGTCAAAACCTTCACGGGTTTCGACGGTATCTTCGGCTTCAACGAACTGTCAGGACTCCTCGTCTTCGCGGCCGAAATACAGCCGTTCGTGTACCGACTCTGGCGCAGTGACGGAACGACGGATGGGACCACACAGGTCGGCGATGTGCCCCCAGGACAGTTGGTGAGCGGCGGCAATCGTGTCTTCTTCATCTCGGGAAGCTGCTTCAGCGAGTGCGCGCTGTGGACCAGCGACGGCACGCCAGGCGGAACCATGCAGCTCAAGACCTCGCTTGGCGACGGGGCGACGATTTTGCCCCAATCGCTTGGCGGAGAGATCCTTTTCCGCGCTGGGTCCGACCTCTAGGCCAGCGACGGAACGCCGGCCGGCACCCGGCTCGTGGCCAGCGGTGTGTCGCCCTGCCGGCGCGAGGCGGCCGTCAACGAACGGCTTTTCTTCGCAGCCTCCACCGACGGCAACGCCACTTGTGAGCTCTGGTCCACCGATGCGACGGAGTCGGGTACCAGGCGGGTCGCCGGCATCGACCCCCGCTTGTTGACCGCATTCGACGACGGGGTCCTTTTCGCGGCCGATGACGGCATCACCGGGAATGAGTTGTGGGCCAGCGACGGCACGGCGGCAGGGACCGCGCTGGTGCGCGATATCCACACCAGCCGCGCCGGCTCCTCTCTCCACCACCTCACCGCGCTGCGCGACCGACTGGTATTTCGGGCCTACGACGACGTGCACGGCGAGGAGCCGTGGACGAGCGACGGGAACCACACGGCGATGGTGAAGGACATCCGGCCCGGCGTCTTCGGCTCGCAGGTATCCTCGGGCTTCGCGGGACTGCAGCGCCTCGGCGACGCGGTACTGTTCTTCGCGACCGATGGAATGAACCCAGCGACCGGCCTATGGCGGAGTGACGGCAGCCTCGAGGGTACGGCGCTGCTACAGCGGGTCGAGGGCACTCCGCTCGCGGTGGTCGAGGACCGACTGTTCTTCATCCGCTTCGCGGGTCCGAGCATCGAGCTCTGGACGAGCGATGGGACCGCGGCCGGCACGCAGTTCGGCGCCGTGCTCGACACCAATGGGTTCTTCTATGCGCCGGTCGTATCGAAGCCGACGGCCTTCGCTGTGCTGGGGAAAGCGCTCTTCTTCACCAACTGCCGCTTCCAGCCCGCTCAAGATCACCTCGGCGATTTCCTCGACTGCGAACTCTGGAAGAGCGACGGCACGACCGAAGGCACGAGGCGGGTCACCGATATCCGACCTGGCGACGACAGCTCGGACCCCGACTCCCTCACCGCGTCGCAGGGCGCCGTCTTCTTTGCCGCCGACGACGGTGCGTCGGGCACCGAGCTGTGGCGGAGCGACGGCACAGAGGCCGGGACGTTCCAGGTCGAGGACATCGCTCCAGGTGCGTCGCGCTCGCTGCCGCGCGATCTCGTCAGCACGACGGACGCACTGTTCTTCAGCGCCGCCACCCGCGATGAGGGTCGCGAGCTGTGGAAGAACGACGCGACCGGCACGGCGTTGGTAATGGATATCCAGCCGGGCGCGAGCAGCTCGACACCATCGCTCCTCACCGTCGCGAACAACCTCGTCTTCTTCGTCGCCGACGACGGCCGGATCGGCGCCGAGTTGTGGCGCAGCGACGGCACGAGAGCGGGAACATTTGCGTTGGCCGACATCCGGCCCGGCCCGCAGGGCTCGGCGCCCAACGCGTTGGCTGCGGTCGGGGATCGGTTGCTCTTCAATGCCGACGACGGCGTCACCGGACACGAACTGTGGGTCAGCGACGGCACGGCGGCGGGAACGCGACCGATCCAGGACATCGACGCGGCCGCCGCCTCGTCGAGTCCCGCCGACTTCACCGCCGTCGGGCCGCTCGTCTACTTCACCGCCGACGATGGTGCAGTGGGCCGCGAGCTGTGGGCGGTTCCACTCGCCGCCCTCGCCCAGCCACTCGCGACCCCGACACCGACACCAACCGGCGCGGTGCCACCGACACCGACGGGTACCGATAACCCGTTCGCCACCCCGACCGCCACCGCCAGCACCACCGTCACTACACGCGCGCCGATCTCGCCGTCGCCGACGACGCCGCAAGGCCTGGCGCCCTGTGTCGGCGATTGCAATGGCACCGACGCCGTCACGGTCGCCAACCTGATCCTGGGCGTCAACATCGCGCTCGGCCATCAGTCGCCGAGCGCGTGTCCCGCCTTCCAGAACGAGCACGGCCAGGTCGACGTCGTTCAGCTGGTCAAAGGCGTGCAGAACCTGCTCTGTCACTGCGGGAGCTGTGCGACACCGACCCCGAGCCCGACGCGACCGACCTCCACGCCCTCGGGCACCGCGACCCGCACACGAACCACGGCGCCGACCATCACGCGGGTCAGTACGCCGACCACGGCACCGACCACCACGCCGACGACAGCCCCCACGCCGACCGCGACCGAGGCGATCTCCCTCATCGACTTCGGCCCGGTGAGTGGCGGCTTCCCCGGCGGCGAGACCAGCGTGGCCGTCGACCTCCGCGGCGCGCGCATCGTCGAGATCATGGCGCGCCTGTGTCTGCCCAGCGAGACCTTCACGTACGATCGCTGCAGCGCCGCCTCAGGTTCGGGTGCCGTGCTCAGCGAACCGGTGGTCGAGGCCGGCGGCTGCGTACAGCTGGTCGCGCGCGCCAACGACTGTTGCCGTGCCCCCTTCACGGCCGGGTGCGGTGATGCCACGTGCGAGCAGTGCGTTTGCGCGGGAGGGAACCAGTTCTGCTGCACAACCGAGTGGGATGACGAGTGCGCCGCCGTTGCGCGCGGGGCCTGCCAGTCGAGCTGTCTCTGCGGCCCCACCCCATTCATCACACAGGGCACGGTGATCGAGTGCGTCTTCACCGTTGCCGACGACGCACAGCCTGGCCAATACCCCTACACCCTCAGCGCCACCGCCCGCGATGCCGACGGTATCGAGCGCAGCGCGAGCGGCGAGAACACCGTCACCGTCTTTGGCTGCGGCGACGGCATCATCAATAACGGCGAGCAGTGCGAGCGCGACTCCGACTGTCCCGGTGCAGGCCCCTGCGTCGACTGTACTTGTCAGGGAGGTTGAGGAATCAGCATCAGCCAGGGCGTCGGAACGGCCGATGCCCTGGCTGACGATCTCCTTCTTCGTCGTGTACCCACCTTGCGTCTAGCTCGCAGGGCATCGGGGGGGCATCGGGGACGGACCTGTATTCCGCCAGGAGGTCCTCCGACACGCATACTTCGGAGGTCGACAGTGCCGAACGCAGTGCGCGCGCCGGGACGCCGCCGAAGGCGAACGCCGAGACGACGACGCCGGTGTCAATGACGATTCGCGGCTTGCGTTGCGCGCGCGGCGTGACGCTTCCTCCGAACCTTGCGGACCGCTGCCTCCACGTCCGCCAGCGTCAACTCGGTTCCCTTGAAAGCCTCGCGCGCTACCCGCAGGACGTCATCCAGCCGCTCCTCCGGCGAGAGCGCTGCGAGAATGTACTCATCCGGCCGGACTCTCGCCGTCGCATCCTTCATGGTTTTTGAAGTCTACCGGGATTCGTCCGGTCCGGCTACTGCCGCGCCCGGACGGGATTGTCGATTTTCTCCGCAACAAGGCTTCGACGAGCCTGTCCTGAGCTTGTCGAAGGGCTCAGCCTGAGCGGAAGGTGAACGCTGACTTCTCCGACTTCCCTTTTTGCGCCTTTTGCGCCTTCTCGCGGCTGACCTCTTTGGCTCGCTCTTGATCCCCTTCGCGGCCTTCGTGTTCTTCGTGGTGAGCTAGTCCGGAAGAAACGGATCTCTCACCACCGAGAAGACAGAGGACACAGAGAAGACGCGGCCCGAGGTGATCAGAAGCAGGGATCCAATCAGGGAGATCGCTTCGTCCCTCTGCGAAAACGGACACGGCTTTCGTCGACGATCGCCAACCCACGTCGCAATTCCTTCAAGGCGCTCATCGACAGGAGACGGCGCACGGACTTCTGGAGCGTCTTCCAGCGCTGATCTTTGAGCCGGAACACAACGATGCCGGCGTGTGTACCCTGCGGGTACCGGCGAATGTCCGCGAACCCCAGGTCAAGGCTGACGAGCACCCGCCCCTCTGCCGTTGCCGCCTCCAGTACCGGCGGGTCGTCGTACCCCGCAAGCCCTTCCTCGGCGACGGTGGACACATCGTATTTGGCCGCACGGAGCGATGCGGCGAGGTCGTCGGGCAAGTTCTCGTCCAACTTGATCTTCACCGATGGACGTCCGTATGGAGCGGCAGTTGCTCCTCCTCGTGCGTAAGCCACGCGGCGTAGGCAACCGCCGCCCGGATATCGTCGCGTTTCAGGCTGGGATACTGTCGGAGAATTTCTTCCACGGGCTCATCAGCCGTGAGGTAGTCCAAGATCACCGAGACCATGATCCGCGTGCCCTTGACGCACGGCTTGCCGTGGCAGACGCGCGGATTTACCGAGATGCGCTCACGCCAGTCCAGCTGCTTCTTGGTGCCGACCCGTCGCCTTGCCGTGCGCTTGACCTGTTTCTCCATGCCGTGTCTTCCCCGCGCAAAATCATACTCGTGAGCCGGTAGCTTTTCGAGATCTCCGCGGCAGAAGCGGGGTTTCGGCCCCGACCCGCTCCCTCGGGTGGGCTCATCAAAGACAAATCTGGTTTCCGGTGGTCTCCCTTCGTGCTCTTCGTGTTCTTCGTGGTGAGCTAGTCCGGAAAAGAGAGAGCCTGATATTCACCACGAAGGGCACGAAGACCACGAAGCGCAGACAGCAGAATTCTTGGCCGCGAAAAGGCGCAGAAGGCACAAAATGAAGAGCGCGGACTTCTCCGTCCGCTTTTTGCGCCTTTTGCGCCTTCTCGCGGCGGACCTTTCCGGACGCTCTTGATCCCTTTCGTGCGCTTCGTGTCCTTCGTGGTGAGCTAATCCGGCGGCCTACTTCTTTGCCTTGTACTGCGTGCCGGTGTTCTTCACGGTGTCGGCGTCGGTGAACGTGGTCGCGTAGCAGTCGCCGTTGACCTCGCGCAGCTGGGCGGTGACGGCGCTGGTCTGGGCGAAGAAGCGCGTGCCGCTCACCGGGGTCGGCATCGGCAGGGCGGTGCCCTTGCCCTTCAGCAGCAGCTTCGACTTGTCCGCGTCGCCGCCGAGGAGGTTGATCTTCGTCACCCCGTCGCCGGTGCCGAACGCGTCCGTGTATTTGTAGCCCTTGCTGCCGACGGGGATCCACAGCGTGCCACTCGGGCCGACCTGCAGCTCGGCCTTGAGCGCGCCGTCGTCGTAGAGGCACAGCGCGTAGGTCGCCGACGTCGTCGGATCGCCGAAGTCCCCTTGCCCCAGCGCCGGGCCGCCGCTGAACTTCCACTTCAGCTTGTCCTTGGTGTCAGAGGCGTTGAGCATGAGCTGCAGCTGCGCCTTCAGCGAGGTCGCGCACCCTCCTGTGGGAGTGGCCGGGCAGCTCGCCACCGATGGCGTGACAGTCTGAGTCAGCGTCGGGGTCTGCGTTGGCGTCGCGCTCGGAACTTGCGTCTCGGTGCCGGTCGGCGTTGGGGTCGGAGTCGACGTCGCCTCGGCAAACCTCTGTCCGAATACGCCGAAGATGCTGCCGTCCTGGTCGCTGTTGGACCACGTTACAACGAAGGCTCCGTCCGCGCCCGCCGCCACAGCCGGGCTTAACTGGTTGCCTGTCCAATAGCTGTTGGCCTGAAACTCCGTGCCCACCGCCTGCCCAACGCTGTCGAAGCGCTGCCCGAACACGCCGTCACTGCTAGGGGTCAGGAAGCTGCCCCAGACCACCACGAAGGCCCCGTCCGCGCCCGCCGACACCGCCGGGACAATCTGGTAGCCCATCGTGTAGCTGTTGGCCTGAAACTCCGTGCCCACCACCTGCCCGGCGCTATCGTAACGCTGCCCGAACACACCCCCACTGTCGCCGTCCTGGCCGCTGCTGGTCCACGCCACCACAAACCCGCCGTCTGCGCCCGGCGCCACGGCCGGGAAGCGCTGGTAGCCCGGCGTGTAGCTGTTGACCTGAAACTCCGTGCCCACCGCCTGCCCCGCGCTGTCGTAGAACTGCCCGAACACACCTCCGCTACTGCCGTCCTGGTAGCTGCTCGAGTCGCTCGACCACGCCACGATGAAGGCGCCATTCGCGCCCACTGCCACCGCCGGGAACCGCTGAAAGCCCGGCGTGTAGCTGTTGACTTGAAACTCCGTCCCCACCGCCTGCCCCGCGCTATCGTAACGCTGCCCGGACACGCCCGAACTGCTACCGTCCTGGCTACTCGACCACGCCACCACGAAGGCCCCCCCTGCATCCGCCGCCACCGCCGGGTCGCCCTGGTAGTCCACCGTGTAACTGTTGACCTGGAACTCCGTGCCCACCACTTGCCCGGCGCTATTGTAGCGCTGCCCGAACACGCCCAGAGTGCTGCCGTCCTGGCCGCTGCTGTTCCACACCACCACGAAGGCCCCGTCAGCGCCCGCCGCCACCGCCGGCCCGATCTGGTAACCCGTCGTATAGCTGTTGACCTGAAATTCCGTACCCACCACCTGTCCAGCGTTGTCATAGCGCTGTCCGAAAACGTCCCCCGTACCACCGTACTGGCCGCTGCTGCCCCAGACCACTACGAAGGCCCCGTCAGCGCCCGCCGCTACCGCCGCGTTCAATTGGGAGCCCGTCGTGTAACTGTTGACCTGGAACTCAGCCCCCACCGGCACGATCTGCGCGGCGGCGCCAAGCGGCAACAGCAGTGAAGCGACGGCGATAACGGTGCGGATTCTCATGGTCTCTCCCCGACGCGGAGTGGATCGATGCAATCCGCAGGACGTATAGTTTCGATACTTGGTGTCGCCCTGTGGTGTCAAATAGATTGTGCGCCCCTCGGATCCGCCGTGTATGCGCGGCCAGTGGCCGGTGACCTGTTCGCAGACGCGCTCAGCCTGAGCGGTTGGGAGATTGATCCGCGCGGCTAGAAAAACGGGTCGAAGCCACATCAGATCGCCCCCTCCTCAATCCTCCCCCGTCGATGGGGGAGGAGGCCGGACGGGAAATCCTCCCCGCGGAGGGGAGGCGCCGGAATCCGAAAGCCTTCCCCCCTTGCGGGGGACGGTTTGGATGGGGGTGTAGAAAACGACCGCGAAGCGCACCACTGACCTGGGATCAGGTCAGAACTCCACCACCACGTCCGGGTCGCCGTCGAGCTTGACGCTGTCGATGAAGCTGATCTGGCGATCGGCCGACGACATGAGCACCGAACTGGTGCGGCAGCCGTGGCCAAAGAAGCGCACGCCGTTGAGCAGGCTGCCGTCGGTGACGCCGCAGGCGGCGAACATGATGTCGGGGCCGGGGGCAAGGTCGCGCTCGGTGTAGATGCGCTTGACGTCGGTGATGCCCATCGCCTTCATGCGCTCTTCCTGGCCCTCTTTGGTCGGCACCAGGCGCGCCTGCATGCCGCCGTTCAAGCAGCGCAGCGCCGCGGCGGTCAGCACGCCCTCGGGCGCGCCGCCGATGCCCATCACCGCGTGCACGTTGGTGCGGCGCACGGCGGCGCTGATGCCGGCCGAGAGGTCGCCATCGCCGATCAGCTTGATGCGCGCGCCGGCGCGGCGGATGTCCTCGATCAGCTTCTCGTGGCGCGGGCGGTCGAGCACGATGACCACCAGGTCGGTCACCGAGCGGTCGAGTCGCGCGGCAATGGCCTTGAGATTCTCCGCCACCGTCGCGTCGAGATGCACGGCGCCCTTGGCGGAGGGGCCGACGATGATCTTTTCCATGTAGCAATCGGGCGCATGCAAGAGGCCGCCGCGGTTGGCTGCGGCGAGCACCGCGATGGCGTTGGGCGCCCCGGTCGCGCAGAGGTTCGTACCCTCGAGCGGGTCGACGGCGATGTCGACTTCCGGGTCGCTGTCGCCCCAGGTGCCGACCTTCTCGCCGATGAACAGCATCGGCGCTTCATCGCGCTCGCCCTCGCCGATGACCACCGTGCCGCGCATGCGCAGCTGGTCCATCGCCTTGCGCATCGCCTCGACGGCGACGCCGTCGGAGTGGTGGCGTTCGCCCTGCCCCATGGTGCGCGCGCAGGCGATGGCCGCGTCCTCGACGACGGTTTGAAACTCGCGTGACAACGTATCGTGAATGCCCATCGATCCTCCCCGAGACTCTTCGTCGTTACCGAACCGGGCGCCGAAGCGCAACCGACTGCCGGGCTTTGCATTTTCGGGGGCGATTCCCGATGAAGGACGCATGACCACGCCGCTGCCGCTTGCCGGCGTTCGCATTCTCGACATCGGCACCCGCATCGCCGCACCGTTTGCCGCCACGCTGCTCGGCGACTTCGGCGCCGAGGTCATCAAAGTCGAGATGCCGGGCACGGGCGACTTCATGCGCTCGATTGGTCCGTTCGCCGAGCGCTACTCGCTGTGGTGGGCGGTCGAGGCGCGCAACAAGAAGTCGATCACTCTCGATCTGCGCACCGCGCGCGGCCAGGAGCTGTTTCGCAAACTGGTGTGCCACGCCGATGTCGTGGTGGAAAACTTCCAGCCCGGCACACTCGAAGACTGGGGGATCGGCTACGAGGTCCTGTCGCGCGTCAATCCGAACCTGATCCTGACCCGCGCCTCGGTCTACGGCCAGGACGGCCCCTACCGCGATCGCCCCGGTCTCGATCGCAACGGCATCGGCTTCGGCGGGCTGCTGTACCTCACCGGCTACCCAGACCAGCCGCCGGTGCGGCCGGGCATCATCATCTCGGACTACCTGACCGGCGTCTTCAACGCCCTGGCCGTGATGATGGCCCTCTACCACCGCGACGTGCACGGCGGCGGCGGACAATGGGTCGATCTGGCGCTCTACGAATCGGTCTTTCGCATCCTCGAGCACACCATGGCCGCCTACGACCGGCTCGGCATCGTGCGCCAGCGCGAGGGCAATCGGCTGCGCAACTCGGCGCCGCTCGACAACTGGCAGACTAAAGACGGGCAGTACATCTGCATCGTCGCCGCCGGCGACGGGCTCTTTCCGCGTCTGGCGCACGCCATCGGCCTGCCCGATCTGCCGCAGGACCCGCGCTTCAGCTCGCTCGCCAAGCGGGCCGAGAATGCCGACGCGATCAACGCCATCGTCGCCGGCTGGTGCGCCATGCACACCGCCGACGAGATCGAGGCGATCATGCACGCCGCCGCGGTGCCGGTCACCCGCGCCTTCAGCATCGCCGACATCGCCGCCGACCCCCACTATGCGGCGCGCCAGGACATCGTCACCGTCGACGACCCCACCATCGGTCCACTGCGTATGCAGGCGGTCTACCCGCGCCTGTCCGCCACCCCCGGCCGCATCCAGCGCGGCGCCCCCAAGCTCGGCGAGCACAACGAGGAGATCTATACCGGTCTGCTCGGCCTGACACCGGCCGAGCTCGACACCCTCCGCGCGGAACGCGTCATTTGACGCCACAGAAGGCACCGGCCGCACCGCGAAAGGATTGGACAGCAGCCTTCGGACTCTAGTACGGTCATTCCTTCCTGGGGGGGCCGCAAGTGATCTCATGGTCGACGACAGGATGCCGGAGCCGCGGGGCGGTTCTCGTGCTCGTTGCGCTGATGGCATTCGGCGCGCTCGGCGTAACCGCGGCCAGCGCACAACACACGCGCGATGAAACAAAGTGCCGCAAGCGCATCGGTGGCGGCGTGCGGTTGCTCTCCAACACCATCGTCAAGGAAAGCCTCAAGTGCCATCGCCAGCGCCTGTCGGGGGCGCTGCCGCCAGCCACGGACTGCAACAACCCCGCTGGACTGCCGGAGAAGGTGGCGCGCGCGCGCGCCATCCTGGCCAAGCTGACAGAGCGCGGTTGCAGGGACCTCGTGCCGGCGCAGAACAGCTACCTGGTGTGCCCGGCCCCCTGCGGGACCATCGCGATCAGCAACTACGCGGACGTAGCCGACTGCATGCGATGCGTGACCGAGGACCGCGTCGGTGCCGCGCTCAGTGCCGCCTATGGCGCGCCGCCGCTGCCGTCGAGCAGCGCGGCGACGCATTGCCAGAACGACATCGGCAACGCCCTGCGCGGGTACTTGATCACGCGCATGAAGGAGCAGCAGAAGTGCCAGCAGGGCGAAGACCGGTCGCCCATCGGCACCGACTGCCAGACGGCCGACCAGCGCAACAAGATCAACCGGGCGCTGACGCGCGCGCAGTCGATCATTGCCGGTTGTGAACCGGCTGCGTTTGCCGACCTCGACAGCTGCGGGACCGACATCGCCAGCGTACAGGCGTGCGTCGCGGCCGAGGCCACCCTCGATGCCGACACGCTCTTCGACGCGGTCTACAACCCTGCCCCGCCCACTCCGACGCCGACGCCGACCGCGACGCCCCTGCCGCCGAGCCCGACATCGACGCCGACCGCAACCCCGACGCCGACCGCGACCCTGACGCCGACCCCGAGCGCCTCGCCGACCGCGACGCCCAGCGCCACCGTCACGCCCACACCGACGGCGACGCCGAGCGCCACGGCGACGCCGACCAACACCATTCCCCCGACTGCCACGCCGACGGGGACTGAGACTCCGACCCACACTGAGACGCCGACGGAGACGCCGACCGACACACCCACCGACACGCCGACCGAAACGCCTACGGCGACACCGACGAGCACTCACACCTCGACGCCGACGGTGACTTCGACCAGCACGCCGACGCCGACCAGCACGCCGCCGTCGTTCAGCATCCAGGCGACCGCCTACCGGCAGCAGTCGGAAGGCTACGGCGGACCGTTCCAACGCCTTGCGGTCCCCGACGGGCTCGAAGTGAGCCCCGGCGCCGGCATACGCAACAACGGCGATGACGACAACGGCAACAGCATCCCGGACCGGGACGAGTCGGGCACGGTCAACGGCGAGAATGATTTGATCGAGGTCACGCTGGCCGTCAGTCCGGTCACGGCACCGCCGGGATACGAGTATGCGCTGGTGCGGAGCAACGCCAACATCAAGGTCTGGAACTCATCGTTCAAGCAGCTGACGGTGCTCGGCGCCAACGACGAGCAGGTGCTGCCCTTCGGTGGCGGCGGCACGATGACCGTCTGGGTGGAAAGCCCCAACGGCGGCGCCGCCGGGCTCGAGCTGCGCGCGCGCGTCGCCGGCGGCGGCTCGACGATGGCGAGCGACACGATCCAGTTCTACCCGTTCACCAGCATCGTCATCGCGCTGGGCGGCGAGGGACAGGGGCCGAGCGACCCGCCGGACTCCAACCACGGCGTGTTCAACATCGCCAAGAGCCTCTACACGATGGGCTACGACGTCCACATGTACGACGAGGACAACGTCAGCAGCAGCGGTGCCGGCGCGGCCTACAATGAGGTCGTCAGCGCGGTGCAACGCCGCGGCATCGGCATCGTCTCGATCTTCGGCTACAGCCACGGCGGTGGCTCGACGTACGATCTCGCCGAGCGCCTCGACATCAACCGCGCCAGCATCGGCACCTTCACCATGCCGTACTCGGCCTATGTCGATGCGATCGAGAACGACTCCGACATCGACATCCAATCCGAGCGCCGCCGGCCGCTGGCGAGCGCGTACCACGTCAACTACTACCAGCGCAGCGACCTCTTCATCAAAGGCAACTCGATCACCACCGGCGGCGCCGAGGTCGATATCAACGTCAACAACACGCCGTGGGGCGGCGGCCTGGTGCACGGCGAGATCGACGACCACGCCAACGTCCGCAGCGGCGTGCTCGACCCGCTGCTGCTGCGGGTGCCGCGTTAGTGGCGCGGTCGTGATCCGCCACTGTCTCGTCGGCGGCGCGGCGCTGCTGGCCGCGGTCGCCGTCTGCGGGCTCGGCTCGCCGGCACTCGAGACCATCGTCCCCAATCCGGAGAC
>CAYVUV010000398.1:0-44503 GCA_964455095.1 uncultured Binatia bacterium (SeqCode)
CCCGCTCAAGTCCAAGATGCTGCAGGACATGACCTTCAAGGTCAACGGCAAGCCGCTCTGGACACCGGCCGCGTAGTCGGCCTGGTTGACAGCCCCTCATTTCCTAGGAAGGCCCGATCGATGGAACTTACCGCCGAACAGATCCTCGGCGCCGACGATCTGCCGTTGCAACGCTGCGACTGTCCCGAGTGGGGCGGCCACATCTATGTCAAGACGCTCGACTCGCTCGAGCGCGCCGCGCTCGACGCCGCGCTCTGGGGTGACAAGGAGCTCGACGAAAACAAGCGTCCGGCCATTCTGCTGGCGCACTGCGGGTGCAACGCGGCCCGCGAGCTGCTGTTTACCAGTAGCCAGGCCGAAGCGCTGGCCAAGAAGAACGGCCTGCGCGTGGCCGAGCTGGCCCGGGTGGCGCAGCGACTGAATTACATCAGCGAAGCCCGCGCGAAGGAAATCGAAAAAAACTCCGAGACCCAGCCGAGCGATTCTGGCACCGCCTGACGCGCGCGCTGGGGCATCGCAGTGTGAAGGCCTGCAAGCGGGCGATCTCGCCGGAGGAGTTCTATGCCTGGCGGGTGTGTTACCGCCACGAACCGTTCGGCGATGAAGTCCGCCAGCTGGCGCTGTTGGCGATGCTGCTGTTCAACGCCAATCGGGGGCCCGACGTCGACGCGCGGTCGATCGACGACTTCCTGCCAGTGAGGCCACCGCGGCGGCGCCCACGTCGGCGACCGTGGCGAGAGATCAAAGCGAAACTAGCCGCCTATTCCGCGCAGCTCGACGCGGCCATTGAGGGGCAGCGACAGGAGTTTAAGTAAGCATGTCGGCGCCGGCGGGAGCGATCAACGCCTATCTGGGGCTGCAGCACGATCAATTCTCGCGCGGCATTCGCCAGGCGGAGAAGGAGGCCCTCGGCTTTACCCGGAGCCTGCAAGTGCAGGCGGCAACGTATGGCCAGAGCGCTCGCGAGGCCAAGCTCTACGAGCTTCAGTTGCGCGGGGCCAGCGCGGCGACGATCGCCCAGGCCCGCGCCATCGAGCAGCACGTCGCCATGATGGAGCGGGAGCGATCCGCGCAGTCGCAGCGGCAAAGCGCCGATGCCGACGGCGACGCCTTTATCGAATCGTTGCGCCAGCAGATCGCCACGCTGGGCATGACCTCGCGCGAGATCAAGCTTTACGAGCTGGCCCAGCGCGGCGCCCTGAAGGGAACCCTCGAAGCGGCCGCGGCGCTGGAGAAGGATCTGGCATTCTTGGAGCGCAAGCGGGCAGCGACCCAGGCCGCGGCGGCGGCCGAGCAGCAGCTCAAGCAAGAGTCGGAGCAACTCGTCGCCAGCCTCAGGCTGCAGGCCGAAACGTTCGGCATGTCGGCCCGCCAAGCGCAGATCTACGCGCTGGAGCAGAAAGGAGCCAGCGCAGCCACCATCGCCCAAGCCCGCTCGATCGACGGGCAACTTACGTCGCTCGAACAACAGCGGGCGAAGGAGCAGGCGGCCGCGGCGGCGGCCAAGCAACTGACCCACGATTCGCAGCAGCTGGTCAATTCGCTGCGGATGGAAGCGGCCACGTTCGGCATGTCGAGCCGCCAGGCCCGCATCTATGAAATGCAAATGCGCGGCGCCAGCGCGGCGACCCTGGCCGACGCGCGCGCGCTCGATCGCCACATCGCGGCGCTGGAGCGCGACAGGGCGGCCCAGCAGCGATCGATTTCCGCCCGGCGGGAATTCCTCGGCGCCGCCGGGTTCGGGCGGCTCGGAATGCTGCTCGAGGGTGGCCCTGCGGCGATGGGGGTGATCGCCGGCGGGGCGATCGCGGCCACCGCGGCGGTCGTCGGGCTCGGCGTCGCCGGCTCGGCCGTCGCCATGAAGCTGGCCGCCGACTTCGAGCAGGTGCAGGTCGCCTTTCGGGTCATCATCGGCAATGCCCAGATGGCCGACGACGTCTTGCTGCAGATTCGCCAGTTCGCCAACGCCACGCCGTTCGAGTTCGGCGAGCTGGCCGGCGGCGCCAAGCAACTGGCGGCCTACGGTATCGAAGCCCGTCAACTCGTGCCGACGTTGCGGATGTTGGGCGACTTGTCCGCTGGTCTCAACATTCCGATCGGCGAACTGGCCGACCTCTACGGCCGCAACCGGGCCCAGCAGCGGCTCTACACGCGCGACCTCAACGAGTTCATGGGGCGCGGCATCCCGCTGCTCGAAGAGTTCGCCAAGATGTTTGGCAAGACCACGCCCGAGATCCGGGCGATGGTCGAAGACGGGCAGATCTATTTCAGCGATCTGCAACAGGCCCTCATTAACCTTACCGAAGAAGGGGGGCGGTTCGCCGGTTTGACCGAGGAGCAATCGAAGACCGTGCTCGGCCGCTGGTCGACGATGAAAGACGCCGCGCTGGAGTCGATGCGCACCATCGGCGAAACGCTCAACGAAGGGCTCGACACCGCCAGCTTCCTGCAAGACGTCGGCACCTACTTCGAAATGATCGCCGACGGCGCGCGCATCGCGCAACCCGCGATCAGCAACTTTTTCAAGGAATTCCGCGAAGGGCGCGGCTGGCTGGCGGCGATCGCCCCGGCGATCTCCAAGCTGCTCGCCAAATTCCACGACGAGGCCGAAGAGTATCGCGAATTCCAGGAGAAGCAAAAGAAGTCGCAGGACGAGGAGAAGGTCAAGCCCGACGCGAAGGCCGACCTGGAAGCGCAACAGCGCGATGCAGAGCGGGCCAAGACGGCCAAGGAGGAAGACGAGCGGCTCGCCAAAGACGGGCAACGCGTGCACGAGGAAAACCGCACCGCGCAGGAGAAGTACGCCGACGAGCTCCAGCGACTGACCACGCTGCTCGAGGCCGAGAAGATCTCGATGGAGGATTACAACCGCGCCCGCGACAAGGCGAAGAAGGAATTCGAGGAGAGTACTCCCGAGTGGAAGGCCCGTCAGGAGGCGGAGAAGAAAGCCAGGCAAGAGCAGGAAGCGCTGGCTCGCGAAGGCCGCTCGCTGATCGAGCACATGCGCACGCCGCAGGAGAAGTTCGACGCGCTGGTGGCCGACTACGAGCGACTGCTGGCGGCCGGCGCCATCGATCAGACCACTTACGACCGCGCCGTCGCCGCGGCCGAGAAAGATCTCGCCGGCGGTGGCCAGGCCGAACAGCGCTTCGCCGGGGCCGCCGAGATCGGCAGCACCGAGTGGTATTCGGCCCTGATCCGCGGCAACGGCAATCCGCTGGAGAAGGAACACTTGCAGGTCGACAAGGAGACGCTGAAAGAAACCAAGAAGATCGTCGGCGAGATGGAGAAATTCAGCGCGCGGCCCGTCGTGGTGGAGCTGCTCTAGATGGCCACCATCACCGAACACAACGAGTCACCTAGCGGCGGCGACGTGCAGGAGCAATTCGGCCGCAAGTATCGCCGGCACTTCATCGTCGACACCGGCAACGAAACGTTGGGCCCGGCTTACGTGATGAGCCTGGGTGGTCTGCCGGCGCTGTTCGCCCCCTATGCGTATGGCGGCGAGTCGGATGCCGGCGCGCTGGTGACCAACCGCGACTTCAAGCGGCGTTCCGGCGCGCGCCACATCTGGGATGTCGAGATCGAGTACTCGACCAAGTCGCTAGAGCCGGGTCAGCAAAACGACAATCCGACGGAACGGCCGCCCGACGTCGCCTGGGAAAGTGAGCGCGTCGAGGAAGTCGCCGACCTCGATCGTAACGGCAACCCGATCCTCAACACGGCGGGGCAGCCGTACGATCCGCCGCTGATGCGCGACTACAAGTTGCGGACGTTGGTCTACACGCGCAATGAGCCGACGTTCGACTGGTCGCTGTCGCTGGACTACGAGGACACGATCAACTCCTCGACGTTTTTGGGCAAGCCCGCCTTCACCTGGCGGGTGTTGGACATCGACGCTCGCCGCGCGTTCGAAGAAGGGGAGCTCTTCTGGGTCGTGACCTACCGGCTGCAATACAAGCGCCGCGGCTGGAAGCGCAAGGTGATGAGCCTCGGCTTCAAAGACAAAGACGGCAAGGAAATCCTCGACGAGCACGGCAATCGCCCCAGCGAGCCGTGGAAGCTCGACGCCAACGGCGACCCGATCAAGGCGGCCGGCGCGCCGGGCCACACGCAGACGTTTGAAATCTTCGACCACGTCGACTTCACGCCCTTAAACATCACGGGGATCTGAGCATGGGTCAGGTAGTTTTTCCCGACGACATTCATGCACCGAACATGACGTGTGACACGATCAAGGCGCGCAGTCCCTGCATCAGCAACGCCATGATCGAGGCCGGCGCCGCGATCGCCGCCAGCAAGCTCGTGCACCGCTACAACGCCAGGCACGGCCAAAAAGGTGGCACCGACGTCGCGAGCGAGACGATGGGGGTCCACACGTTCCGCGCCGCCGGCACGATCGTGGCGGTCGAGGTGGTCCCCCTGGTGGCGCCGACCGGTGGCAACAAGCAGTTCACCGTCGACGTCAAGCTCGGCAACGCCTCGACCGGCAGCCAGGGGCAAGGCGTGCTGGTGAACGTGCACGTCGAAGAGCAGCCGGCGTAGTCGACGGTGCAAGGGGCACGCATGCCAGCCAGCGGCGATCGCGAAGGAGTGGAAATCTCGCGCGGTTCCGCGCGCGCCATCGCCCGGCATTTGCGCCAGGCGCGGCGCGGCGACGATCGGCGCGGAGACGGTGTCCCGCCGCGCCGCGAAATTGTCGGCGGTCCGCGGATGCCCAAGCTCGGCCGGGCCGTCGGCGCCGTCAGTGCTAACACCACGGGGACCTTCGCCGTCTACCAGGGGCACCCCAAGGGCTCCGAGAGCGCCAGCGGCGAATCGATCGAGGCCATGAACTACGGCAGTGCGCTGCCGAACAACACCTGGGTGCTGCTGCATCACAACGGTTTCGAGTGGTACACGGTCGATCGCTTCGGCGCCGTCGACCTGGCAGTCTTCTACCTCAACGATCAGCTCCCGCAGTTCGGCTCCGCGTCGGCCACGCTCTGCGTGTGGGACGGCGATAGCTGGGAGCCGGGCCCGGGCGACCCCGTCACGGTCTACGACGTCGCCGGCAGCGGGCCGGCCAACCAGTCGGACAAAGGGGTAGCCTGGCTGGCGCCGTCGGGGCGCTGGGAAATCATCGAGCTGCCGGCGCAGACCACGCCGCTGCAACCGTTCTATCTGAACGAGTACCTGGCGAAGGGGGGCAGCGCATCGGCTACCCTCGTCACCCCTTCGGGCGGCATCGACAGCGAGTGGGTCGCCGATGGCCCGAACATCACGGTGCTCGACACGGCCGCGCGGTTCGGGCCGGCCGGGCCGGGCCACCGCGGCGTCGCAGCGCGGATCGTCGTCGATGACAATCCCGACCACGATTACTGGATCGTCTTTTCGCTCGACGAGACCAAGCTGCACTGGGCCAAGGCGACCAGCAACTGGGTGCGCGTCGTCGGCATGAATCTTTCCTACGTCGATTGCGAGCTGGTGACCGATTCCGGCGGCGCCACCACGATCGACGATGCCGACGAAAACCCGATCGAGGTCCGCGTCTACCTGCCCAGCGACTGCGCGGCCGACCCCGGCAGCCGCATCGAACCCAACGTTCGCGCGGGCATGGTGATCTGTTTCGGCTACGACGACAACGGCGTGGCGTTCAGCAACGATCCGGCGGTCTACGACGATCCGATCTGGACGATGAAGATGTCCAACGCCGAGTCGGTCGCCTCGCTACGCGGCGGCTGGCGCAACGTCTCCGACATGGCGGGCCGCGTGCCGCTGGGGGTCGACACCGGCGGTGGTGCCGCCGACGAGTTCTATGAGGGAGATCCCAGCACCGTCGGCGCCACCGGCGGCGTCACGCATCACAAAGACCCGGATCACACGTTCACGCCGACGGGCGAATTCTCCGGATCGGCCTCGGGCAGCGCGTCGCTCACCGGCGGCGGAATCAGCGGCAGCGGGTCGCTGACCACCAGCAGCGAAGTCACCGGCATCAGCGTGGAAGATCACGATCCGCACTATCACTCGCTGTTGTTCAGCACGCCGAAGGCCGGCAGCGGCGCCGTGGTCGATGTCGTCTACCCACTGGCCGTCGACACGACGACGGAGAAGGCCGCCGGCAGCCCGACCACACTCAGCCATACGGTCAACGATCCGGGGCACGATCACACGGTCGACGGCGCCGACATCGCCTCGCTGTTGAGCTTGACAGGGGACGTCGAGTTGACCGACCTTGAGGTTTCGGGCGACATCACCCTGGACGAGATCACGCTCACGCATCCCGACCGCACGGTGATCCAGCCCTGGCGCACGACCTGGTTCATCGAGAGGTTTGAATAGCGATGCGCCGTCTCTTTGCCCGCTTGTGGTGGCTGCTGACGGGGCGCGCCAAGCGCTCGTGCGGCGCGTGCGCCTGCTGGGTGCCGATTCCCGGCGTCGTACAACGAGGCCGCACCGTGGGAACCTGTCGGGCTCGCGCGCTGACCCGCTTGGACGCCGGCCGACTGCAACGCGACGACTTGCCCCGCAGCGGCCAGCCGCTCAGTGCCAACGATCACTGGTGCTGGCACGACTTCGTGCCGCGCTAAGATATCTTTGCTAGGCCGGCGGCAAAATCCTCGGCCGCCCAGGACCACTTCTCACGCTGCTCCTCCCCTAGCTGCTCAAACAGCCGGATGCCGAGCGCGAGCGTCTCGCGGGATGCCTTGCCGTCGTCGAGTGCGTCGTTAATGGCGAGGATGGCCACTTTCGCTTCTGCTTCGGTGATGGTGATCATGACTCAGTATTGCGCGGGAAGTACACGACCGTGGCTTGTTGCGGGAACTGATACTCGTCCTCGCTCGGTGTGTGCCGGCAGATCCAGCGCGGCTGCGCGAGCGATGCGAGGAATCGCTTGCCAAGGCTCGCCGAAGCGATCCGCACGATCCGCTTTCCCTCACCGCGCGGGCAGAACGAACGCAGTTGGCGCGGTGCCTGGTTTACGTCGCGCGACATAATCAGTGGGCCTCACGGTTGTGCGCATCGGCGGCCTCGAGTGCCTCGTATTCGGTCGCGAAAGGCCCCGCCCAGAAGCAGCATAGAAAGCGCGACAACCCTGGCAGCCGATACTTGATCGACGGGTCCGCCCCATCCAGTTCACTACCCGGCACTTCGATCGCCTCTAGCTTGTGGCGCAGATCGCAGCCGGCAAACCACTGCCCATTGATTTCAAGCACGTCCGCCTTCATGACTTCGATCCTTCAGGCGCCACCGGCACGTAGTCGGTGAAATCGTCGAGCTCGCTGTCGTCATCCCACCCCATCGTTTCGACAGAAAGCTGCTGGTTAAAGCGGTGCGCGACAACGCGAACAATCTGCCGGCCGCCTTTCAACTTGCTGGTGGCCCAGTAGTACCCCGGCTCGAGCTGCGGCGTGTCGGTGCTCATGGCAGGATCGGTAGCGCGGGAGCCGGTTGGGGTGGTGTGAGGGCCGGGGCCGAAGTTGGCGCCGGCGTGGCCGGCGGCGGCAGGTAGCGCTGGCCGAGCCAAGGGATGAGCCAGGCCATCAACGGCGCCAGCACGATCACACTGAGGATCTCGACGCGACGGTACCAGGTCTCGCGCGACTTCCAAGCGCGATCTTCAGCGGCCTGATGTTCGCGCCACTCGCGATCGAGTTGTTGTTGCTCGCGTTGCGCCTCGAGCATCTGTTGAGCAACGAGCATTTCGCGGTGCTCCTTGGGGCTGAAGCCTTGCTGCCAGGGCGTGTACGCGCTGCAGGTGCGCTCTTCGGCCACGACTCCGGCATGCGCCTCGTCGGGCGACCATCCTCTGCAGTTGTTGATTTCGCGCTCCAGGTGCACGGCCCGCGCGAAGCAGATCGGGTCGGGGAAAAAGACGTGGTTGCCCTGCAACCAGCTCCCTCGGGTCTCCGAGCGCCGGTAGGCATCTTCGGCTTCGACGAGGTCGCGCGATCCTTGTTTGCGAAAGGCCAAATAGCCGCACTCGACGCACCGGGGCATGGCGCCGCTCCTTGCTGGGGCGAGCCGCGCGGCATACCATGCGCTTGTTACGTCCGCATGGGCCGCAAGGCTCAAATAGGGAAAGCCGCCCGTTTGCCGCGGGCGGCTTTTTCATTGTAGGGACTGACCTGGCCTTTTTCGGCGCGATCTTTACCGCCGGCGGCGGGCGGCCGCGCAGGCCAACGCCGGGACGGCGAGCGCCAGCAGCAGCCAGGTGGCCGGCTCGGGTATCGGCAGCAGGTAGACGTTGTGCACGACGAGCTCGGCCGACGCCGAGGCCTCGCCATCGGCGGGGACGCTATCCGTGCCGGAAAAAAGTTCCAACTTGTAGGTGCCCGCCGGCAACTTGAACAGCGCCGTCGACAACGGCGACTGGATCTGTATCCCGCCAATGTCGAAGAAGTCGTCCGTCGTAAATTTCACAGGCAGGCCAACGAAGCCGCCCACATCGCTTAACTGCGCGAGGGCAAATGCGCTGCCTGGTTCGCTAGACGATCCGGGCAACGACTCGAGCGTCGCCTCCCAATCGATTGCCAGCGTGGCCGGCTCCGCGAGCGTGAACGATTGAAAGATCGACGTGGCGTGGAAGACCAACGTGCCGAACTGAGCAGGCGCTTTCGCCGGCGGTTGCGTCGCCGTCATGCGGGCCTGGAAGCCACCGCCGCCATCGGACTCGACGACGCCAGGCAGCACCGTCATGGGTAGAAAGTCGAGTGGATCGTAGGTTTCCCAACCGGTGAGATCGCCGGTTGCGAAGTCTCCGTTGACGATCGAAGCGCGGAGAGACACCGGCGCGGCGCAGAGCGCAGCCGCGCATGCAAGAAAGCTCGCCAGCCTCATGAGCATGCCCTTTTTGCAAGCGGCCTAGGGTTCGCCCAACCCAACCGCCAGAGGGGAAGCTACTCGCCGGCTGCGGCCGATGCAAGAAAATTCACGCTTGCGGATCACCTTAGCTGCGATTGGCCGCGTAACGAAAGACCCGATCCTTGTGAACCTTTCGCCAATCGGTGCTTTGGAGGGTCGCCCGGTCGAAACGCCGCACCAGGATGATCCGCCGTGGTCCGCGATCGTCGAAGCGCCCATGCAGGATAAGGTTCTCGCAGGGAGCGCCGGATCTGCGCACTAGCTGAATGATTCGTAGGGCATCGGCTCCCGCCACCAATTCGGTTGGGGTTTCGAAGAGCGGCTGTTCAAGGTGCCATTCCACGAGAAAGGCATTGGCCTCGCCAGTTTCATCCGTAGCGGTCACGTCGACCAAGCGGGAACCCAAGGCGATACCGAGCCAATCTTTCACGAGCTGGATGCGCTCACTGGGAGATGCGTTCTCGGCCGCTGCAAAATCAATCTTCGGCTTTGGTGGCGCTACCTTTGCGGGAGGTTGGTCGACTTGCAGGGCTACGACCGCCGCGATTGTGCCAGGCACGAGCACCAATAGAGAGAGGGGAAGCCAAAGCCACCAGTCTACTCGCCGCTTCGGTTTTGCTGCGCACGGAGGGATCGGCGGCGGAGCCGCGGGCGCCAGTTTGGGCAGATCCGCGACGCGCCAGACGTGTCCGCAGCGGATGCATTGCACGCGGCGGCCGAAGGCCTGGTCGGAGAGCGAGTGGACCGCACCGCAGCTCGCACACGCGATGGTGACCGTCATGGAAGAGCCCCAGCCGACGCCCGAAAGAGACTTTGCCGGCTGCAAAGTATGGGGCCTTAGGCGGCGTGTTGCAAATCCGCCATCGTGGGTTCGACTCCCACCGGCGCCTCTGGTAAGCGGCTTCTGCGGAAGCCGCTTACGGAAAGAATGCAGGTAAGAAAGCAGCGGATTAGTTATCCGCTGTCGCGAGGGATCCGAGGCGCCTCGTCGACCCATCTTCTGACTGGTTCGCCAGCCATAAGCGAGGTGTGACAACTTCGGGTCGACGGGGCGCTCCGGGTCTCTCAAGCTTTCTTCGCCGCACGCGGCGCGCACGCTCTGGTGACGCGCCGCTTTTTTGCGCGCGGATCTCCGCAGTGAAATTGCTAACGCGCGCGCTCCCGATGGGGTGACTTCCCGCGCGCTCTGCGAATTCAGATTCTGCCCACCGCGGCGCCGCTCATCGTTGCGCGTAGAAGTAGCTGCTCCGCGCCGCGGTGCTTCTCTGGAAAGTTTCATCGGCAGGGGGTGTGACACACTTTGTCACACCCCCCAAAATTTGTTGTAGAAAATCTTGTTGACTCGCCAGCCTGCGATCTGTTAACGTCTGCCCCTGTCACATCTCGCGCCGCAGGAGTGCTGCGGCAAAAAGTTAGGGCTGGCGATCGACCGTACACGTCGACGCCCTGTTGAAGCTCACGAGCAACGACGGGGCGCGACCCTCTTGCCCCTCCAATTTCGGGCAGGGCCGCACGTGTTGGCCGGTTCGCCAAAGAGGTTCGTTGTGATCGTCGAGCATTTCGGTGCGCGGCGATCGGGACACTTTTAGGCACCGCCTGCCAACGCGGCCGACTCATTCGCCCGAATGATCGCCAGCCCGCGTCGGTAGGCCCTGTTACGAGTTGGCTCAGGCGCGCTCGCGCTCGGCCGGTCGCGTTGCTTTTTTGCGCGCTGCCGGCCGGGCCGCCGCGCGTATCGATGGAGACCTTGCGACCGATGGAGCGACCGCTCCCGCTGCGCGCCTGGTTAACCAGAGGAGGCCAATTCCAATGAGTCTCGCATCATGGCAAGGCCCACCCGAAGATCCGCCGCAGCACCAGCTGCGCCTCTACCAACCGACCGACGCCGACGGCAGCGCCACGCTCAGCCATCGCAGCCGGCTCACCGATCTCTATCGCCGGCACGTGCTGCCCGTCGTGCTCAAACCGAAGCGGAGCAGCCCCGACACGCTCAAGGAATATCGCACCTCGCTGGAGTACTGGTGCGACCTGGCCGGCGATCCGCCGCTGGAGCGAATCACCGACGCCACCTGTGCCGCCTTCGTCGGGGCGCTGGCCGCGGTCAAGAACCGCAAGGGCAAGCCGCTGCGGGGCAATACCGTTCGCAAGCACTGCACCAATCTGCAGTTCATCCTCGACCAGGCCTTGCCCCGCTCGCGCGAGCGGCTCAGTCGGCGCCAGGCCCTGGGGCTGTTGACCGACGTTCCCTACTTCGAACGACCCGCCCTCGAGGAGAAGCCGGCCGTGGATCAGTTCACACTCGACGAAATCGGGGCCATTCTCGCCCATTGCGACGCCGCCCAGCGGCCCGAGCTCGAGGGCATTACGCCGCGCGCCTATTGGCACTCACGCTACCTGTGGGACCTCAACGTCGGGGCCCGCAACGGCACGACGATGCTGCTCGAGTACCGCATGCTCGGTTCCGACGGGGGCGTAAAATACCTCGACGCACCGGCCGAGATCTGCAAAGGCCGCCGCGGCCGACGCTTCTTCCTCAACGACGCGGCCTGCCTGGCGATCGAAAGCATTCGCACGCCGCGGGAACGAATCTTCCCGTGGCCCTTCTGGCCGACCAACGAGGCCACGCTCTATCGCGAGCATCGGAAGATCCTGGCCGCGGCCGGCATTCCCAAAGAACGCCGTTTCGGCTTCCACGGGGTGCGCAAACTGCACATCACGCTGATGGCGCGAATGAACCCGCTCGCCGCCCAGCAGTCGGCAGGGCACGCCAGCATGCGCACCACGCAAGAGCACTACGTGCTGCCGGCGCTGTTGGCCGAGACCTTGGCCAAGCTGCCGCAGCCGCCCCCCTCGAAGCAGTGACGACGCGAAACAGGCGAGCCGGCGCAGGTCAATTCCTGTTCGCCCAACCTGACCCCGCGTCGGCTCGTCTTTTCCTATTGAACCTGCATGCGGTCGCGGCGCACAGCCCACTTCGTGCGCCGGCGCGGGGGTTTCTACGCGAGCCCCCTCTCCTCCCCCCGCGCCGGCTCTTTTTACGATCGCACCCGATCACTGCGAGCCAGTGGCCGTGCCGCCGCTGGTGCACGGACGCCGACGCGGGGGTACCTGCGCGGAAACCCCCCGCGTCGGTTTTTTTACTATGCGACGCTGGTCAAAAGTGACCGGCCACAGTGAGCTTCCACAAAAGTGACCGTCCACAATCAGGTGTCCAACCATGGTCAGCAAAGCTGAAACCGCAGCCGAACGCCAGCAGCGCTGGGAAGACGCATTCTGTGCGTTGCCCGAGGAAGCACGCGTCTCGATCTCGTTGGATGTCGGCTCGGCCTGCGCCATGCTCGGCGCGCTGCAGTTGGCGCTGCGAATTCAACGGTTCGGACAAAGCGAAACGGCGAGGCTGATCCGGGTACTGTGCGATCAACTGATCGACTTGATCGTCGCCACGGCCGCCGATCAGCGCTCGATCCGCGAAGCACTCGAGGCCGGCAATCGACCTGAGTACGACGAGCCGGCCGCTGCCAAGAAGGTTCCCGGATTCTGCTCGTTCTGCCACGAGCGGATCTGCGACGACGCCACCAATGTCCAGGCGGCCCTGCTGGCGAGCCGTACGCATGCCGCGAAGTGCAAGAACAGCCCCATCTCCGCGCTCGTCACCGCGGCCGAGGGTGCGGCCACCTACCTCGGCCAATTGATCCAGACCGTGAGTTGTCAGGCCGAGCTGCGGATCTCGACTGGCGTGTTGCAAACGCACGTCGACGCCCTGCTGGCCGGGATCGCCGGCTGCACCGGCGAACTCGATCCAACCCAAGGGGCCACCGATGCCAAATGATTCACGTCCACCAAAGTTCGGACACGACGGCTGCCGCGAAGTGTTCCTCTGGCAGCGCGGCTGGCTCGTCGCCTACCCGCTACCGATCACCCCCGCGGGGGAGTTGTTTACCGACGCCTGGCTCGACCTCGAACGCCAGTCGCGCGTGACGCCGTTCTATCGGCCCCACGCGCCGCTGGTCACGTTTCACCGGATGTAAGCGGTACGCCGCCCAAACAAAAAGGGACCCAGCCATGCCCGTTGTGAGCATCAAGCTGTACCTCAGCGATCAGCAGATCGAGGATCTCAAGGCGGTGGCCCGCGATTGGGACCGCGGGCCCGGGGGCGGTGGCAACACTTGGCGCCACGTGCTGGAGGGCTGTGCGCTGCACGGCGCGTATGAATCGATTGCCGCCCTCAAGAGGAAGCAGCAGCGCGAAGCTGCGGCCCCGAACTGCAAAACACTAGCCCCTACCCCCTAGCCCCGGGAAGCCATGGCATGGCAGTGCACATTCGGTCGCCGACGTTGGTCGCCGCGAGCATGGTTGGCGCCGCGGCGTCGTGAGCCGACGCCGCGGCGGGGTGTGAGCTTGGTGCGTGTTTGTTTGACCCCTGACCCGCCAGCGGTCCGGGGTGTGTTCGATAGGAAGGCGCGCGGTCGCGATGGAGGCGGCCGGGCTGGGATGCCAGTGATGCTTTGGCCGGCGGTGACCTCGGAGGCCACCGCCGGCCTTTCAACCCACATCGCAAGGAGGATGAACTTATGTCGCGCGACGTAATCTTGGCTGCCGACCTGCAAGCAGTCGGCAGCGGTAGCAACACGCCAGAGGCGAGAGACCAGAGGCCACGGGTCGAGGAGCTGCTAGGAAGCATCCCCAAGCTGCAGGTGGCGCGGCAGTTGGCCGAGGGCCGGCCCGCTGGCTTCGACGTGATGATCAACCTGTTCGAGGGCTGGTGGCAGACGTGCGATCGCCGCGGCGTGATCCGCGAACCCGGCTACCTCGGCGCGCTGGCCGCCTTCGAGCGGGGTTGGCACGACTGGTCGGCGCCCGGCGTGGGGTTCACGCAGGCCTTCCGGCGCTGGTGGCAGAGCGAGGAGCGCGCCGACGCGTTCGGCCCGCGGGAGTACTCCGAGGCCCTGATCTGCTACCAGCAAGGCTGGCTCGCGCGCGCCGAGCAGCAGCACTAACCACAAAGGACTTTCCTATGGCCACGGCCACGAAGTCGAACGGGCACGCGGAGACGCGGAGACGCGGAAAACAAAACGGCCAGCACGGCGATCCCTCGGCCTGGCGTGACGCTGCGGAAAAAAAGCTTTCCAACGGCAACGGTCACGCGCCGGCGATCACGATCGGCGAGCCGGTCGACGTCGCCGTCGGGAAAGGCGCCGACCAGGTGCGACCCATCCTGCTGTCGCAGCTCGAGCCCTCGCCCACCAACCCGCGCAAGCATTTTGCCGACGCCGAGCTCGACGAGCTGGCCGCGTCGCTCAAGCAGCACGGCCTGCTCGAGCCGTTGGTCGTGCGCCCCGACGCCATTTACATCACGGGCAAGGGGAAGCCCGTGTACGAGATCGTCTGCGGCGAGCGGCGGTACCGAGCCGCCCAGCGGGCCAGGCTGAAGGAAGTCCTCTGCCGCGTCTGCTATTTCAGCGACCAGGAAGTGCTCGAGATCCAGCTCGTCGAGAACATCCAGCGCGCCGACCTGACCCCACTGGAAGAAGCCCGGGCGTTCAAGCACCTGCTGGATGCCGGCATGACGCAGGAGAAGCTCGCGCAAAAAATCGGACGCACGCAGGGGCACGTCTCCAACCGCGTGCGATTGCTCGAGCTGCCCGACGATCTGCAGGAAGTCGTCGGCTCGGGCCGGCTGCCGGCGACGCAGGCCCGGCTGCTGGTCCCCTACTTGGCGGTCCCCGCGATCGTGCGCGAGATGCTCAAGTTCGCCCACGACCATGCCCGCAAGCACGAAGGGCAGCCCCCAAGCGTGACGGAGTGGGAGGACGAGCTCGACAGCCAGGTCGACAAACACACGGTGCCGCTCTCCGGCTCGAAGTGGCAGGACGGCAGCTACAAGCAATGGTCGATCAAGATCAACGACGCCAATCGCGACGCCCTGGCGGTCGTGCCTGGCCGCGGCGGCTACGGCGGGCAGGGCAAACGCTCGGGCAATCCGGAGCTGGTCAAGAAGCTGCGCGCGGAGATGCGGAAGCGCGAGCAGGCCAAAGAAAGCAAGGCTGAGGGAAACGACACCGCGAAGCAGAAACCCAAGGCCGACGACTGGAAGTCAGCGGAGCAGCGCTGGCGGCGCGAGGACGAAGCCAGGCATCGCGAATATCTCGCCGACCACGTGTGGGCGCTGGCGATCGCCCGCCGGCTGCGCGAGTCGCGCACCGAGCAGCACCTGATCTGGCGGATCTACCTGACGCTCTCCTTTGACGGCGACGGCATGTGGAACGTCGACGAGAAGGTATTTCCCAAGCTGAAGCGCGGGGACGTATGGGCCGAGCTCGAACGCGTGCCGACCAGCGAGCTGACGGCGGTGATGGCCCGCACGATCGATTGCGTGCTCACGGCTGATCATGCCATCGGGCTGGAACTCCCGTCGCTGCAGGGCATGGGTGGCCACCTGGGGATCAAGGGGTTGCCCGAGGCGTGGGCGCAGGCCCGCGATGAAGGCTGGCTCAAAAAGCAGTGGGCGAAAGAGGCCAAGGACTGCGGCCACGCCGACGACGGCAAGGAGATCCCGCTCGAGTGCCCGGCCTGGCTGCTGCCGCAGCCTGCGCGCAGGGCTGCGGCCAAACAAACACAGTCGCCGGCGAAGCAGGGCAAGGGGAAGAAGTAGTTTTAGTAGGAATCTTATGGCCATAAAAACGCCGATGACGAAGCCACGCTCGCGGGCGGCCGCCCAGCGCATGGTCGACGATTGGAATCGCGCGCATCGGACACTGTGGATGCCCGTGCGCTATTGGATCGGCCGCCGCCACGGCGCCGGCCAGGTCGCGCGGACCGTCACGCGCGCTTACGTGAGCGACGCGGGCGTGCCCTTCGTGATGCTGGGGTTCGTGAAGGAAAAGATCCCACTCTGGCTCGTTGAACCCTTGCCACTCGAAACACCGAGCACGGAGCCCGCGCGATGAACGAAGCCACGGAGCGCAACGAATTTGATCGCGAGCTGCCGCTCGGCGGGCTGGGGATGAGCGAGACGATGAAATCGCGCTTGCGCAAGCGCTGGGCGGCCGATGCGGCCGCGGCGGTGGCCCATCGCCGCGCGCCGGGGCGCAAGAACTTCTGGCAGCGGCAGCGCGAGGCGGACGCGGCGGCGATCACCGGCCAGGTCACCCGCGACGCGCGGCGCTGCCCGTGCTGCGGCCAGTCGTTTTACCGCACGCATTGCCCGCTGGCCCTCTGCGCCCAGGAAAACGGCGGGCGGCCACCCGAGACGCTCGTGATGACCCGCGCGGTGCGCCGCGTCGGCGGCCGCGAAACGGCCGATGAGCTGGCGGCCCGCAGCAACCTCAACGAAGGAGCCCAGTGATGTCAGACGCAAGAGATCTCGTCGTCGTCGCCGGCGGCACGACCGACGAAGTACTCCCCGTATCCGACGTCGCCGAGGATCTCGAGCTGGTGGCCCGCTCACCGGCCGAGATGCGCACGGCCCAGGCACGGCTCGCCGAATGGGCCAGGCAAAAGATCTCGATCCTCGAACGCGACCTGGCCGAGCTCGGGACGAGCCTCGACGTTGGTAGCGCCAATGGTTGGAACATTAAAGCCCTCGATCGCCAGCATTCGCTCTGCGTGAAGCGGATCAACTACTACACGAAAATCCAGAAGGCCGTCGAGGCGGGCTACTGCATCGTCCCCAACTTCCCGCTCGACATTTTTGCCATCCGCACGAAGCGTAACCGACCGCTCAAGGACGAAACCGATTTGAGCTGGGGCGCTCATTTGCAGCAGTCCGAGGCGCCGCCGGTAGGAGAAGGCCGCTACGTCAGCGATCGCCCTACCGTGTTTGAGCGCACCGAACGGAAAACCAACCCGGAAGGGAAAGAGATCGCGAAGAAGTTCTTCTTTGCCGAGGCCTTCGAGGAGGTCGAGTTCCCGATCGCCGTGGCCAAACCGGCTGTCATGTCGGCCACCGCTGAGGCGATGGCCTTGAAGTGCTTCGACGAGATCGGCGTGCTACCGGCCCGCCGCGGCAAGGGAGATCCCGTCGTCTGCGGGATCATTTACGATCCGCGGCAGAAGGGCTCGCCACACTTCCGCGCTCGCCGCGTGACGTTCCTGTTGGCGTGGTACCTCGACACCCGCGAGCTGTAAGAGAAGCGGCTAGGGACGTTCCAGCTTCTCAATCGCGTAAGTAGCAAAAAAGCGTTATGGAAGATGCCAAACGTTTGACGATCGCGGCGGCGCTGCGCGGGCTGGGCCTGGGAGCGAACCTCGTCGACGTCGCCGAGATCCTCTGGGCCGCCGCCAGCGTCGAGCCCGGTCACGTGGCCGTGGTGACTGTCGCCGATCTCGGCCTGCGACTGCGCAAGGACAACCGCTGCATCCGCCGCTGGCTGGCCGAGCTCGACGGCGCAGGGACGATCCGCATCCTCAGCCGCGAGAAGCGGTGGGGGGCCTACAAGTTCAGCATGCCCGACCCGCTGGGGGCGCTGCGCGTCCACCACGATCGCCGCCAGGCGGACACGCAAACCATGCTCGAAGCGGCGCAGCCGGCGACGTTACAGATGGTCCCCCCGCGCGACTACGCGGCGCGCAGCGCGGACATGGCGTCCGCCGTAGGGGCGCAGCGCGGACATGATGTCCGCGCTAGGGGCTCGGAACCGGCGCGCAGCGCGGACATGGCGTCCGCGCTGCGCCGGCCAGGCGACGCGCCGATCAAGCTGTTGGCAAAAAGTTCCGAGGCCGAGCGTGCGGCGGCGCTTGAAGTTACGCGCGCGGCCCGCGCCGCCTTGCGGCCGAGTGGCACGCCGGCTGCTACGCACGCGCACGCACTGGGAAAGGGAAACCAGGGAAATA
Organism: uncultured Binatia bacterium (SeqCode); assembly: GCA_964455095.1. Classification (GTDB taxonomy): domain Bacteria; phylum Desulfobacterota; class Binatia; order HRBIN30; family CADEER01; genus CAYVUV01. The sequence continues at coordinate 17,677 of CAYVUV010000398.1, forward strand.
CTTCTTTGGAGGGTACAGGGAAAAGGGAAAGGCAAAGGGAGGAACCCTGTAACCAGCCAACTCGAGAGACTAGCGCGCCGGCCGACGAAGCGCGGCGCGGCGACGGCGCACCCGATCCGTTGGCCGTCGACTTCGCGCGGACCGTCGCCAGCATGCCCGACGCCGGCGAGACGGCGACGAGGCGCCGCGAGCTGGCCGCCGAGTTCGAGCAGGCCCTGGGCGTAGGCGAGCATGCCTGGCCGGCCTTCTTCGCGAACGTCGCCGCCGTGGTGCACGAGGCCCGCGGCCCGGACGGTGCGGCGCTCACGCGCGAGAAAGTTTTGGCGATCATCCGGCGGGCGTGGGGGCGACAGCCGCACGACCAGAAGCTCCGCGCGCAGTACGCGACCAAAGCGATCACCGCCGAAGCGAAGCGGCTTTGTCTGCCGTGGCCCCGCGATCCGCCACGCGACGAGGCTTGAGGGGCGAGCGGTCGATTTGCTGGACGAAAGGTGGGTGGCCGAATGACGGCGTTGACGTCGATTGAGGAGCAGTGGCAAGGGTTCTCGGCGATGGTGTTTGCCAAGATGAAACCAGCGGAGACGCAAGTCGCCGAAATGAAAAAGGCTTTCTTCGCCGGTGCGTGGGCCATGTTCTGCGGGGCCGAAGAAATTGGTCTGCCGCACGTCTCGGAAGCGCAGGCGATGGAATGGCTGGAAGCGCGTCGACGCGAGTGCCAGGAGTTCAAGCGCAAAATCATCACCGAGTACTCCGAACGGAATTAGTCCATGACCACGCTCGAGCCGCGGCACGCCGAGATCCTCAGGCACATGCTGGGCATGCGGCCGGACAAGCCGAAAGGCTCGTACGGCTACCGCAATTACTTCTGCGCCGAAGTCGGGGGCGATGACTACATCGAGTTGTGCATCATGGAAGACGCGCTGCTGGTGCAGCGCGGCGCGGCGATCAACGAGGGGCGCGATCGCTACTTCCACGCCACGCGGGAAGGGTGCGCGGCGATCGGGCTGCACCACGCGGCCATCAAACGAGCCCTAGGGAGGTGATCATGGCCCACATGCGGATCTGGCTGTTGATCGTGCTGGCGGTGCTGTGCGGCAATAGCACCTGGCAGGTCGAGCGCGCCATCAGGATCAACCGCGGTGCGCTGGAGGCGAACGAGTTGCTGATGGACGCCAACGGCAAGCTGATCGAAGCCAATCGCCACCTCAACGAAGCCAACCGGCAGCTGCAGCTCCAGCTGCGGCGGCTGTTCGGAGTGCCGTCTTTCGAGGCGCCGGCCGAGCCGCCAGGCGGCACGCTGGGCTAGGAGGACCGCGCATGCTGAAGGTGCATATCCGCTGGATGATTCGCCGCGACATGCCCGAGGTGCTGGCGATCGAGGCCGACAGCTATGGCCGCCAGGCCTGGGGCGAGGACGAGTTCATCCAGTTCCTGCGGAAGCGCAACGCGATCGGCATGGTCGCCGAAGAGGGTGGGATGCGGATCGTCGGCTTCATGGTCTACGCGCTCTATCCCCGCCGGATCGAGGTCGTGAAGCTGGCGGTCGGACCGGCCTGTCAGCGGCGCGGCGTGGGCCGGCAGTTGGCGCAGAAGCTGATCTTGAAGCTTTCGCATCAGCGCCGCACCGAGCTGGGCGGCTGGGTGAGCGATCGCAACCTGGCGGGGCACCAGTTCCTGCGGGCTGTCGGCGCCCGGGCCGTGGAAGTCGACCGCGACGCGTATCGGTTCGTCTACACGTACCAGCGGGAAGCGGCCGAAGCGATCGCGAGGCTGACGTGATGCGCGAGCAACATGCCAACGCGGCCTCGGGGACGGCGCTGCGCACGCACGAGGAGATCGCGGCGCGGTTCGGCGTCTCCCGGGCGATGATCGCGCACATTGAGCAGCGGGCGCTGCGCAAGCTGCGCTACGCCATCGAGTGCGAAGCCAAGGCGGCGGGGATGACCGTGGCCGAGTGGCTGGCGACGGCGAGCTAGTCGCGAGGAATAGCAAAAACATGGCGCGCGACGAGGATATCAACCTGCTGGCGCTAGCCAAGGGGAGGGAGCGGTACGTGTTCATTTACCACGACGACCGCCGCGCGGAAGTGCTGCGGATGCTGGGTCGGTTCGCCGCGAATCCCGAGCTGAGTTTCAGCTGGTGGGACGCGGCCTGCCTCTCGAAGCGCATCCGCGACAGCGTGCCGCCGGCGACGAACTGTTAGCCACCGAGGACGCAGAGGACACCGAGTAATGCTCTCCGTGTCCTCGGTGATCTCTCCGTGGCCAGTACCTACCATGCGTCTCGGGGTGCTAGCAGTTGGTCGGTTTGGGGTTCCCGACGGGGCGGCTGCTGGTCACCATGGACGCATGGCCAGACCGTACCAGCGGCGCTGCCGGGGGCCCTGCGGCCTCTCTAAGCCCGCCAAAGGGGGGCGCCGCTACCGCACTCAGTGGGGCGACTTCTTCCTCTGCGCCGATTGCGATCGGCAGCACCTGGCACCGCTGCGGACCGCGCAGATGGCCGCCTACAAGCTGGCGGTCGAGCAGCTCTTGGCGCCGGTCCTCCCCGGCCAGTTGGATATTCAGCGCCGCGGATTTTGTTCTTGAACCCTGGTTGCAAGTGTCCGCGGGCAATTCAGCTGCGCTAGTTTCGCGCCGTAAGTTGCTACGGATGCAATACTAAGCCAATCAATGCGCATTGATTTGGCCACTTGGGCCCGCGCTGGCCTAGTAGGGGCATGCCACGCCGCGCCCCGAGCCCGTCCGCCCGCCGCCAGGCCCGTGAAGTCCGCTGCGTCCCCTGCGACGATGCCGGCAACGAGATCCCCACGGCGGCGGCGGTCAACGCCCGTCGAACACGGGCCGCGTCGCGCGCGGCGTCCGCCACCAATACAGCTGCGGCCGGCTCTGCCACTCTGGCCGAGCGCCCCGGGGACTCTTCTGCCCCGGGGCCGGCATCTACCTCGGCAATTCCCAGCGGTGTGCCCCTCCCGTTTCCGCGCGCCTTCACGGGAGTGCAGGCCCGCTGCCTGAACGTCAGCGAGATGAAGCATCGCATCGGCTGGGTGAGTGGCTTCCGACTGACGGCCACGGCGCGCGACGAGCTCGGCCGCTCGATCGAGCTGCGCGGCGAGCTGGTCGACATGCGGCACACCGTCGAGCGGCCCGAGTACGAGGAAGGCCGCGACTACTACTTGAATCTCGCGGCGCCGTCCGCCGGCGAGGGCTGATTATGTCGCGCGACATGATATCGGATTCCCGACCTGCAAGCAGTCGGGAATGGGCTGAGTCGGGACCTGCAAGCAGTCCCGAACGGACTGACTCCTAGCCACTAGCCACTGACCCCTTCGAGGCACGCATGAGCACGTCGATCGCCGAGCCGTTGCAGTTGTTTCCCCGTCGCCGGCAGCGAGTCAAGTTTGCCGCGGCCCGCCCGCGGCTGCGGCTGGCGATTCGCCGGGCGCTGAACACGGGGCGCGTGACTGGCGCGGAGGCCGACGCGCTGGCCGAGGCGCTCGACGACGATGATCTGCTCGAGGAAGCCTACTACCGCTCGCGCGTCGAATTCGCGGAAGAGCCGCCGGCGGGTCGCGACTGGGCGGGCTTCTTCGGGGCCCTGGCCAAGTTCGTCGAAGCGCTGGCTCCGATCGTCATGGCGCTGTTGAAACTGTTTGTGGCCGCGGCGCCGACGGTGGCGCTGGCCGCGCCGTCGACCCCCGGGCGTCGCGCCATGCAGCGCCGGTTCAACGAGCATCCCGACGGCCCCGAGCTGCACGCGATGGCGCTGGCCCTGCCCGGCCTCTTTCGCGAAAGCGGTTTCGACTTTACGAGCAGCAGCTTCCAAAGCGCGTGGCGGCTGTTCAGCAACGCCGTCAACAGCACGCTGCAGGCATTCGACGCGACGGCGATCGGCGACGTGCTGGCGGCCATGCACGCGCTCGAAGAGTCGCTGGCCAGTTATGACGGCTACGCCGACCTGCCCCACGTGCTCGCCTCGATCGCCAGCTTCCTGCAGGCGATCTTCGATCTGCTCGGAGCGAAGTAGCCCGCAGCGGTCGATCGTTGCCACCGAGATCACCGAGTCGAGGAATCGTTAGCTCACCGCGAAGGCGCGAAGAACGCGAAGCGAAGCGCGCGGTGATCGATCACTTTTAACCCGGGTGCAATGCGACCATGGAATACGGGTGCACGCTACGACAACTGCCCGAGCGGCTGCGCGAGCGCTCGGCCGCGACGGCCTGCCAGGTCAACCCGGTCAATGCGCCGCTGCGCGCGGCCGGCGTGTTGCCGCCGCAGCACATCGCGCTGGTGACCTCGAAGTACTGGGGCCCGCAGCCGCGGCGGCTGACGGTCAGCTTTTTGGAGTTCACCAGCGCCGCGCTCCGCGCGCGGATCGTGAGCCACATGAACGCCTGGTCGGCCAGTTGTTCGATCAGCTTCGTCGAAGTCCAAGGACGTGGCCAAGTAAGAATCTCGCGCGGCGGCGGCGGCTACTGGAGCTACCTGGGGACCGACATTCTGCACATCCCGCGGTTTCCGGTGGAGCGCCCGACGATGAATCTCGAGGGGTTCACGATGCGGACGCCCGAGAGCGAGTTCGTGCGCGTGGTGCGGCACGAGACGGGGCACACCTTGGGCTTTCCCCACGAGCACATGCGCCGCGAGCTGGTGGCGCGGATCGATCCGGCCAGAGCGTATCGCTACTTTGCCCAGACGCAGGGATGGAGCCGCCAGGACGTCGACGACCAGGTGCTCACACCGCTGGATCAGCGTTCGATTATGGCCACGCCGGCCGATCAGACGTCGATCATGTGCTACCAGTTGCCCGGCTCGATCACTCGGGACGGCCGGCCGATCACCGGCGGCAATGACATCAACGTTAGCGACTACGCCTTCGCCGGGCGGATCTATCCGCGCGGCGGCGCGGCGAGCGGGCCCACGCAGGTGAGTTGGGACGTCGCCGAGCGGGCGAAGGCCGAGGAGGATCACTGGCCGGACGATTGGGACGATCGCGAAGACGTCGAGGTCGAGCAGGTCGGGTGACTCACTGTGGCGGGTCACTTTTGACCCGGGTGCAATGCCAAAAATCGCGATCCTCGTGCTGCTGTTGGTGTGCCTGCTGGCCGCGCCGGCCGAGGCGGGCTGGCGGCGCCGGCAAGCGCGGCAGGATCGCCGTGTGAGCCTGTTTGCCTTGCTCGTTCAAGCGCAAAAAACGATGCGCGAGGCGCGGATCACGGCCAACGATCCGGCCGTGCGGCGGATGCAGCGCGAGATGGCCGACACCGATCCCGACAAGATGCTCGCGCTCCTCAAAGAACAACGCGCGCTGTTGCGCGAGACGCGGGCCGTGCTCGAGCTGCAGGCGGCCGCCCAGAAGGAACAAGCACGCCGCAAGGCGCTGCGAGCCGAACAGGAGTAATTCGCCATGGGTGCGCTACTGGCGTTGGAAGAGCTGGTGTTGGCTTACGCGCTGGCCGATGCGATCGGCGCGGTCTATCACCTGTTGACCGATCGCGGCTGGAATGTGCGCAGCCAATGCGTGGACTTCGCGCGGCACCACGAGCGGCCGGAGACGCTCACCTTCGATCTGCGGCCGATGGCCGTCGGCATCCCCGCGGCGCTCGCCGGTTTTTTTGTGATGGGGCATCCCGTCTTCTTCCTCACCTTGGGCATTTCGGCCGGCCTGTCGCAGTTGACGCATTACTGGGCGCACAACCCGGCGCCGCCGCTCGTGCGCGGGCTGCAATGGGCGGGAATTTTCCTGCGACCCGAGCAGCATGACCGCCATCACTACGACTTCGATCGCGACTTCAGCGTGCTCTCGGGCTGGAACAACGGCTGGGTCAACCTGCTGGCCCGGGTCGTGCCGTATCGAACACCGCTGCACGATGTTTCCCTGTTTGTCGGCCTGGCCGGCGCGCTGGCGGCGGCGGCGACCGTCGTGAGCTGGCGTTTGTTTTGATAGCGGTCGCTGATCCGGAATCGGCAGCGTGCGCGACGACTTTTACTAGCGGACGCTGGTTGCGAATGGGCAGCGTGCGCGACGAACCAACTTCCTCGACGCGAAAGTATCAAGACATGTTCGGAACGCAGGGAGGACCGGTGGGCGAAGCGATGTGGTTTGTGTTGGAGATCGCGGCCTGTGTCGTGGTGCTGGGCGCCGCGATCGGGGTGGTGTTGTGCTGCGCGATTTACGAGCTGGCGGCGCGGATCGTGCGGACCAGGCCGGGGACGAGCTGGCCCCATCGGCCGCTATGGTTTTTTGGTAGGGGCAAATGACACGGCAAGCTCTCATCATCGCGGCAGTCTTCCTGCTGGGCGTGGTGGTCGGCGCGACCTGCTTTGGCGGCACGCCCGCCTGGGCGGTCAGCGTGGCCGCCGAGGACCTGGCCCAGCTGCCCGCCGAAGCACAGCGCTGGCAGCGCTATCTGTATTTTCCCGAGCCGACGGAAAAAACGCGGGTGGCGACGCTGTTCACCGTCAACACGGCGCTGTCGCACGCGTCGCGCACGCTGGGGGAAGGGGCGGGGGTCTGGTTCTTCGCCGGCGGCGCCCTGGTGCGGTTGGATCTGTCGGTCCTCGGCGGCGACCACGCGCGGATCGAGCGGCTGCGGCAGACGTGGGAGAATCTCGTCTTCGACGAGCCCTATTTCCACGAGGAGAGCCACGAGCCGAACCCGAGCTACCAGCCGGCCCCCGAGGCCGGCAAGCCTGACACCCGAACCGCGCTGGAAAAACTAAAATTCGGGCTCCCCGTGCCGGCCCGCTATCTGCCGGCGGCCGACGCAATCCGGCTGATCAAAGGCACCGTGAGCAACGTGCCGATCGTCCGCGGCGACTGGCTGGTGTCGATCGCCCTGCAGCAGGTCAACGGCGGCAAGTATTACCAGTTTCGTGGATTGAGAACGGATAAGCCGCTCAAGCAGGACGACTACCTCGAGCTGCGCGGGCTCGACACGCGGGCCATCAAGGCCAACGAGGACATCGACCGGGCGGTCGTCGTGCCGCGCGAGCCGACGGGGAGCCCGGGAGCGATCGTGCTGGCGTGGTCAACGAAACCTTCGCCGGGGCGCGGGCCCGGCCTGGCCGCGATCACGTTCGACCAGTTTGAAGAGGATCAAAACGACCCGGAATTCAACCCGGAACGAAACCTTTTGGGAGCAAAATACCGCGGCGCGGAGATCATCGTCACGCTCTCCAGCGGCTGGCATGAATACAGCTTGTGGGACGCCGAGGGGAACCTCGTCGACGAAGCGCCACCGAACCTGGCTGCCGATCGCACCGTGCCGCATCCCGGCCTGCCTCGCTTGAACCCGGCGATCAGCTGCGTCCGCTGCCACGGCCAGGCGGACGGCTGGCTGCCGATCGCGGACCGCGTGCGGCAGCGGCTGGCCAAGGGACAGGACATCCTCGGAGATTTCTCGCGCCGGCACGTCAACGATCCGGGGACGATCAACCTGCTGGCCGGTCTCTACTCGAGCGACCTGGCGGAAGCGCTCCGCCTGGGCCGCAACGCCTATCACGACGCCGTGATCCTGGGCGTGGGGGCGATCGGCGAGTCGGGCAAGACCGTCCCGGTGGCCAGCGCCTGGACCGCCGACGTTTTTGGCACGTACCTCTACGCCGAAGTGACCGCCGAACAAGCCGCCCGGGAGCTGGGGATCGAGTCGCTCGAGGGGCTGCCGCGCGCCAATCCAGAGGACGTGGCGTTGTTGGCGCTGTTCGATCAGTTCCCGATCCCGCGCAAGGAATTCGAGTTGATTTACGTCGCGGCGGCCGAGCGCGCGAAAGCGGCCTGGGACGCGGCCGAGCAGCCAGCGGAGCAACCGGTACCAGCAGAAGCAGGGGCAACACCATGAAGCGGCCAATCAAGCAATTCGTGTACATCGTCGCTTTTCTCTTGATCCCGTCGCTGTGCGGCGCCACCTGGTCGTACGTGGTGGGGCCCAGCGGCTACTACTACCGCACCGACGGCGTGCACAACGATGGCTGGCTGTATTCGAGGATTCGTTGGCGCGATTGCCACGGCTGGCACGTGCGCTATGAACGGTACCAGCAGATCGGCGGCGCGGCGCAACCATCCGGCTACGGCGCCGGCTATGCCAGCGACAGTGTGCAAAAGTCACTGGTCACCCTGGCCCGCGAAAAATTCGAGTGGCAGACGATCCAGGAGACGATCGGCCAGCTCTTCCCGCGCAGCGCGGCCCCGGGCTACGCCGGCGGCCCCAGCGCCACGACGTATGCGGCGCCCCAGCTGGGGAGCACCGTCTACGGTGCGACCGTGCAGACGGTCTCGGCGACCAATTCGAAGCCGTTTGATCTCGAAGCGCAGATGGAGCGACTGTCGCGGATGTTCGCCCAGGCGCAGGACGCCGCCAAGCCGATCGCCGACGGCGTCGTCGACGCGACGGCGCAGCAGATCGCCGGCCAGAACGTGGCCCTGCAAACGATGGCGCAGACCTTGCGCGAGCAAGCCTTGCTGCAATCGATCCAGCCGATTGCGCCGCAAGAGACCAAGGTCGAGAGCAGCTATCAGGCGACGGAGCGGAGCGCCACTGGCGACCAACCGGCCGCGCCGGTGGCCGCGGCCACCGTCTCAGGCAGCGTCTCGCCCAGCGGCAACTGGAAAGCCAAGTTCGCGGCTGTCGTCGCCACGCGCTGCGCCACCTGCCATCAAGGGGACGCGCCCCCGAACGGGCTCGATCTGAGCGTAGGGGTCGACACGCTGGAGCTGGCCACGCTCACCAAGCTACGGCAGGCGGTGACGGCCGGTCGCATGCCCTTGAACGCCGCGCACGAGCCGGTGCCACTGGCCAGCGACGAGCAGAATTTGTTTTGCCGGGCCGAGCTCGAAGCCAAGTAGCCGACTGCTGGCAGGTCGGATGCCCGAAAACAACGAAGCAAGAACGTGGCCACGGTGTAGCCACGTCAATCGATACGGTTTCGTAACAAAAAAAGGGGAGGACCATGCGAACGCTTCTTGCCAGTTTGTTCCTGATCGCCATTGCCTTGGCGCTCTGCAGCGCGCCGGCGATCGCTTGCGACGATTACCCGGTCGAAGATTCTTCTTCTGCGGCAGCCGCTGATGACCAGTTTGTCGTGGTCGCCGAGCAGCGGTACCAAGCGAGTCGTTTCACCGGACCCGATGCGTCGGCGCAGGTGTTTCAGCTCGTCAGTCGGCCGCAGCGGGTGTTTATCGCGCCACGGGTTTTCGTGCCACAACGGCAGATCATCGTACGACCGCAGCGCCAGATCATTGTGCGACCGCAGCGCCAAGTGATCGTGCGGCCGCAGCGAGTGTTCGTGCGACCACAGCGAGTGTTTATCGCGCCGCAGCGGCAGATCATCGTGCGACCGCAACGCGTATTCGTGGCGCCGCAGCGGATCGTGGTTGAGCAGGACCCATATTGACGGGCATTCCCGACCGCCTGACGGTCAGGGAGCAGCAGGGAGAGGGGCAGCCGCTGGCGCGGGGCAGCGTCCAGCGGCTCTTGTTACGCGACGCGAAGGAAGCTGGCACGCACAGCGAGCTTCCGGCGACTTGGGTTGGAGCGATGGGGCGAATGAACATCGACACACTGATCACCTCGAGCTGCACGCTGGCGGCCATCGTGGCGCCGTGGGGGGCACGCCTGGTGCTGGCGGCGGCCGAGATCAATCCACCCGGGCTCGACCTCGGCACCGCCTCGTCGAGCGCGATCCTCGGCTGGCTGGTCTGGCACACGGTCCGCGAGATGCGCCAGGAGAGCCGGGCCAATCGCGAGGCGACCGCCAAGCTGGTCGACACGTTCGTCGCGGCCCACGAGCGGCGCGACAACCAATTCAACGAACTGGTGCGGCGCGGCGAGGAGGGGCACCCACCGGATGGACCGCCGCCACGCGGCCGCGGGCGCTTGTAGCCACCGAGTGCACGGAGAACATTGAGCCACCGAGGTCACAGAGGACACAGAGCACAGAGACCACAGAGCAGCGGATTGTGGGTGGACATTTTTGACCAGCGTCGCATGGCAAGACAAATGACGTTGTACGAGGTGGATGTCGAAGGGATCGTTTCGCGGCAGACGTTCGCGCCGGGCGATTTTTTGATCGTGCGGACGCGGCCGGGCATGTCGCGGGCCGATCGGGTGGCGGTGCGCAACGACTTCCAGCGGGCGGTGGGCAAGTCGATCAAGGTGCTGACCTACGAGCCCGACGAGATCCAGGTCGAACGGCTGGCCAACCCGCTGCGGCATCCCGACGATCCTCGCCATTGAACCCTGGTCAAAAGTGATCGGCCACCTAGAGATACCAGCGCGATGCGAACGCTTGCACCAGGAGTCGAGGAGCGGATTGTGGGGCTGCTGCGGGCCGGCATGCCGCAGCGGCAGATCGCTTACGAGTGCCGCTGCTCGCGCGAGACGGTGCGGCGGGTGGCCCGGGAGAAGCAAGTGCCAGTGGCGTCGCGCGGAATCAGACGCTGCCCCGAATGCGGCCAGCGTGTCGTGGGCCCGTGCATCGAGTGCGCGAATCGCCATGCACCAAAAGAAGAATTGCCGCGCGAGGATAACCGCCGCGGCCGCGACGATCCGCGGCCCTGGGAGCTGGCCGAGTTTTATCGTCGCCAGGACGATCGCCGCCGCGAAGCCGGCGAGCCGATCGCTCCGAGCGACGCAGAGCGATTGAACGAAACGATCGAGGAGTTGGACCCGCCCAACGGCGCCCCACCTTCCTCGTCGCGTAAGTAGCAAAACAAGCCACAGAGGGCACAGAGAGCACAGAGTTTTTGTAGTGCAGAAATTGGCCGCTTCGAGAAGTGGAAGCTTCAAACAGCAACCCACCTTCCTTGATGCGGCCCCACCAAAACAAACGGCTGACCGGGGAGCGCTAACTCCCCGGCCAGCCTGACAAGACGGCCCGCGCTAACGGACCATCCTGCCTCGAGGCCGAGGAGGGCACGTCCGTGCGCGGAAAGCAGAAGGCGAAAACGTTGGTCGCGTCGGCAATCAAACCTAGTTCACAAACGACAAGCGGGCGGCCGCTAGTCTCGTTTCCCCGCTATGGCGGCAAGGCGCGGCAGCTGAAGCGGCTGTTGCCGCTGCTGCCCACCGACGCGGAGCATTACTGCGAGCCGTTCTGCGGCGCCGCCAGTGCGCTGTTGAATCGCCCGCCGGCCGACCTGGAGACCTTGAACGATCTCGACGGCGAGCTGGTGAACTTCTTCAAGGTGCTGCGTGAGCGACCGGTCGAATTGATCGGACAGTTGGCCCTGACGCCGTTCGCGCGCCAGGAGTTTGCACACGCCGTGAAGCGGCGGACCAGGCTGGGGGATCTCGAGCGGGCGCGGCGGTTCTTTATCGCGGCCTGCCAGTCGTACGCGGCCACGCAGCGGACGGCGACCGCCGGCAATTGGAATTTTGCTCGCGCGGGCTCGAACAACAAATGCGCGGCCTGGCCGCGGCGGCTCGAGGCCCTGACGCCGATCGCCGAGCGGTTGCGGCGCGTGCAGCTCGAGAGCCGGCCGGCGGTGCAGGTGATCCGGCAGTACGACCAGGCCGAGGCCTTGTTCTACTGCGACCCGCCTTACCTGGCCGCGACGCGTAGCTCGGGGGACGGCTACGTGCACGAGCTCGACGAGGCGGGGCACGTCGAGCTGGCCGAGGCACTGGGTGCCTGCCAGGCCCGCGTGGCGATCTCGGGCTATCCGAGCCGGTTGTACAACGCGCTCTACCGGGCGCCGCGCTGGCGCGTGGTGCGCTGGAAGACGCACAAGCCGTCGAGCCAGGGCTCGGGCCAGGCGGCGCCGTCGATCGAGTGCGTGTGGATGAATTTTGGTAGCGACGGGCGGCGCTTATAGGTAGCGCGCTGTGCACGATCACTTTTGACCGAGGTTCAAGATGAGTCTTTTCAATCATGGGTCGGCGACGCTCACCACGTCGGCGGCGCGGCTGATCGCGGCCAACGTCGGCCGCATCCGCAGCTACGTGCTGGTGCGGGCCTCGCTCGACAACAGCGACAAGATCTTCGTCGGCAACTCGGCCAGCGTGAACGGGACCGACGGCGATCCCAACTGCGGCTGGCCGCTGCGGCCGGGCGAGGCGCGGGAGTTCGAGGTCAACGAGAGTGTCGACGCCGGCGACGAGACCGACATCTGGGCGGTGGCGGCCAGCGGCACGCAGTACGCGCACGTGGAGTCGAAGTAGCTGACTGCTGCGGCGGTACCCCGCCCAAGCAAGCAGGTCAGCTACCCAGCAACACAGCAGGCTGCCGGGTGTAGGAAGCGGAGCGTTGAGCGATGGCGAAGAAACGCGGAAAGCCTCGCAAGATTGTGATGGCGGGTGAATTCACGCTGCGGCTCATCGTGCTGCGTGTCGAAGACTGCCACGACGACGGTACGCCGAAAACGCTCCACTGGCTGCGTGAAGACGAAGTAACGGACCTGCGAACCCAGTCGAATCGATTCATTCTGGCGTACGTGGACGAAGTCAATATCGGAAACGGTGGGGCCGGATAAACATCATGCAGCGTCAACCTTTGCATCGCAGCAACGCGGCGGGCCCGATCGGCCGGCGCTTCATGCCCGGTTTCGATCCAGGCACCACGCCCGGGCTGACCGGCTGGTGGAAGGCCGATCGGCGCGACCTGTTGGATCAGTCGGGCGGCGTCAGGGCGCTGGCCGCGGACGATCCGGTCGGGATCTGGAGCAGTCCGTCGCTCAGTTTGCCGACGCTCACAACGGGAGCCGGCAACCGGCCCCCGCTGAAGCTCAATGCGGCGCCCAATGGCAAGCGAATGGTCTACAACGACGGCGCCGCCGGCGCTACGACCGACCAATTCACGCTGGGTGCCGACACGGACTATTACAGCGCCAGCGCGCGTTGCGGCTTTCTCGTCGTGAGATCGGACACGCCGGCGAACAACGCCTTCCTGCTGCGGACCGGCGGCGCGACGGTTCGCGCGGCGATCCAGTGGCTGACGAGCGGGCCCACGGTCCGCTACACGATCACCGACAGCGGCGGCGCGAAAAACGTCGACGTGGCCGTGCCGGCCGGCACGATGCTGGTGCTCAGTTGGCGGCATGCCGGCGGCAAGCTCTACGGCTCGATCAACGGCGGCACGGAGACCCAGGTCACGTGCGGCAACCAGGCCACGACCGGGGAGCAGCTCAACTGGCCGAGCAGAGCGTCGACGGACGTGAAGTTCAAAGGCTGGTTCGGCGAGTTTTTGTTGCTCTCAGCCGACCCGGGGGTGAGCTGGCGCAATCGCATCGGCCGCTACCTGGCCGGCCAGTGGGCCGGTACGTGGGCGAAGCAGAGTTAAGACGTCTCGCGCCAAGGCGCAAAGGTTGTTGTCAGCACGAACACAAAGGGCAAACCAATGGCAAGCGTAGCTCCGCTGGAACTCACGTTCAAAGGGATCATCCAGACGGTCGACGTGCGACCAGGTGATGTCCTGGTCATTTCGTGCGAACAGGTAATGACCAGCGCGGGCAGCCAGGCCCTCGCCGAAAAGCTCCACGAGCTGTTTCCCGGCACGCGGCTGCTGTTGTTGGACGGCGGGGGCAGGCTGAGCGTCGCTCGACCGAACTAGGCCCCGGGTTGTGGGCGATCACTTTTGACCACGGTTCAATAGCAAAACATGCTCTCTAACGCTGCTATCGCCGATGTCCCCTTCGAACGCGCTTGGAGCCGCATGACCGCGGCCGAGGCGGCCCTGGCACTCGTCTACGCCGACCTGGCGACGTCGGTGCCGGCGCTGGCCACCCATATCAGCGCCGAGGGCGCGCTCACCGCCTGGCACTACAACGGCGGCGCCGGGAGTTATTTTTCGACGTCGCCCTACAAGTACTCCGGCGGCGTGTTTTCCTCTAATCGCCGCGCCGACGAAGTCCGCCCGCTTTTGCAAGCGTCGTTCGAAGCGGATCGCGCGGCGTTTTTGGACGCGGCCACCGACAGCGATGATGCGCGCAGCTGGGCGCTCGTCGACGAGCAGCCCCCCTTCCATCCCGGCGCGCGGGCAGTCACGCCGATCACCTGGTGGGACCCGACCGAATACGATCGGCACGTCGCCTACAATGCGGCTGCCAACGTGCGGGGCAACCTCGCTAAGCCGCTGCTGCTCTTCCGCTCCGGTGTCGGCCTGCCGATTGTCGGCACCGGTGGCCGTACCACTCCCGCGCTAGTTGCCGCGTATCTGGCTAGCCAGCCCGAAGGCGCTCGTGTCCTGACCCTGGGGGACTCGCCTGGCGCCTGGGGCGTCCCGGTGGTCGGCGGCGCCGCCAATGGCCGCGTGGCCATGTACGAGCGCGAGTTCGACCATGCGACCCGTCGCGGCCTCGGCCTGGCGACCTGGCAAACCGCCATGCTCGATCCGGCCAGCGATTGGAACGTGTTTTGGGCTGCCCTGTGGGCTGAGGGGGAGACGCTGCTGGGAGTCGGCAACGGTTATAGGTTGCTCGATCACCTGTCGTATGACGTCGAGCGGGCGTATCAGTTTTGGAAGTTGCAGAGCGGCGGGTTGGGGGGCGAGACCTGGACGACCATCTTCAGCGATCCCGAATGGGAGACGCTGCGCACGACGTTCTTCCTGCCGGTGCTGAGCCAGGCGGTGTGGAATACCTTTGCGACCTGGAACTTCAGTACCGACGAACGCGTGTTCCTGGTCGACGCGGCGCTGCGGGCCGACTATGTCGCCAAGACGGCGCCCGTGTGGGCGATCCCCTTGGCATTCTTCCCGCGCTGCCGCACCAACGAGTACGACCGGGCCTTCGTCGCCGCCGGGACGCGCCCGGTAGCCAGTGCCGCGGCCAACTACGCCACGCCGTACGGCATTGGCGCTACCGGCGCCACCGATGGCGCGTTTGCCCCTTATGGTGTCGATTTTCTCGCGCGCTGGGACCGCTGGCATTGGCCCACGCTGACCGCGCAATCAGGTAGCGGGGCAAGCGCCGGCACGGCTGCGCAGCGCGTCTGGCGAATGCTGATCGCGCATGTCGCCATGCTGCAAAGCATCCAGGCCGCCAGCAGCAAACAGCGGTTACACTATTTCAGCAATCCGCACGTCACGCAGACGATCTTCGGCATTGCCGGCGACGTGCGCAGTTGGGCCGAGCTCGTGCTGCACGCCGCGCTGCCCGACTGCGACACGATCCTCTACACCTACAAGACCAACCCCGACGGCAGCAGTAGCCCCGCCAAACTCGAGCACTACCAAGCCTATATCGACCTGGTGGCCGAGCGCGACCAGGTGGTCGGTTACGCCGGCGCCTGGCCCGAGCCGCAAGCGCCTTTCGACGAAGTCGACGTGATGCTGCGGCCGGCGATCGTCAGCAAAGTCTGGGCCGGCTGGCGCTGGATCTGGCGTGTGACGCCGAATCCGTTTCTGCCGCAGCCGGGGATCAGCGAGGTCGGGACATCGACCGGACCGGGTGTGCGCTTCGACTGGGGCGGCGACCGCGTGCTGGAGATCCCGCGGGGGAAGATCGTGCGGGTGCCCGGCAGCCTGGCCACGCTCGGCTGGTGGGTCGAGCAGCCGGTGCCGAAGCGGTTTCGCTATTCGGGCTGCGTGCCTGTCGGCACCACGGCCGTGCAGATCGTGCCGGCGCCGCTGCCCAACTGGGCCAGGCGGTTGCTGCTGCGGGCCGACGTCGACGCCACCGACCTGGTGCACCTGGGCAACTCGAGCAGCGTCAATGCAACCAACGGCAACGCCAACTGTGGGATGCCCCTCGATGCAGGTGAGGAGCACACCTACGAGCTGGGCCGTGATAGCGATGGTGGTGATGAGACGGGTGTCTGGGCCAAGGCGGCCAGCGGCACGCAGTACGTGCACTGGTGGGCAGAGTAGCGATGGCCAAGCGACCCGAGCGCCATGGGGCAGTCGATCGACGTGAGGCACGCCGGCGCTACGACCAGTGCCGTGCTGTCGATCATGCGTTCTACAGCAGTCGCAGGTGGCGAGCCCTGCGCCTGCTGATCCTCGATCGTGATCCATTGTGCCAGATGCGCAATGACGATGGCACACCATGCACCAGGCCGAGCGAAGTGGTGCATCACAAGCAGGATCGCTGCGAGCGCCCTGACCTGGCGTTCGACGAAGGCAATCTCGAGGGCGCTTGCAAGCAGCACCACGATCGAGAGACACGCCGGCGAATGAATCAAAAAGCACGCGGATTGTGAGTGAGTGGCACGCGAGGTCGCGCGGCCACCTGGCAGGGGGGGGCGGGTCGATTTTTACACGCCGGAGGTGCAGTTAGCCGCGTCCCCGTCGCGCGTGTGCGGCCGCAGGTTTTGGAAAAATTTTTTTGGGTTGGGAGTTTTGCCGGCGGTTCGGCGCGAAATTCCTACCCGGAATGGGGTTAAGGCAGGCGCGCGGCGGAATACGTCGCGCGACATGAGGGGGTGGCATGGGTCGGCGCGGACCGCCGAAGAAACCGACCGCGCTCAAGCGGTTGCAGGGCAATCCGGGGAAGCGGCCGCTCCCGAAGGACGAGCCAGCGCCGCCGCCGGCGGATCCGAAGCTTCCCGATTCGATGCCCGTCTGTCCGGACTTCCTCGACGAGGCGGCGCGCGCGGAGTGGGCGGAGATCGTGCCGCAACTGGTGGAGCTCAAGGTGCTCGCGCGCCTCGACCGCGCGGCGCTGGCGGCCTACTGCCAGGCCTGGTCACGGTGGCGGATGGCCGAGTTGCTGCTCGCCGGCGACGGACTGACCTACATGTCGGCCACCGGCGTGGTGAAAAAGCATCCGGCGATCGCGATCGCGGCCGAAGCCCAAAAGTTAATGCGGCAATTCCTGATCGAGTTTGGCCTGACGCCGGCGGCGCGGGCCCGTTTGCGGTTGGACCATGGTAGTGGCAAGCAAAAAGACGAAGGCGAAGGCCTCGACGCCGTCATGGGCAGACGCCCCCAAATGGGCTGACCATCCGGCCGTGCGCTACGCGGCGGACGTGATGTCCGGCCGTGTCGTCGCGGGCCGGCTGCTGCGCCGCGCCGTCGCGCGCCATGTGCACGACCTGGAGCATGGCCACGAGCGCGGGCTCGTGTTCGTGCCGGACTACGCGCAGGACGTGATCACGTTCTTCGGCCTGCTGCGACACTCGAAGGGGGAATGGGGCCGCCAACCGATCCGGCTCGAGCCTTGGCAGCAGTTCATCATCTGGGTGCTGTTCGGCTGGCGCCGCACCAGCGACGGGCTGCGCCGTTTCCGCACGATCTACGAGGAAGTCGCGCGGAAGAACGGCAAGAGCACCTTCTGGAGTGGCATCGGTCTGTACCTCGCCACGCGCGATGACGAGCCCGGGGCCGAGGTTTACGCTGCCGCGACCAAACGCGCCCAGGCCGAGATCGTGTTTGGGGAAGCGGTCAGCATGGTCCGCAAGTCGCCGACTTTGCGTGGGCTATTCGAGATTGCCAAGCGATCGCTGTCGATTGTCGAGACGGCCAGCAAGTTCGAGCCGCTGGGAGCCGATCACGACACGCTAGACGGTTTGAACGTCCACTGTGCGTTGGTCGACGAGGTGCACGCGCACCCCAGCCGCGGCATGTGGGAAGTGCTCGACACGGCCACCGGCGCCCGCCGGCAGCCGCTGATGGCGGGCTTCACCACCGCAGGCGCCGACCGCACCAGCTTGTGCTGGGATCTGCGGCAGTACTCGGTGCAGGTGCTCGAGGGGTTCGACGTCGATGCGGGGATCAAAGACGACACCTGGTGCGCGTTTATTTTCACGCTCGACGAGGATGACGACTGGACGAACGAGAAGTTCTGGCCAAAGGCGAATCCGAACCTCGGCGTCTCGGTCAAGCTCGACGACTTGCGGCGCAAGCGCGACAAAGCGGTCGCGGTTCCGGCCCTGCAAAACGATTTCCGCCGCAAGCACCTCGACCAGTGGATGCAGCAGATCAACCGGGCCATCAATATGCAGCTCTGGGACGATCCGGTGTGCGCCGGTGGGTGTCCTGAGAACGAGCTCGAGGGGCGCGTCGCCCACGGGGCGTTCGACATCGCCAAGAGCGAGGACTTCAGCGCGTGGGGGCTGGTATTTCCGCCCGTTGACGCCGCCGACCCCTGGGAATTGCTGGTGCGGCTCTGGATTCCCGAGCATACCGCCGAGGCCCGCGAGCGCGACCACAAAGTGCCGATCACGCAGTGGGCCGACGAAGGCCTGCTGACGATCACACCAGAAGGGGTGATCGACTACGAAATGATCGAGGCCCAGATTGTGGCTGACAGCAAACTCTATCAGATCCAGCGGATTGGTTACGACCCTTGGAACGCGCTGCAATTCGCGATCGGCCTGCGCGACAACCACGGCGCCGACGTCGTCGAGTTCCCGCAGACGGTCAAGCACTTCAACGAGCCGACGAAGCTGCTGCTCGAGCTGCTCAGGCAGAAGCAGGTGCGCCACCGCGGCCATAAGGTGTTGCGCTGGATGGCCGACAACTTGAGCGTGCGGCACGATCCTAACGGCAACATCCGGCCGGTGAAACCGGAAGGCCGCAATCCATTGAAAATCGACGGGATGGTCGCCGTGCTGATGGCGATCGGCTTGGCGATCAGCACTGAGGGGGGCACATGGGACGGCGAAGTACTAACGATTTGAGTGCCGAGCGGACGTTCGCACGCAAGCAAGAGCGGGCCGCGGCGGTGATCGCGATCGAAGAACAGTCGATCGAGGCCTCGCGGCAGTCGCGGTCGATGGAAAACCCCAGCGTGCCGATCGCCGAGGCGCTCGACGATGACGACGGCGATGGTGTTGGAGCGCGGGCCACGTCGGGCGTGCGCGTCAACATGCGCACGGCGCTGTCGATCGCCGCGGTGTGGCGGGCCTGCAACCTGATCTCGCGCGACGTTGGCAAGGTGCCGCTGCTGGTCTACCGGCGCAAGGGGGAACACGACAAAGAGCGCGACACGAAGCATCCCGCCTACCGGCTGCTGCGCCGCCGGCCGAACGCGTGGATGACCGCGATGGTCGCGAAGCAAACCGTGGCCCTGCACGCGGTGACGCGCGGCAACGGCTACGCCTATATCCAGCGCAACGGGGCCGGGGAGCCGGTGGAGTACTGGCCCCTTTCGCCCGTCGACACCTGGCCGGTGATCGCCGACCGACGGCTGTGGTACGTGGCGCGCATCGACCAGGAGCTGCGAAAGATCGATCCCGACGACATGCTGCACGTCAAAGGTCTGAGCAGCGACGGGGTAATCGGCTACAGCATGTTGGGCATGGCGCGCGAATCGTTCGGGCTGGGGCTGGCCGCGGCGCGCTGGAGCAGCTTCTTCTTTCGCAACGGTTCGCGGCCCGGTGGCATCATTACGCTCCCCGGTCGGTTGCCCGACGGCGCTGAGGAGAAGCTCCGCCGCGGCTGGGATCGCGTCCAAACGGGGCTCACGAACTCCCACAAGATCGCGATTCTGCAGAACGGGGCCAAGTATCAGCAGATCACGCTGAGCCCGGAGGATGCCGAGTTACCGGCCATGCTGGACTGGACCGTGCGCGACGTTGCCAACTGGTTCGGCACCCCGAGCCACAAGCTCGGCGACAAGGAAGGTCAGGCCTATAACTCGCTCGAGCAGGAGAATCAGTCGTACCTCGACGACGGGATCGATCCCTGGCTGGTGACCGTCGAGGAGGAAGCGACCGAGAAATTCCTGACACTCAAGCAGCTCGAGCAGGATTCCCACTACATCCAGTTCAATCGCAAGGCGCTGGTGCGCGCGGACATGGCCGCGCGAGCTGCGTATTACGAAAAAGCGCTCGTCAACACCTGGATGCTGCCCAACGAAGTGCGGAGCGAAGAAGGTTACGGCCCGCGCGAAGGGGGTGACAAGCCGCTGCCCCGACCGAACGCCTCGCTGAAGGGGAACACGGCCCCCGATTCGAAGCGCGTCGCTCGCTTGCGCCGCAAGGTCGATGCCCTGCAGCGCGTGTGCGGCCGTGTGATCGAAGATGCCGGCACGCGGATGATGCGGCGCGTGGGCGCCCACGCCCGCCGGGCGGCCGCTTCGCCCGGCAAATTGGCTGCCTGGCTCGAGCACGAGCTCGAGGGGGAGCATCGGCAGACGATCGAGGCGGCATTCGAGCCAATTGTCGGCCGTCGCCGCGCAAAAAATGCCGCGCAACGACTGTTAGGAACCGTCCGCAAGCAACTCATGCCGGCCGCGGAGCTCGACACGAGCGCCGTTAGTGTCGCAGTCGACGCGCGACTGAAGAAATTGGAGCAAAAACTGCCTCGACGGCTCGCCCGCGAGCTCGACCGAGGCCCGCGCCGCTAGATTCATCACGACAACCAACCACAAAGGGGCAAGACCATGCAAATTGAGCGACGATTCGTGCCTGCGGCGGCCAGCCGCGTCCAACTGCGTGCCCGCGGCGAGGGAGAAACGCCGTTGATCGAGGGCTACGCGGCCGTTTTCTACAATCCGGCCGACCCCGGGACCGAATACGAGCTGTGGGAGGGCTGCCGCGAGCGAATCATGCCCGGCGCCTTCGATCGGGCGGTCCGCGAGCGGGACGATGCGCGCTGTTTGTTCAACCACGACCCGTCGCAGCTCCTCGGCCGCGTGGGGGCCAACACGGTCACGCTGTCGGTCGACGCGCACGGCCTGCGCTACTCGAATCTTCCGCCCAACACGGCGGACGGGACCAAGGTGATCGAACTGATTCGCCGGGGCGACGTCTACGGCTCCAGTTTCGCGATGGTGGTGACTGACCAAGCCTGGCGAGAGACCGACGGCGTCGATATTCGAGAAATTCTGGCCGTCCAATTGTACGATGTTTCGCCGGTGACCTACCCCGCGTACGAGGCGACGTCGACCGCCTTGCGCGCAGCCGGAGATCTCGCCGAAGTCCGTGCGGCGCATGAGAGTTGGCGCAACGCGATGGCGGCTGCGCTGCCTGTGGGCACCAGGCTCGCCGGCTATCGGCTTCGGGCGATGCAGATCCGCGCCAACGAAGAATTTTCGTCATAACAGGCCGTGCCCCTGCGCAAGTGTGGTAGGATCAAGTTTGCTTAAGCGATCGCACGCCTGACGCCGAGTCGTCGGGCCGGCGATCGCGACCAATAGCAAGTCAAGCGCTGCCGAGTCAGCGGAACTTGTCGGGTCACGTTGAAAAACACTTTTTCAGCGCGACCGGTGGGTTGCCGCTTCTTTTTTTGCGCGCCGCTCGCCGGTTGCCAGCGAGCGAATCATGCCAGCGACGTTGCGAGCCCGTCAGCTCTTCGAAGAGCGCGCCCCGATCGGACGTCAGATCACCGACCTGGTCGACCGAGCGCACAAGGAAAAGCGCGAGTTCAACGCCGAAGAGCAGCAGCAGTACGAAGACCTGAACAAGCGCTACGACGCTTTCAGCAAGCAGATCGACACCGCCAAGCGCGCCGATGCCATCGAAAAAGAATTGTCGGAACCCGCCGGCGACGACGGGCCCGGCAAGGGTGAGCGCAACGGCCGCCGCCAGCGCCGCAGCGACGAGCGCGGCCGCAAGGCCCCGACCGAAGAGGATCGCAACATCGCGCTGCAGGCCTGGTGCCGCCGCCAGTACGGCAAGCCGCTGAACAAACGGCAGCGCGAAGCCTGCGAGCGGACCGGCATGAACCCGGGTCGCCGCAATCTCGACATCGTGCTTCGCACCGGACGGGGTCCCGCCTCGCTCCAGGAAGCCCGCACCTTGTCGGCGATCACCAAGACCGCCGGCGGCGTGTTCGTCGCCGAGGGGTTCGTCGCCAATCTCGAAGTGGCGCTCTTGACCTACTCGAACGTCCGCACTTTCGCCGATGTGATGCGCACCGACACGGGCGCCGAGCTCCCCTGGCCGACCGCGAATGACACGGGGAACGAGGGCGAGATCGTGGGCGAGAACCCGACGATCAACTCGGCCGATCCGACGACCGATCACACGACCTTCCACGCCTACAAGTTCACGTCGAAGTTCGTGAAGGTCCCCTCCGAGTTGTTCGACGACTCGGCGTTCAACGTCGCCAGCATGTTGGGCAGCATGCTCGGCGAGCGCTTGGCCCGGGGCTCGAATCGCAAATACACGGTCGGCACGGGCCGCAATCAGCCGACCGGTTTCGTCACGCGGGCAACGGTCGGCAAGACGGGCGCCAGCCAGACGGCGATCTCCGTCGACGACGTGCTCGATCTCGAGCACTCCGTCGATCCCGCCTACCGCATGGGCGCCGCCTGGATGCTGCACGACAACATCCTGCTGCTGTTGCGCAAGCTCAAAGACGGCGAAGGCCGCCCCTTGTGGCAGCAGAGCATGACCGAGGGCGCGCCCGACCGCCTGAACGGCTATCCGATCGGCATCAACCAGCACATGGCCGACGCGGCGATCGCCTCGGCCAAGACGCTCGCCTTCGGCCAGTTCAAGAAGTTCAAGATCCGCGACGTCGGCACGATCCGCTTGCGCCGCCTGGTCGAACGCTTCGCCGACAGCGACCAGGAGGGCTTCGTCGCCTTCCTGCGGACCGACAGCAACCTGTTGGACGCGGGCACGCACCCGCTCAAGGTCTTCCAGCAGGCCGCTTAGTCGGTCTGACGCGCGGAGAGTAGCGACGACCCCGAGTACCGAGTTTTGAACGCGATTCGCCTGACGACGAGCCGGACGATGTACGGGCGGTACCAGCCGTTCGGCACCGAGCTTGTCGTCGGCACCGAGATCAGCGAGCGCGAGGCCCAGGCGCTGGTGGCGCAAGGCTCCGCGGAATGGATTCAGGCGAGCGAGCAGCCGCCGCAGTTGGAAACCACGTCCGTTCAACCAGGGCAGACGGCGATGCGACCGCGACCGCGGCCGCGAAAGCACTAGACCGAGGACAAGATGCGCGACCTGCACAACCAAATCAAAGCCAAGCGAGCGATCAGCCCGGTCTCGACGAGCGACGACACGCCGCTGGTCTCGCAGATCATCGATCTGCAAGGCTTCGAGAGCCTCGAGTTCATCATCGCGTTGGGTTCGATCGCCGATGCCAACATGACGGCGGTCGTGCTGGTCGAAGAGGGGGACGCGTCGAACCTCTCCGACGCCGCGGCAGTGGCCGACGCCGATCTGCTCGGGACGGAGAACGGCGCCGCGTTCCAGTTCGACGACGACAACGAGATGCGCAAGATCGGCTACCGCGGTACCAAGGGGTACGTGCGCGTGACGATCACGCCCTCGGGCAACGGTTCGGCCGCCTTGCTGGCGGTGATCGCCATCCTCGGAAACCCCCGCGACGGGCTGCAAACCGCGCAAGCCACCTAGGCGCCGGACCCCGCACACCGCGATTACGTCGCGCGACATATTTTCACCAATGGCCGCCGCGGCCGCCTGAGACGAGACGATGGGCTATCAACCGAAGATCCACAAGGAAGACAACGGCGATCGCCAGGTCTTCGAGTCCGGCGCGACGCAGCAGATCGACGACGGCGCGTTGCAAAAGCTCGCCGGCGTCAACCTGCCGGCCAAGGTGACCTTCAGCCCGGCCGCGGGCGGCAGCAACGTCTGCGAAGTCACGATCACGGTGAAAGACGGCGCGGGCAACGCGATCGCCCGTCCGCATCACCTCGACATCATCCTCTCGGACGCGGCCACCGGCGCAGGCCTGACCGCCACGACCGCCTCGGGCGCCGTCGCCGCGAAAGCCGCCAGCGGTACCGACCTGGCCACGCTCGTCTCGAAGAAGGCCTTGCGCGTCCAGACGCTGGCGACCGGGGTTTACATCCTCTCGATCACCGACTCGGCGAAGACCGGCTTCTACGTTGCCGCGGTGCTCGGCGATCTGCCTATCCAGGTCAGTTCCCAACTGGTGACCGGCAACTACGGCTAGTGAGGTGCATCGATGGGGCTGCGGCTGTTCACCGGCCCGACCGGGGACGTCGTCACCCTGGAAGAAGCGAAACAGTGGGCCCGGATCACGCACAACGCGTCGGACGGCATCCTGCCGGGCATGATCGCCCAGGCGGTCACCGACGCCGAGCTGATCTGCCTGCGGCAGTTCCTGACGGCGACGTGGGAGCTGGTGCTCGACGGGTTCTACGACGCGCAGGAGCTGGAGCGGGAGATCTGGGGCCCGCCGCGGCAGCGCGGCGAGATTCTGATTCCGCTGCCGCCGGTGCAGTCGCTCACCTGGATCAAGTATTACGACACCGCCGGCGACCTGCAGACGGTCGACGCGGCCGACTACCACGCGGATCTCGGCGACGAGCCCGCCCGCGTGTGGCCGGTTGATGGCGTGACGTGGCCGGAGACTGAAGCGGGGCGGCCGGCGGCGGTGACGCTGCGGTTCGTGGCCGGTTACGGCCTGGCGGCCGCCGTGCCCGAGGCGGCGAAAACCTGGATCAAGTGCCGTGCGGCCTGGCTACACGAGCACCGCGGCGACGACCCGGCCGAATGGCCCGAACGCCTCGATCGCTTTTTGGACAAACTGCAATGGGGAGGACGATTCGGATGAGCTTGCCATTGACACGACTGCGCGGCGGACTGATCGCGTCGCTGTTGCTGCTTGTCCTCGGCGTGGCGCCGCTTTCGCTGGCCACTGCTTCCGACCTGTCGATCACCGCCGCCAGCGTGCAGTCGGGCACTGGCGCGGTGACCACCGACGGCACGGCGGGTGCCTCGATCACCGCCGGCCAGATGGTCTATCTCGACGCGACCGACAACAAATACAAGCTCGCCGACGCCAATCTCTCCAGCGCGGCCGCGGCCACGGTGGGCGTGTCCCTGCATGCCGCCAGCAACGGTCAGCCCCTCCGCATCCAAACGTCGGGCCCGATCACCATCGGCGCTACGGTCGCCGTCGGCACCGTCTACGTGCTGTCGGGCACGGCCGGCGGCATTGCGCCCGCGGCCGATCTCACGACCGGCTGGCGCACCTCGATCGTCGGCGTCGCCACGTCGACGACCAGCATCACGCTCAAGATCTACGCCAGCGACGCCGCCGTCCCGTAGGAGAACCCATGAAGGTCAAAGTCAACGTCAGCAAACCCTATGCGAAGCCGGGCCTCGTCGTGTGGCCAGCCCGCGGCCTCGAGGTTGAGCCCGCGCTTGCGCGCGAGCTGGTCGAAAAGCACGGTGAGCACACCGAGCTCGTCGACCAGCTGCCCGCACTGGCGGCCGACGAGTCTGACGACGATCCGGAGATCGCGTGAGACAGACATCGACCATCGGCGGCCGGCGCACGCTGGCCACGATCGAAAAGCCGCAGCTAACGCAGCAGAATTCGTTCGGCGAACGCGAACCGGAGTTTAAGTCGGCCGGCCTCTGGTGGATTTCCATTCGCGAGCTGAGAGGCGAAGAGCTGGCGACGGCTGCCAAGTCAGTGGCGGGGGTCACGCACGAAGCACGCGGCGGATACCGCGCGGACGTGGAGCGGACCGATCGGCTGAGCTTCGACGGCCGCACGCTGGAAATCAACTGGGTGGACAACGTCGACCAGCGCAACGTCGAGCTGCGCTGTTTGTGTACCGAGACGATCGAGTGAAGGATGCCCGCGGTTTCGCTACGGCTGGAGGGTTTTGACGAGTTGCTCCAGCAGCTCCACCAGATGGAGGCAGCCGTCGAGCATCGACTGGCCCAGGAAGCGGTCGACGCCGGCGCCGCGGTGGTGCTCGCCCAGGCGATCGCCAACGTGCCGGTCGACACAGGCAACCTTAAACAACTGCTGAAGATTCGCCGGCCAAAGAAGCGCAGCCGGAGCCGCGCCGCGGCGCTGGTTGGGACTGGCACGCAGTACACGTCGCGCGGTTACGCCGCGGGGAGACAAGACGACTTTTACGGATCGTTCGTCGAATACGGGCACTTCCTCGGGAAGCGGCATGCCAGGCGCACGCCTGGTTCGCCCTTGGGCGCGCGGGGTCAACAGCGGAAGTGGGTGCCACCCAAGCCGTTCTTGCGGCCTGCGGTCGACAGTAAGCGTGGCGAGGCGATCGAAATCATGCGGAGCGTGCTGGCCGCGGGAATTGAAGCGGCGGC
Organism: uncultured Binatia bacterium (SeqCode); assembly: GCA_964455095.1. GTDB lineage: Bacteria > Desulfobacterota > Binatia > HRBIN30 > CADEER01 > CAYVUV01. The sequence goes on from CAYVUV010000398.1 coordinate 43,580, forward strand.
GCGGCGATAGATGCTCGTCGAGGAGGCACTGGCAAAGTACCTGGCGGAAAAGACCGGCGTCAAAGTCTGGCCGGAGCAGATCCCCGCGAACGAAGCGGAGCCGGTGTATCCCGCGATCGTTTACCAGGAGATCAGTTACGTCCCCGACGTGATCCATCGGGGCGCCAGCGGCATCGCGTCGACCCGTTACCAGATTACGTGTTTTGCGCGGCGTTATCGCGAGTCGCGGGAGTTGGCCGAGCGCGCGCGGCAGCGGCTTAGTGGTTTTCGCGGGGCCTGGGGTGAATTGGACATCGACGGCTGCTTCGTCGAGGACGCGCGCAGCGTGCCGGAGCTCGATGCCGAGGCGTCGAGCCGCGATCGCTTTGGTCGCATGTTCGACGTCGTGATTTGTTTCAAAGAGTCACCGACCGTTTCGTAAGCGAGGGCAAATAAGGCCATGGGCGCATCGACTGACACGATTGGGTTTGGATGTACGTTCGGCGTGGGCAACGGCGCCGGCCCCGAAGTCTTCACCGCTTTTGCCGAGCTGGCCGACGTCAATCCGCCGGAAATCACCGGCGACGACGAAGAAGTCACACACCACACGTCGCCCGACGGTTACAAGGAATTCATCCCTGGCCTGGTCGACGGCGGCGAGGTCAACGTGCAGCTCAATTACCGAAAGGCGGACGTGGCCACGGTGCTGGCGCTGTTTCGCGTGAAGAAGAACTACCAGATCGTGCTTCCCGACGGCAGCACCTGGGTTTTTAACGGCTACTTGAAGAAGCTCGGTAAGAAGACCCCGCTCAAGTCCAAGATGCTGCAGGACATGACCTTCAAGGTCAACGGCAAGCCGCTCTGGACACCGGCCGCGTAGTCGGCCTGGTTGACAGCCCCTCATTTCCTAGGAAGGCCCGATCGATGGAACTTACCGCCGAACAG
>CAYVUV010000399.1:0-4533 GCA_964455095.1 uncultured Binatia bacterium (SeqCode)
CGCGCTGCCGCGCCTCGAAGCGGCGGCCGACCGGGAAGGTGCGCGTGATGTCGGCGCAGTAGCCGTCGTACTCGGCCCCGGCGTCGATCAGCAGCATCTCGCCGTCGCGCATGACGCAGTCGTTGTTGGTGTAGTGCAGGATCGTCGCATTGGCGCCGGTCGCCACGATCGACGGGTACGCCGACCCGCTGCCGCCACCGTGGCGGAACGTGTAGTCGAGCAGCGCCTCGATCTCGTACTCCGTGCCACCCGGCCGCACGGCGCGCATGGCGGCGATGTGGGCCTCGCCGGCGATGGCGATGGCGCGCCGCATGAGCTCGAGCTCCTGCGGCTCCTTGTGCAAGCGCATCTCGTGCAGCGTCTCGCGCGCGTCGACCAGCGACGTCGGTCCGCTGCCGCTGCGCGGCCGGTTCGCCTCCACCTGCTGGATCCAGCGCAGCACCGGCGCATTGACGCGCTCGTCGCGCCCGAAGCTGAAGCACACGCGCTCGCGGTCGGCGAGGTACTCGGGCATCTTCTGATCGAGCTGGTCGATCGGGTAGGCCATCAACGCGCCGTACTGGCCGATCGCGCCCTCGACGCCGGCGCGGCGGCCGGTCCAGGTTTCACGCTCGCGGTCGCGCGGGCGGACGAACATCACGAACTCGTCCTTCGGATGGCCCGGCAGCAACAGGCAGACCGCGCCGGGCTCGGGAAAGCCGGTGAGATAGAGCAGGTCGTTGTGCTGCCGGTAGCGGTACTCGACGTCGTTCGAGCGCACGGCTTCCGGGGCGGCCACAAAGATCGCCGCGGCGCCCGGTCCGATCGCCTCCATCAGCTGGCGGCGGCGGCGTTCGTAGACGTCGCTCGAAAAGGCCATCGGCCCTACGCCTTGCCGCCGGAATCGGGGCGCATGAGGCTGCGAATGAGATCGACCGGCATCGGCACGATCAGCGTCGTGTTCTTCTCGGTGCCCACCTGCGCCAGGGTCTGCAGCATGCGCAGCTGGATGGCGCCCTCCTCCTGCTCCATGACGGCCGCCGCCTCGCCGAGTCGCGCGGCGGCCTGGAACTCGCCCTCGGCGCTGATCACCTTGGCGCGCCGCAGACGTTCGGCTTCGGCCTGGCGCGCCATCGCCCGCTGCATCTCGACCGGCAGGTCGATGTGCTTGATCTCCACCATCATCACCTTGATGCCCCACGGGGCGGTGTTGGTGTCGATGATCTCCTGTAGCTGCTCGTTGAGCTTCTCACGCTCGGCGAGCAGCTCGTCGAGCTGCGCCTGACCGCAGACGCTGCGCAGCGTGGTCTGGGCGAGCTGCGAGGTGGCGTAGAGAAAGTTCTGCACCTCGACGACGGCCAGCGACGGATCGATGACGCGGAAGTACAACACCGCGCTGACCTTGACCGAGACGTTGTCGCGCGTGATGACGTCTTGCGACGGCACGTCGAGCGTGATCGTGCGTAGGTCCATCTTGTACATCTGCTCGACGAACGGAATGACGTAGATGACGCCGGGCCCGCGCGCGGCCACCAGGCGACCGAGCCGCAAGATCACGCCGCGCTCGTACTCGCGCACGATCTTGATCCCGCTGGCCACGAGCAGCAGGCCGAGCACGAGGATGGTGCCGGAGAAACCGACCATGTGCGGTGTATATCGGAGCCCCCCGGGGCCCGCAATCGAGCCGCCGCGCGGCCGGCCGTTTGAAGCGCCGGCGCGCACGCGCTAGCGTCGCCGCCAGCATGCGCGCCACCGCAACGCAGGCCCGTCGCCCGCGCCTCGTCGCCGTCGTGCTGGCGGCAGCGGTGGGAACACTCGCCGGGGCGGTGGTGTTGGAGCGCTTCTACCCGCTCGACCACGGGCCGGCGCCGGACGCGCGGCACGGACTGCGGGCCGCGCGGGTCGAATTCGACCGCTTCTCGGCCCGGCGCGAGCGCAGCGAGGACGGCGAGCGACTGAGCGTCTCCCTGCGGCTGCGCGCCGGCACCGAGCCCGAGCTGCCGTGCTTCGCCTTCGTCGTGGCGCGCAACGATCGCGCCACGCCGCGCATCTGGGCCATCTGGCCGCCGCAACCGGCCGGCCCGGTGATCACCGCCGGCGGCAACTTCCACGGCGCCACCCCGACGGCCGGCCATCCGCTGACCCTGACCGAAACCTGGCAGCGCCTCACCGCCACCGTCCCCCATCCGGCCACGGGCGCCTTCGATACGGTCGTCGTCTACGTCGTCGGCATCGACGGCAAGATCCTGCTGTCGCGCCCTTTCCGCGTCTAGCCCACCCGCGTCGACCCCAACAGGTTGCCGCCCAGCCGCGGGTGGCCGATGCGCTTGTCGCCGACGACGTTGATGAACGAGGCGCGGCCGGAGCCGAAGGCACGCGCGAGGGCGGGCACCAGGGCGTCGGGCTCGGCGACATGCTCGGCGTGGCAGCCGAGCACGGCGAACATCTGGTCGTAGCGTACGCCCTCGAGCATGTTGAACGGATCGGTGCGCCCTTTGAGCAGCGGCATCTCCTCGAAGCTCGGGCCCCACGAGCTGTTGTTCCACAGCACGGTGTGGATTGGCAGCCGGTAGCGCAGCGCCGTCTCGATATCCCATCCGCCGATGCCGAGCCCGCCGTCGCCGATGACCACGACGACCTGCTTGCCGGGGCGCGCCAGCTGCGCGCCGATGGCCATCCCGATGCCGTGCCCGACCGGCGCGAGCGGCCCGGCGTCGACCACCTGGCCGGGGAAACGCGCGACGAACCACTGCGTCATCCACCCGCTCATGGTGAAGGAGTCGATGACGATGGTGGCGTCCGGGTCCATCACCTGGCAGAGATCGCGCGCCAGGCGATCGGGATGCACGGGCACCCGCCCGTGCTCGGCGCGCTCGCGCGCATCGAGCTGCGCCGCATAGTTGGTCCGCGCCTCGTCGACCTCGCGCCGCCATACGGAATCGCGCCGCGGGCCGAAATCGAGCCGCAGGCGCGCGGCCGCGTCGACCAGCTGCCGCAGCACCAGCTTGGGATCGCCGACCAGGGCCACGGCGGCCGGCACGTGCCAGCCGATGCGGCTCGGCACCGGATCGATCTGCACGTACGTCGCCTGTTCATTCCACGTCGGCGCCTCGCCAAAGTGCTCGCCGCTCCAGAACTTGAAGCCGACCGCGAGCACCACGTCGGCGCGGCTGGTGAACGGCTTCTTCCACGCCCCGCGCACCGCCAGCGGGTGGTCTTCCGGCACGGCTCCCTGGCCGGCGCGGCGGGCGTAGACCGGCGCGCCGGTGAGCTCGGCCAGGGCGCGCAGCTCCGGCGCCGCATCCGACCAGAACACGCCGTCACCGGCGGCGATCAGCGGCCGCTCGGCACCCAGCAGCAGCTCCAGCGCGCGCTCGACGGCGGCCGGATCGGCCTGCGCGCGCAAGGCCCCCGGCGGATACGGCGTTGCGCCGCGGCGCTGCCGCGCCGGGTCGTCCTGGTGGTACAGGATGTTGGTCGGAATCTCGACCAGTGCCGGCCCCTGCGGCGGCGCCAACGCGTCGCGGAAGGCCTGGCGCACGTCGACTTCGATGGTCGACCAGTCGAGCACGCGCTTGACCGACTTCGAAAACGAGCGGCAGATCTCCGCGCCATACGCCTCTTGGAACGAACCGAGATGGTCCTCGGTGGTCGGATGCTGCCCGGCCAGGCAGACGACGGCGCTGTTGGTCAGCCCGGCGAGACACAGCCCGGTGATGGCGTTGGTCAGGCCGCAGCCCGCGGTCACGCAACACACGCCCGGACGCCCCGTGGTGCGCGCCCATGCGTCGGCCGCGTAGGCGCAGGCTTGCTCGTGGCGCATGTGGATCATCTCGATGCCGTGTTCGCGCAAGGCGGCCAGGATGGGGAAGGTATGGCCGCCGTTGATGGTGAACAGGTACTTGACGTCGTGGGCTTGCAGGACCCTGGCGACCAGGGTCCCGCCGTCGACCAATGCCATGGGGGCGCTCCTTTCTGGCGTCTGGGCGCCGTACAGCGACTTCGACCAATCCATTTCGGGCGGCATCGACCAGCTCCCTCCGCAAGGCGCGCCGGGGGCGACGGTCGTCGCTGCGGCCGAGCGCGGCCGGCGCTTGTCTTACCGGGGTGCCCCGAGAAAGGGAAGGCGGAAAACGCAGCTTCCCAACCGCACCAGCGCCGCGTTATAGAAGGGGCGCTTGATGCCGAGGGTGACGATGGCTGGAGGAGTGGACAGGCAGGCGGCAGGGTCATACGAAGAACATCGGCGCCGGCTCATCGCCGCCGGTTTCCCGGTCGCGATCCTGGTCGTCTTCGCACTGACCCTCTTCTACGAGCTCGCCGACCTCTTCAAGGACCCGGCCATCTTCTGGGCCGAGGCGCTGCCCAACGCGCTGCAGCTCTCGAGCTTGCTGATCGCATTGGCCCTGGTGCGCGGGCCGCTCGAATCGCGCGCGGAGATCGTCGCGCTCGGCATCGACCTGTTCTACACGGCCGTGCTCACCGGCCGTCTGATGCTGCCCGAGACCACCGGCTCCGGGACGGCGCTCTTTCTGTCGCTCAAGATGCTGGCCA
>CAYVUV010000400.1:0-3592 GCA_964455095.1 uncultured Binatia bacterium (SeqCode)
GTCACCAGCGCCGTGCCGCCGACCACCTGCACTCCCGGAGCCGGCCGGCCATCGCTCTGCAACACGCGGCCGACAACACTGCCCGCACCCGGAAGAATGATGTTCGCCGCCGTCGTTTGTCCGGCGACAGCGCTGACCGAGATCGTCGCTTGCTCCGCGCTCTCCTGCCGCACGGCGCGCACCCGCAGCGGTCCGGGCGGTACGCCGAGCAGTCGGAAGTACCCGGCCCGGTCCGTCTGCACCTGCGCGCCAAAGCGTTCCGCCTCGTCCATCACACCGACGACAATGCCCGCGCCAACCGGCGCCAGGTCGCCGTCGACCTCTTCGTACACCGTTCCCTCGATAATGCCGGTGTTGCTGAAGACCAATACCTCGACGTCCACCGTCTGCCCCGCTGTGGCGAGACTCGCTGCGACGAATCCGCTGCGCACACTCTGTGCGACAGGATCGACGAGGCGAGCCGACACTTGCAGGTTCCCAACCGCGATGTTGTCTGCGGCGAAGCGGCCCGTCGTGTCGGCCGCGACGGCAATCGCGCTCTCGTCGGTGAGGCTGGTGATGGTCACGGCGGCACCGGGCACCGGCGCGCCGGTGGCCGCGTCGCGGACGAGGCCTGTGACACGACCGATGCCGAGCATGGCCAGATCGATGCGGCGTTCCTCGCCCTCCTGGCGAATCTGCGCGAAGCGCTGGGCGCGCTGCCCCGTCTGCGGATCGACGGCGCGCACCCGGAAGGGGCCGGCATCGCTCTGGCCGACGAAGTCGAAGCGATAGAATCCGTTCGCATCGGTCGCGGTTTGCCCGGTGAGCACTTCGACGTCGAAACCCGTCAGGTCGTCGAAGAAGCGCTCGCGCAGCTCGACCGGCGCCAGCGGGATCGGATCGCCCGTGCCGGTGCGCACGTAGCCGGACACGATGCCGCCTACCGGCGCGGTAAAATCGGGGACGACCGGTCCGGTGTCGGTCTCCGGCACCTGCGCCGCGCCGCTGGGGCTCCGCGCCGCGGTGGCAACCAGATCGTAGGCGAAGAAGCGCGACACGGACGAGAAGAAGTTCGCCAACACCAGCCGGCCGCTCGGCAGAGCGCGCAGGCGCTTCAGCGCATTGGCGCTCCGCCCCGCCGCGCGCGGCGCCTGGCCATCGGCATAGCGCAGCGCGAACGGTATCTGTCCAGCGTCCGACGACAGGCTGGCGGGATCGACCGTGCGGTCGTACAAGACCGCCACGACGCGGCCGCGCGCGAGCGGGTCGCTCTCGGGAATCTGTCGCACGCCGACGATGCGCGGCCCCGCGTTCGCGTCGAGCACTTCGACGTTGGGCGGCACCCCGGCGAGGATGGGAGGGCTTCCCACGCCCGGGTGGAGGCGGAATCTGAACGCCTGCCCCGGAGTCAGCTCGAGTCCCGCATAGACGGCACGCTCCAACGCGCCGGAGCTGCCTGGGATGATCAACCCGACATCGGTCGGTCCGTCACCTTCCAACGTGAAGTCAAAATACGCGTTCTGCTCCGCCCGCCCCACCACGGCCAGCTGACCTCCCTCGAGTCCCAGCAGCACCGCGCTCGGCACCTCGCGCACCAACGCGTCGGACGGCGGACACGCAGTCCCCGCGCATCCGTTTGTCGCGCGCCGCCGGTCGTCCTCGATCGCGATCGTCGCATTGCCGCTGAGCGCCACCGACACGAACGACGGCCGGTAGCGCTCGGCAGTCGCAACATCGCCCTGCAGCTCGACGACGGAGCGGCCGCTGCGCTGCCGCTCCAACTCGTGTGCAAAAGCCGCCTCGAAGTCGTGCCCGGCGTCGGTCGTGCGCAGAATCTCGTCGAAACCAGGATCGAATGTGGCGCCGGCGCCGGTCGCCGGGCACTCGCTGCCCGCAGCGCAGTTCCCCAACCAGTCCAACACCAGATCGCCAACCGAGCGCGCTACGTCCTCTCCGACGCGAATCCGCAGCCCCGCCTCGGCAAGCTGGCGCGCGCGGAGCTCGACCTTTTGGCGCGAAATGCGCGTGCCGATGCCAATCGGCGCACCCGCCGGCGCGGTGGCCACGCTGTGGCCCAGTCCCAGAATGCGCATGGCAGCAGTGAAGAGCTCGGGCGGAAGCTCCTGCACATAGGGCGGCAGCACGAGCGATTCGGGCGACAGCGGAATGCCGCGGTCACCGATCCCGGTGCGCAACACGAACGTGCCTGGCACCGGACCGCTGAATCCCGTCGCCGTGACCTGGCCGTTCGTCCGCGCGATCAGTTTGTACTCCACCGTGGCGGCGTCGTTGGCTCCAATCACCGCGATCTGCGCGTAGCCGAGCGGAGCGGCGGGCAAGAAGCCCGGAATCGGATCGCGGTAGGAGCTGGCGACGAGCGTGGCGCCACTGATCCGGTTGGGATCCAGCGCCAGCTGCACCAGGTTCGCCGCCGCGGTCTTGCTCGTGTTGTGGATGGTGACGAACAGGGAGTACGTCTCGCCGGCGCGCACGACGTCCGGATGGTTGAATGTGAGCGCGAACTGGGGATTGCGTACCAGCACCGTGCCGACCGCCTTCCCGCGCAGCGGCACTGGACCGATCGGCAGCCCTTGCAGCTCGGCGTTGATCGTCACCAAAAGGCGATGCGCGCCTTCGCGCCGCCCTTCGACGACGTACTCGGCGCTGGCGTCGGTACCCGGTCCGAAGGACGGCCCGCCGTCGGCCTGATTGCGCACCGGCCCGGTCAGCGTGCCGTCGACCGCTTCCGGCGCACCCGGATAGCGTCCCGCCGCCAGCGGATCGTCGTCGTCGCCGGGAGCTCCGTTCGCGCCCGGCGGCAGGAGCAGTTCCGCGGTCGCGGACATCACCACAAGGCGACTCCCTGCCGGCGCCGCATTCGACACCAGCACGATGACCCGGAAGAACTGGTGCAGGAAGGCGACGTTGCCCGGGATGGCCACCAGCGCTGGAATCGGCGGCAGGTCCAGCGCCTCGGCGATGTCCGGCGGCCTCTCGAGCATGAGCCCCTTCACCTCGAGGTTCGGCACCGCCACCTCCGGCAACTCAGGCGCGAACGTGAAGCCGGTCTCGTCGCCCGCTTCAGCTTCAGCCCCGTCGCGGGGGAACACCACGTCGAGGTCGATCGGCACCGGCGTCGACTCGGTGGCGAGCGAGAAGGTGAACTCGAAGGCATTGAAGCTCGCCTCGTCGATGACGAGTCCGCGCTGCTGGATCTCCTCGAACGACAGCGGTCGCGACGACACGGACGTGATCAGCACCTTCTCGATGACCGTGATCACCGCCATCGACGGCTCCGCATCGAGCAGCACCCGACCGACGGCATCCTCGAGGCGCAGATGATCGACCACGTACCGGCCCACGGCCACCAGGGGCGGTGTGCGCAACAACTGCCCCACCGGCGCGCTCAACACGCGCGGCACCGTGAAACCCGGTCCGCTGAGGTCGCCCTTGACCGTCAGCCCGAGGCCCGCGGCGGCAACGAGCGCCGCATCGAGTGCGGCGCTCGGATTGCGCGCATCGACCAATCGGCTGCGCAGACCGGTCTCTTGAGTGCGCGGTACCGTCTGAGTGACGTCCGCCGCATCCATCACCAGCGCCAGCCCGAGCA
>CAYVUV010000401.1:0-23530 GCA_964455095.1 uncultured Binatia bacterium (SeqCode)
CACCGCGACGCCGACGGCGATCGACACCGCCACGGCAACCCCGAGCAGCACCCCCACCGTCACGCCGACGAGCACCCCCACGCCGACGCCGACCGCGACCGCCACCGCGACGCGCCCGCCGAACCAGTTCGGCTTCGCCGACGACCTGCTGCGCGTCGGCGCGGTCTCCATCGACATCAGCCCCCTGCCCGCCGGCACGGCGGCCGCACAGATCGCCCCGAGCGTGCCGCGCTTCGAGACCTTCACCGACTTCGATTTCACGCTGACGTGCCCCAAGAACCCGGACATCCGCCTGGTGTTCGACGGCAACGCGCGCTTCGACGGCATTCTCACGCGGCCCGGCGGAGCCGAGCCGTTCGTCGACTGCGGCGGGCAGGCCGGCAAGTTCGATGCCGGCATCGACGTGTTCGCCGACCTGAACGGCAACAGCACTTTCGACGGCGATCCCAACAACCCGCGCGGGCTCGAACCGTTCGCCGACGCCAACGGCAACGGCAACTTCGACGCCATCTGGCTAGGTGGATTCGACAACGCGCGCGCCGCCAGCGCGGTCGACGCCGCGACACCGCTCGCGGCCACCGCGACGGTCATCTCGAAGGGTGACGAGTTCGCCGTCGTGGTGACGCTCGACACGATCGGCAACGTCTCCACCCACCTCGGCCCGCTGCGCCAGCGCATCGCCGCGGCCATCGGGCTCGATGGCTCCCAGCCCGACTCGCCCGACGTCCAGCGCATCATCGTCTCGTCGCTGCACGATCACCAGGCGCCGGACACGCTCGGTCTGTGGGGCCCGACGGCGCTGTCGACGCAGACCGTGCGCGACGCGGTCACCGCCGGGCTGATCTCGGAGGACGATCTCGGTCCGTTCGGCGGCGTGCCGGCGCACACCGGCATCGATTTTACCTACCGCAACTGGGTCGACGATCAGGTCGTGCTCGCCGTGCAGCAGGCCGTCGCGGACCTCCGCGTCGCCACGCTGCGCGTCGCGTCGGCGCCGGCGCCGACACAGCCCGACAGCGAGATTCTCACCGTCGATCCCGCCGACCAGACCGAATCGTTTCGCATCCCGCAACACGATCAGCTGCTGATGACCGACATCCGCTGGCCGTTCCTGCGCGACCCGCAAGTGCTCGCCTTCCAGGCGCGCGAGGTCGATAGCGGCGACACCATCGTCACGCTGGTCAATTGGGCGAACCACGTCGAGGCGATGGGCTCCGACACCAATGTGCTGTCGGCCGATTACTCCGGCTACGTGCGCCAGCGGCTGGAAGCGGCCTTCGGCGGCGTCGGCGTCTTCGTCGTCGCCGCGGTCGGCGGCCTGCAGACACCGCTGCGCGACGCGTTCGTCCCCATCGTCGACGCGCAGGGCGGCGTGCTCACCGGCGACGGGTCGACGACGCCGTTCCGGCAGATCTACGACCAGTTCCTCGACGGCGAGAAAACGATTTCCCAGGTCGCCCAGCAGCTCTTCTTCACCGCGCAGCGGTCGGAGAACAGCTCGCCGCAGAAAGCCGCCTCGCTCGGCCGTCTGGTCGCCGAGGTCGCCGCCGCGGCCCTCGAGCGCGAGTCATCCGCCGTGCCGACCACGTTCACAGTCGCGGCGAGCACGGTGCTGGTTCCGATCGAGAACCCCGGCTTCCTGCTGCTGTCCGCGCTCGGCGCGCTCGAGGGGCGCGCGGCGCTGTTCAAGGGCGAGCCGACGCCCGGCTTCGTCTCCGACCGGCCCGACGTCTGCGGGCTCAGCGGCTGCATCCGCGAGTCGCTGACGCTGCTCGATTTCGGCGACTTCCAGTTTCTCACCACACCGGGCGAGATTCTGCCCGAGTACATCACCGGCCGGCCGCGGGCCGGCATCGCGCAGGACGAGAAGCTGCGCTTCGTGCGCAAGGACGGCAACGGCACCGTCGTCGTCGATTTCGGCGAGAACGAGTTCGACCCCATCGTCGGCCTGCGCCAGGTGCGCGGCGGCGAACGCCTGTTCATCTTCGGCCTGGCGCAGAGCGAGCTCGGCTACTTCATCCCGCAGTCCGACTTCGTCAACGTGTTCGAGGGCCTGTTGCCGCGGCCGGAGGACATCGAAGACGAGCTCGGCTTGCTGGCCGAGCTCGACCTGGTGCCGCTGCTCGGCCTGGCCGGCAACCCCGGCTTCGCCCCGGGCGAGATGCTGTCGCTGCGCCAGATCATCGAGACCAGCTGGGAGCGCTTCCCCGCAGCGCGCTATCCCGAAGTGCGGGTCGGCGGTGTCTCGCTCGTCGACATCCCGGGCATCGCGCTCGACAGCCATCCCAACAATTCCGGCAACGACAACTCGGTCGGCCCGCGCACCGGCTACATCGTCTACAACGCCATGTGCGATCTGCTCGACGACGGCGTGGCAAACCACAGCTGCGCCAGCGCGCTGCCGGTGGCGGGGGATCCGAACGAGTGATGTGCAGCGGCTGTACTGACTGATCTGGTCCCCATGCTCTCCACCATACCCGCAGACACTTCGAGGGTCCCTGCCCCCCTTGCGGGGGAAGGTCAGGAAGGGGGGTTTGCTCGAGTTGTAACGCTCGCCTTGTCGCGAACTTCCCCCCCATCCTGTCCTTCCCCCGCAAAGGGGGGAAGGGACCCTGGGATTGTCGAGCGGGAATCAATGCGCGTACAGACCGGTCGCAGAGTACCCAACCAATGGGCAAAGACCCTGGCCCTGGCATGCCTGCTCGCCGCCGGCGCGGCGCAGGCGCACAACATCGGCGAGCAGCCGACGCTCGGCGACCTGATCACCGGGCAGGATCTCATCGTGCGCGGCACCATCACCGCGGCGAGCCAGCTCGAGCGCGGCGCTCTCGTCGCCACGCTGCGCGTCGATAAGGTTCTGAAGGGCGCGCTGGCGGAGCAGGTGATCCACTTCGTCTCCGACCCCGATCACGGCATCCGCTACGCCGCCAGCGAGCGGGCGCTGGTATTTCTCTCGCCCCAGGCCGCCAGCGGCGGGGCGAACCGCCAGTACATCAGCCCGCAGATCTTCGCCGCCCGCTATACACTGACCAGCTTCGACCCGACCGGTTACGACGCGCTCGTCACCGGCGTCGTCGCCGCGCAACGCCTGACCGCCCCCGCCGCCCGCGCCCTGCAGCTCAAGACGCTCATGCTGGCCCAGCTCGACAGCCCCGAGCGGCCGGTGCGCCTCTACGCCGCACACACCCTGACCGCGCTCGGAACGGGCCGCGACTTCTGGACGACCGCGGAACGCGCGCGCATCGCCGCCTATGTCGGCAATCCGGCCAACGATACCGCCGTGCGCGACATCCTGCGTCCGCTGCTCAGCGCCGGGTGACGACGAGGAGGTGCCATGACGACGATCGATCTGCGCAGCGACACGGTGACGCGGCCGACGGCGGCGATGCGGGCGGCGATGGTGGCGGCCGCGGTCGGCGACGACGTCTACGGCGAGGACCCGACGGTCAACCGCCTGCAGGCCGTCGCCGCCGAGCGGCTGGGAAAGCCGGCGGCGATCTTCGTGCCGTCTGGGACGATGGCCAACCAGGCCGCGATCCGCGCGCAGACGCGGCACGGCGATACGGTGCTGGCCGGCGAGGGCTCGCATATTCTGCGCTACGAGTCGGGTGGCGCCGCGGCGCTGTCGGGCGTGCAGATTCAGACCGTCGGCCGGGGCGGCTTGTTCGACGCGGCAGACATCAGCGCGGCGGCGACGCCGCAGGATCACCACTTCGCACCCGTCAGCCTGGTGGCCGTCGAGAACACGCACAACACCGCCGGCGGCCGCGTCTTCCCGCTGGCGCAGATCACACGCATCGCCGAGGCGGCGCGCGCGCACGGCTGGCGGCTGCATCTCGACGGTGCGCGTCTGTTCAACGCCGAGGTCGCCACCGGCATCGCCGCGGCCGAGTGGGCGCGCCCGTTCGACACCGTGTCGTTCTGCCTCTCGAAAGGGCTCGGCGCGCCCGTCGGCTCGCTCGTGTGCGGCTCGGTCGAGACCATCGACCGCGTGCACCGGGTGCGCAAGATGCTCGGCGGCGGCATGCGCCAGGCCGGCATCCTCGCCGCCGCCGGGCTCTACGCCCTCGAACACTACGTCGCCCGCCTTGCCGACGATCACCGCAACGCCCAACGCCTGGCGGACGGCTTGCGCGCGCTCGGCGTCGACGTCGATCCGCCGCCGGAGACCAATATCGTGCTCTTCCGCGTCGCGCACCCAGTCCCCTTCTGGGCCGCGCTGCACGAGCGCGGCGTGCTGCTCAACCCCAGCCCCGACAAGCTCCGCGCCGTGTTGCATCTCGACGTCTCCCGCGGCGACGTCGACGAGGCGCTGGAGCGCATCGGCGCCGCGCTGCGCGCGACCGGGTGCTGATTCCCCCTCCTCTCCGGTCCCCCCTCCTGCCCGTCAAACCGACCTCCCCTAGCCCCTCCTTGGAAAGGAGGGGGACCGGAAAAGGACCGGAACCGGGCAGCGCCAGCGAAGTCAGAGAGGCTCACCACCCCATGGCCGCCATGCGCCGTTCGATGACCGCGGCGTAGCGGGGCATGCGTTGCGGGGTGCGGCGGCGCGGGTCAGGCAGGCAGGCGGCGAGGCTTGCAGCCTGATGGCGGGTGAGCGTCGCGGCGGATATCTGGTAGTGGAACTGCGCCGCCGCCTCGGCGCCGAAGACGGCGGGGCCCCATTCGACGACGTTGAGGTAGAGCTCGAGAATGCGCCGTTTGGGGAGCAGCAGGTCAGCCAGCAGCGCCAGCGGCAGCTCCACCACCTTGCGCAGCAGCGACCCGTGCGTCGTGAGGAAGAGATTCTTCACCAGCTGCTGCGTGATCGTCGAGCCGCCGCGCCGCACCCGGCCCCGGCGCCAGTTGTCCTGCACCGCTTCGCGAATCCCCGGCCAGTCGATGCCGGCGTGTTCGTAGAAGCGCGAGTCCTCCGCCGCGACCACCGCGTGCTGGAGGTGCGGCGAGATGCGCTCGAGCGCGACGGCGTGCTGCCGCATGGGCGAGCGGTCGCCGCCGAGCCATGATTCGACCAGGCGCTGCACTTGCACCGCCGTCACCAGCGGCGGGCCGAAGCGCAAGTACAACAACCCCAGGGCGCAGAGCGCGTACCACGCCGCGGCGAGCGCGAACGTCCAACGCAGCGCGCGGCGCGCGAGCGGCCAGCCCGCGCGCCCGCGCCGGCGCGCAGCCGTCACGGGTTCAGCCGGCGCGTCGGCGACAACGCCGGCTCAACCACGCGGACCGAGCACGTCGGCCGCGGCGTTGAGCGCGGTCACGGCCGCCGGCACGCCGGCGTAGCAAGCGGTCTGCATCAAGACCTCGATCAGCTCTTCGCGCGTGATGCCGAGGTTGAGCGCGCCCATGAGGTGCCCCTTCAGCTCGTCGGTTTTGCCGAGCGCGGCGAGTTGCGCGACGGTGCACAGGCTGCGGCTGCGCAGGTCGAGGTTGGGCCGCGACCAGAACATGCCGAAGACGAACTGGGCCACCAGACCGAAGAACTCCGGCGCCAGCTTCGCCGCCGGCAGGCCCGGCGCGCCCGCCTGCTCGCCCCACAGCTTCACCGTCACCTCGCGTCCGCGCGCCAACAGGTCCGCTTGTTCTGTTGCCATCTCGTCTCCTCCCGGCCGATTCAGTGTGGGGACCGCATATCGCGCGCCGCAGCGCCGGGGCAAGCCCGCGCGCGCGATCGGTCTTTTCTCTCCAGCGGCCGCACGATACTGTGCCTGGCGGTGCGCTGGGCGACGTCACGACGACTCTTTCCGCTGACGCCGCGCGCGGGGTACCGGCTGGCGTGCGCCGCCTTCGCCGCCCTGCTCTGCTGCGGCCCGGCGGACGGCGCCGGCGCCCAGATCTGCGACGATCAGCAGCAGTGCACGGCCGGCGATATGTGCCAGGCCGGTATGTGTATCGGCACGCCCGTCACCTGCGGCGACGACGGCAGCGTTTGCACCGTCGAGCATTGCGATCCGGGAACCGGACAATGCGTGGTCGATGAGAAGAACTGTGACGACTTGAACCCGTGCACGGCTGATCACTGCGACGCGCTCGCCGGGTGCATCTCGAACCCGCTCGACGGCACCGACTGCCGCAACCCGGCCGACGAGTGCACCGCCGCCGCGACGTGCAGCGACGGGATGTGTGTGCGCACCGCCGCCACAGACGGGACGCCGTGCCTCGCCGAGCTGCCGTGCGCGCACGCCTGTCTGGGCGGGCTCTGTGCGCCGACGCGGGTCGACGACGGCGTCCCGTGCGAAGACGACTTCGGACTCTGTACGAGCGACGACGTCTGTACCGGCGGCCTGTGTCTGGGCAACTTCATGCGCTGCGACGACCACGACCCGTGCACGCTCGATTTCTGCAACCCGACCAGCGGCTGCCAGTCGCTCGAATCGTCGATCTCCTGCAACGACGGGCTCGCCTGCACGCGCGACACGTGCGATCCGCAACTCGGGTGCGAGCACCGGCCGCGGCAAGACGGAACGGGCTGCGACGACGGCAACGACTGCACCGAGGACGAGTGCCGCGATGGCTTCTGCGTCGGCCTGGCCCCGGGTGTCGACACGCCCACGCCGCGCCCCAGCGCCACGCCCAGCGTCACGCTGACCGCCACCGACACGCCCTCGACCACGCCGACGCGGACGGGCACGGTGACGCGCACGACCACCGTCACGCGCACGGCCAGTGCGTCACCGAGCCCCAGCGCGACTGCGAGCCGCACGGCCCCCGCCACCAGCAGTCGAACCCCGAGTCAGACGCGCACGCAGACGCCGCTGCCGTCGTCCACGGCCTCGCCGAGCCGGACACCAACCGCCTCGCCGACGCGCACGCCGACCGCGACGACGACGCGCACACCAACGGCGACGCCCACCCGGACGCCGACCGCCACACCGACCCGCACATCGACCGCCACGCCGACGCGCACGCCGACGGCGACCGCGAGCGTGACGCCGAGCGCGACGCCCACTGCCACCGCCACCCCGAGCGCGACCGCATCGAGCACGTCCACTCCGAGCGATACCCCGTCACCGATCCCCACCGCGACCGAGACCGTCACGGCCACCGTTACGGCGACTGAGACCGAGCAACCGTCCGCGACGAGCACTTCGCCTCCCACGCTGACGCCGACGCCGCGGGGGTGCGCCGGCGATTGCAACGGCGACGCCGCGACAGCGATCGACGAGTTGTTGCGCGGCATCGCGTTGGCCCTCGGGCAGCGCGGGGTCGAACCGTGTCCGGCGATCGACGCGAACCGCGACGGTGCCGTGAGCATCGACGAGTTGGTCGCCGCCGTGGATGCCTCGCTGTTCGCCTGCCCGCCCGCGCTCGGCACGCCGACGCGCACGGTGCGGCCGACTCGCACGCGCAGCCGCGAAACGAGAAAGGGCGAGGCTCCTACCGAGCCTTCTGCCACCTTGTGACACGGCCCGGCGGAAGCCTCGCCCTCCCGATCGGAAGCGATCGCCCCTGCTACAGACCCGGGTAGAACTGCCCGGTGAGAATGCACATCTCGTCCTCGGCGCTGACGCCGAAGTAGAGCGGGCAGGCGTCGCAGTCGCCGTCGCCCGCGCCGGGGCTGGAGTCGCAGAAGCTGTGGCTGCCGAAGCACAGCTGATTGTGCTTCGGTCCGCCGATGCAACGCGTCTCGTTCGCGCCGCACGGCGTGCCGAGCGTGCGCCGCTTCACCTTGGTGATGTCCGTGTAGCCGTTGTCGTACTGGCACTCGTAGTCGATGTGGTCACCGGCCGCGAGCACCAGGGGCGGCGTGAAATAGCGGAAGATCGGGTGCGAGAAGTCGAAGTTCTCGTAGAGCTTGGCGCCGCTCGAGTCCCATTCCGTGAACCGCTTGCCGCGTTTGTGCATGTGGCTGCTGAGCGACAGGATCGAAATCGGTTGTCCGGTCGTGTTGACGAAGCTCCCGGTGTGGAGGCTCTGCGACGGCGGCGCGAAGGGCGGCACGTTGATGCTGAAGGTGTCATCGATTTCGACGATGGTTTGCGCCAGCTTGGGCGTCGGGCCGGAGTACGGGTAGATATTGACGTAGACCTTGATCTGGATCGGCACGTCGAAGCGGTTGTAGTAGTGGGCATTGAGCCCATAGTACTTGCCGGCGACGAGGCGGCGGGCGATGCCGGGCGGGTACGTGTCGACGAAGTACGGCGCCTGCGGGGAGCCCGAGATGCTGTTGCCGAACTGGGCGCCGCTGAAGCAGCCGTAGTCGTTCGGCGTCCAGACGTTGGTCACCGGGGCACCGGTGCGGTTGAACTCGAACACCGAGAAGTGATGCGTGCCGGGATTGAGAACGAACTCCCACTTCCCGACATCGAAATTGCTGGTGTTCGGGGCCGGCACCCACAGACAACCCTCCTGCTCCTGTCCGGGCTGCAGGGTCGGTCCGGTCAGCACCAGCTGATAGCCGCCGGGTGGTACCGCAGGCGGGGTCACCGCGTGGTACTCCTCGGGCGGCAGGCACGGCGCCCCCTCGACCTGGCCGGTGGCCGGGGCCCCGGCGTCGATCCACGCGTCGATCAGATCGAGCTCGACCTGCGGCAGGAAGCCATCCGGCGGCGGTCCGCCGATCAGCGGCATGCGCGAGCCTTCGCTGATGCCCATGGTGCCGTGCAGCTTCTGCGACAGAAAGCTCGACGCCGCGTTGCCGGGGATGACCCGCTTCTTGCCCAACGCGGCCGCGTTGGGATGGGCGGCCAGGACATTGATCAGCTCGACAAAGGAAGAGCCCGGGCGCAGGTCGAGGTCGGCCGAGGCGAACTGGCCGTGGCAGGTCGAGACGTTACAGCCGCGGTTGGTGAAGATGTACTGCTGGATGACGTCGAACGTCGCGACGCCCTGGTTGCAGCCGCCGGCGGAGTTCAAGACCGATGGGACGCAGAGCTCCTCTTCGATGATCGTCGTCAACGTGTCTGAACCAAGCGCGTTGGCGACGTGGACGCCGGAACGCCTTTGATGTTTGGGCTGGCCGCTCGCCGCCTTGGCGCTGTAGCAGGTCAGATACCCCTGCGGCCGTTTCACCGCGCCGCCGTTGACGGCGGCCGGGGCGCACAGGTGTTTAGGCGCGCGCAGGGCGTACAGCCGGTCTTCGAACTGGTCGGCAACCCGCACCAGCCGGCTCTGGAACTTCGGCGAGCCCGGGGAGACCCGCACCTTGTAACACTTGAAGCTGTCGACGTTGTGCGCGGCGCTGTTGGGCGGGGCCACCGGTCCGGTCAGGCTCTTCGCGGTCGGGATCAGCACCCGATCCGGCTTGACGGTATCGAGCAGAATATTGCCGAACTGGTTTTGCACGCTGAGATTCCGGCGCTGCACCGGCTTCACCTGCGGCGGCGTCATGTGCGCCAGCTTGACGCGATAGCTCTCCAGGTGCGTCACCGCATCGAAGATGCCCTCCTCCTGCTTGTCGGCAGGCGGACAAATCGCCGCGGGCTTCACCACCTTGTAGCGCTCGCTGCCGAAGCCGTCCGACAGGTCGAGCTCGACGCCGTCGAAGGAGGAGCTCGACGACTTGTAGCATTGGAAATGATCGTCCGGCGCCCCCGGAGGGTTGGTCGCATGGGCCGCGGACGAGGTGAATACGATCAATCCGACGATCGCGGTGGCGCGATGCCGACGCACCCAGGTGTGTACCAAGGAGACGGTGTCCGACGCTCTCATGGTCCCCCCTTTTTGCGCCCCCCAGGCGCACCCTTTTCCGACCAGACGTCCGCGGGGGCCGTGTCCAGCCCACCCGATCGCTCTATGGTTCGGAGCGTACTGCGCAGGGCTTCGAACAGTCAAGTCGATAGCCGCGAGACTGCCAGGGACGGCTGCCGCCGGGAATGGCTCGTGCAATATCGGACGCCGTTATCGATCTGACACCTGCGCCCCGAAACGTCGGGGGCGCGTGTCTAGAATTGCCCGGCATAACGGGTGGCACATCGCTCGCTGTGCCAGCCAACCCAAGATCGGCCCGTCGGGCCGGCCATAGAGAACGCGGAAATTCTACGCAGGAGGTCATGATGCGGGCGATGAGGATGGGAATGGGGCGACAGTGGGCGTTGATCGGCTCGGTCGTGCTCTGGTCGACGGCCGCTCTGGCCGTCGATCCGGCCATCAAATGCGAAGCCGACAAGCTCAAGGCGGCGGGCAAGTACGCCATGTGTCGCATGCAGGTGCAGGCCAAGGCCGTGCGGGCGTTTGCGACGCCGGACTTCTCCAAGTGCGACGCGCAGTTCGAGACCCAGTGGCAACAGCTCGAGACGCGCGCCCTCGAGCAGGGCACCAGCTGTTGGACCATGGGCGACGCGCAAGCGATCCAGACCGAGACCGCGGCGCACACCGACGCGGTCGCCACCGCGCTGGCGCCGTAAGCGCCGTGCGCGCCAGCCGCTACTCACGACCTCGTTCAACGCCCCGGCATCAGCGATCGCCGGGGCGTTGCTATGTCGTGACCGCCTCTTCCGCGTCGGCGCGATCGACGCGTCACGCCATCGCGCGCGCCGGCAGCGCCGGACCCGCCTGCACCGCGGCGCCGCGGTGCAGCAAGCGCGGAATGCGCACCGTGAACGTCGAGCCGGCGCCGAGCTCGGAGACCAGCCGCACCTCGCCGCCCAGGCGCGTCACCAGACGCTGCACGATATAGAGTCCGAGCCCAACCCCGGACCGCGCTTGCTGGCGGTTGCTGCCCTGGCGAAAGGCTTCGAAGACACCCTGCCGATCGATAGCCGGAATGCCGATGCCGGTGTCGGTGACCCGAATCTCCACCTCGTCCGCCTGGCGGTCCCAGCGCACATCGACCGCCACCATCCCCCGCGCCGTGTACTTGAGGGCGTTTTCGACCAGATTGCGCAACACCGTGCGCAGCTTCTCCGCATCGGTGCGCAGCGGCGGAATATCCGACGCGCGCGGCCAGTGCAGCGCCACCTCGCCCGTCGGCG
This sequence comes from uncultured Binatia bacterium (SeqCode), assembly GCA_964455095.1. GTDB lineage: Bacteria > Desulfobacterota > Binatia > HRBIN30 > CADEER01 > CAYVUV01. The sequence goes on from CAYVUV010000401.1 coordinate 10,911, forward strand.
CCAGATCGCCGCGCAGCGCGTCGAAGACCCGATCGATCTCGATCTCTTCGCATTGCAGCGCGTCCTCGTCGCACTCGATGCGGCTGGCATCGAGCATGCGCGAGATGGCATGCTGGAGAATCCCGCTGGCCGACTGCACGCGGCCGAGCACCTGGCGCTGCTCGACGTTGACCGCGCCGTAGCTCTGATCGAGCAGCAGCTCGACATAGCCTTTCAGCGAGGTCAGCGGCGTGCCCAGCTCGTGTGAGACCGTGGCCAGGAACTCGGTCTTGATGCGGTCGGCTTCCTGCGCGCGCCCGTACAGAATGCGCAGCTCGGCCAACGCCCGCGTCAGTTGCGCCGCCAACGCCTCGGCATCGTCGGCGCGACGCCCCTCGCGCCGCGTGCGTTCGACCAGGTAGCCATAGAAGACAGCGGTGCTGAACAAGAAGGGCAAACGAATCAGCGACGGCGACGACCACAATGGCCCCCAGCCGCCGGTCGCCGAGTGTCCGAGCAGATAGCCCGCGCACACCACGCATGCGCCGAGGGCGATCAGCCGCAAGCTCTCGCCGATCGCCGCTAGCAGCAGCACGAAGAAGTACAGGTAGAAGAACTCGGCGTTGAAGCAACCGCTCAACAACAGCGCCGCGGTGATCCAGACGGTGTCGTAGACGAGGACGGCGCTCGCAAAGCGCATGGACTCCGTCATCTGCGGCGGCAGTTGCGCGATGGCGACGTTGGAGGCCAGCGCGAGCGCGACCAGCACGATCGCCGCGGGCGACACCACCGCGAACCGCCCTTCGACCAGCAGCAGGTACGCCGTGGCGACGATCAGCGTGTAGCGCAATAACAGAAACGCCCGGAGTTTCGATCGCGAGTCCACCGCCCGCCAGGCGGGAGCAATATCCAGGCCGCACGCGCGGTCAATTCGGCAGCAGCGGCGGGCTTGGGCGACCGCGTGGCGCCGTACGAATCCGTCCCATCGGCGCCGAGCGATGCGACGGCGAGGTCCGGGCGCGCTTAGGCGACCGAGGCCGCGGTCTCGGCGATCTCGCGATCGCCGACGCAGTCTTCGCACAGCGACGCGTGTCCGCCGCCGCACGTCATCGAGCCGTCGGTCGGTGAGCCGCATTGCGGGCAGACGAAGCGGTATGCCCGCGGCGCGTGGTGGGGTGCATGATGAGGTTCAGTCATGCAGCGAGGATAGCGCAGGGCAGGTTACGAAACCGTGACAGGCGCTTTACATTTTGGCGCACGCGCGAGCGGCGGCATGGCACCGGCGACGCGAATCTGGAATAGTCGGCGCCGTTCCGAAACACTCCAAGAGCAATTCGATCCGTATGACGCGCGGCGCCCATGGCCGCCTCGGGAGGAAAATCGCCATGCACTATGCGGGCTTCGGCATCTGGTGGCGGGAGCGCATGCGGCAGCGGCCGCAGTGGATGAACGGCCTGATGTTCTTCTGCGCCTTCATGGCGTTCATCTACATGCCCTGGGACATCTTCACCAAACCGCTCGCGGTCGACGAACAGGTGTGGTTCGGCATCGTCTTTCACGGCTGGGCAGCGAAGATCGCGGCGCTGCCGCACTGGGCCATCTACGCCGCTGGCGCCTACGGCTTCTGGCACCTGCGCGCCTGGATGTGGCCGTGGGCCGCGGTCTACAGCGCCCAGGTCGCACTGGCGATGTTGATCTGGGGCATCGTGCACATCGGCTGGCTCGCCGGCATCGCCTCGTTCGTGCCCTTCGCCCTGCTGGCGCGCGCGCTGTGGCGGGCGCGGCCGCTCTTCCACGCCTTCCGCCCGCCGCTGCGCCAGCGTTATGGGGAGTGGGCCCTGATCACCGGCGCTTCGGCGGGCATCGGTGCCGAGTTCGCTCGCGCCGTGGCGCGCGACGGCATGTCGTGCATCCTCACCGCGCGGCGCGCCGACCGCCTGCAGTCTCTCGCGGCCGAGCTGCAGCAAGCCCACGGCGTCGCCGTGCGGGTCGTGGCCGCCGACTTGAGCGCGCCCGGCGAAGTCGACCGCCTGGCGGCGGCGGTCGCCGACCTCGACATCGGGTTGCTCGTCAACAACGCCGGCCACGGTATCGCCGGGCGCTTCTCGCAGCAGGATCCGGCGCGGCTCGGCGCCATGATCCAGCTCAACTGCGTCGCCCCTGCCGTGCTCACCAGCCACCTGCTGCCGCCGATGTTGGCGCGCGGCCGCGGCGCGGTGATCATCACCGGCTCCGTCGCCGGCCGCCAGCCGGTACCCTTCAACGGCGCGTACAGCGCCACCAAAGCCTTCGACCTCTTGCTCGGCGAGTCGCTGTGGGCGGAGTTGCAGGGCAGCGGCGTCGATGTGCTGGTCATCGAGCCGGGTCCGACTGCCACCGAATTTCAGGCCGTCGCCGGCGAGACGCCGCACGAAGGCGAGCCGCCGGAGCAAGTGGTGGCGGTAGCGCTCAACGCGCTCGGCCGCCAGCCGTCGGTGATTTCGGGCTGGTCCAATTGGTTGCAAGCCACCGGCGCGCGTCTGGCACCGCGGTCTTTCACCGCTCTCATGGCCGGGCGAGTCATGGCTCAGTGGGTGCCGGCCGACGGCGGCGGCTCGCGCGGCGCCAGCGGGCGCGGTTCTACATGACGGCGGCAAGCCCTCTTGCCGGGCGCGGTCGGATGGCGCGATCTGCGCCGCGGGCTTTGTGCTTGTCTCCGCGCGCGCACCTATAGTAGACGCCGCGCGTGGAGTACGTTCGCGCTTGCCTTCCGCGACCTCGGCCGCGGCCGTCGCTGCTGTTGTTGCTCGCCGCCATCGCCCTGTGCGGCGCGCGGGCCGCGGCCCAGGACAGCGAGGCAACGGCGGTCGTAGCCGCCAGCCCGGTCGCCGTCGATCCGCCCACCGTCGAGCCGACCGCGCTGCCGACCGAGGAGCCCGAGAGCACGCCGACGTTACGCCCAACGGTCGTCCGGGTGCGCCCGACGGCGACCGCCACCGCTGAGCCGTCACCGGTGCCCGCATCGCCCACGCCGACCGTCGCGGAACCGACCGCGGTCGCGACCGCCACCGCCGTATCGACACGCACGCCGCGGCCCACGCACACCGCCACGGCGACCGCGACGCACACCGCGACGCCGGCGGCATTTGCCGCCGCACACCTGGGCGAGTGGATCGACCTGCTCGCCGGCGGGCTCCTGGCGCTGCTCGCCGCCGGCCTCGGGTACGGCGCCGCGCGTCTGCGCGAGCGCGGCGAGCGCAACCGCGCCCGCCAGACTCTGGCGACGGCGATGTTGTCCGAGCTGCGCTGGTTGGACGCCGTATTGCGCAAGCTGGTCGAGCAAGGACCGTTCTCCTCGAGCGACCCGCTCGACCACCCGATCATCGAAGCCGGGTTGAAAGATCTGACGCTATTCGCCCCGCAAACCGCCAGCCGTCTGGCGCATTTCCACACGCTCTTGCGCAGCTTACGCCATGAAATGGTGCAATTGCGTGACAATCCCAAGCCGTGGACCGGGCGCCACGCCGAGTTCGACCGCCTGTTGCGGGCGCGCGCCGCGCTGGCCTGCCGCGCGGTGCCCGATCTCAGCAAAGCCCTGCATCGCGAAGGCGGCACGGCGCCGCCCCCGCTGGCTGATAAGTCAGCCGGCCCCGAGCCTTCTGCCCTGCCCCCGACGCCGTTCGGCAGCGGCGACTCCGACGACTGGACGTTCTAGAACCGGGTCGGGGGCGAAGTCGGCCCCGACCGCCCAAAACGAACCCGCCTCGCGGTGTTGACTCGCAGGGAAGTCCTGCGTACTTTGCATAGCTCCCCGCAGCCGTTCCTCGCCATCAGGCCGTTTTTCCAAGCGGTGTCGAACGCGCTCGTTGGGGCGAAAGGAGGTGGCATGGCTTTCGTCGTGGGAACAGCAAACGAATTGTTGCGCAACATCATCCGAAGTATCGACAAGAGAACAGACTACTCCACTTCCGTGGTCGACGGTGAGCGGCCCGGCATTGCCGTCAACCTGACGCTGCGCAAGCGCAGCGCGACCGTGACCATTCCCGCCGAGGATCTCGAGGCGGCAGCTGAGAGCACCATTCGACGCTCGCAGATTCGCACCGCGATCAAGCAGGCGATCCACCGCATGACCTTCGAGGGCGTGCCGGTGGCCAGCACCAAGATGCTGCGCGGCAAGACCACCGAGGGTGGGTTCTTCCGCTTGCAGCAAAGCGGCAACCGCGGGGGTCGGCGCTAAAGCCGACCGAACGGCAACGGGGGCGTCGCGGGGCCGCTTCGATCAGCAGCCCCGTTTCCCCCCGTTCCGGCACCCGCCGCCGTGCGGGCCCAGGCGCCCGCCCCCGCCTCCGGACGCTGCGACGTGCGGATCGCAATCGACGCCGGTTACCCTGAGACCGGGTTGCGGTCTTGTCAAAAACCGGCTTCTATCGTCGAGACGCTGAGCACCGCCGCACACATGGATTCGAACGCATCCGACCCCGACGCCCACATCGCCTTCGACTCCGTGAGCATGGCCTTCGCCGGCCGGCGGGTCTTCGACGGGCTGTCGTGCCGATTCCCGCGCGGCAAGATCTCGGTCATTCTCGGCGGCAGCGGTTCCGGTAAGAGCACGCTGCTGCGCCTGATCGGCGGGCTGGTGCGGCCGCGCGCGGGAGTCATCTCGGTCGACGGACAGGACATCACACGACTCTCCGAGCGCGAGATGTACGGCGTGCGCGCCAAGCTCGGCATGATGTTTCAGCACGGGGCGCTGCTCGACTCGATGACCGTGTTCGAGAACCTGGCGTTTCCGCTGCACGAACACACGCGGCTCGGCGCCGACGAGATCGCCGCCGCGGTGCACGATCGCCTCAAGGCCGTCGGGCTGTCGGACGTCGACCCCCTGCTGCCGAGCCAACTGTCGGGCGGCATGGTGAAGCGCGTCGCCCTGGCGCGCGCGATCATCATGCAGCCGACGATCTTGCTGTGCGACGAACCGTTCTCCGGCCTCGATCCGATTTCGACCCGGCGCATCGAGGCGCTGCTGGTCGACATCAACCGCCGCTTCGGCATGACCATGGTCGTGGTCTCGCACCACATCCGGTCGACGATGCGGATGGCGGAGCGCGTGCTGGTCCTGCTGCCGGACGGGGCTGTCGAAGGCACGCCGGCGGAATTGCAGGCCAGCCCCGACCGCCGCATTGCCACCTTCCTCGCCGAGGACGTCGACGAGACCACGGCGCTGGCCGGCGAGGCGGTCGAGGTCCTGCCGGGACGGGCCGCGCACGGTGCGACATGGTAACGCTGCTGCGCGATCTCGGCTGGACGGTCCTGCGCTTCACCGAAGAGCTCGGTCGTGTGGCGACCTTTGCCGCCAGCATCGGGCGCAGTGTCGTGACGCCGCCGATCCGCTTTCGCCCCTTCGTCGACGAGCTGTTCAAGCTCGGCGTGCTGTCGCTGATCATCATCTGCGTCTGCGGCACCGCCGTCGGCGCGGTGCTCGGGCTGCAGGGCTACAACACCCTTGCCCGCTTTGGCGCCACCAACTCGCTCGGCGCGGTGGTCGGGCTCAGCCTGGTGCGCGAGCTGGGGCCGGTGCTGACCGCCCTGCTGGCCACCGGGCGGGCGGGCTCGGCGACCACCGCCGAGATCGGCACCATGGTCGCCACCGAGCAACTCGACGGCCTGCGCATGATGTCGGTCGACCCCATCCACTTCGTTGTCAGCCCCAAGGCGCTGGCGATGATCGCGGTGATGCCGCTGCTGTCGGCGCTGTTCATCGTCTTCGGCCTCTTCGGCGGCTACCTGATCGGCGTCAGCTTGATGGGCGTCGATGCCGGCAGCTACATGACCAGCCTGGAGTCGGCGGTCGACTTCACCGACGACATCCTCGGCAGCCTGTTGAAGGCGCTCGTGTTCGGCGTCCTTGTCGGCCTCATCGCCACCTATCGCGGCTACACCAGCGCGCCCACTTCGGCGGGTGTCAGCGCCGCCACGACGTCGACCGTGGTCATCTCATCGGTCAGCATTCTGATCGTCGACTACTTCATCACCGCCTTGTGGGGAGTGTGACGATATGACCCGATCTCCGACACGCGATTTCGTCGTCGGCCTGTTCGTGCTCATCGGGCTCGGCGCCGTCGCGTATCTTTCGCTGAGCGTCGCCGGCGGCTCCTATTCCGGACCCACCGGGTTGACGCTGTTCGCCGCCTTCGACGAGATCGGCGGTCTCAAGCCGCGCGCCCCGGTGGTGATCTCGGGGGTCAAAGTCGGGCAGGTCGGCGCCATCACGCTCAACGACGGCTACCGCGCCCGCGTCGAGCTGCGCCTGCAGGACGACTTGAAGCTGCCGGTCGACACCTCCGCATCCATCGTCACCTCCGGCGTGCTCGGCGACCGCTACGTCTCCCTCCAACTCGGCGGCGAAGAGGAGGTGCTCAAATCGGGCGACGAAATCACCTTCGTCGAGTCCGCCGTCATCCTCGAACGCCTGATCGGAAAGTTCATTCACAATGCCGACATCACCAAGGACAAAGACGACGCCGACAAAGCGCAGTGACATGCGCCGCCGCTCGCCCGCTTGCGCCGTGCTGGCGTTGGCATTGTTGGTCGGCGGCTGCGCGGCGCGTCAACCCGGCGCCGCCAACGACCCGATCGAGCCGTTCAATCGCAAGATCTTCTGGTTCAACGACACGCTCGACGTATACGTGCTCGAGCCGGTGGCCAAGGGCTGGGACTTCATCGCCCCCGACGCCGTGCAGCGGGCGCTGCGCAACTTCTTCGGCAACCTCGAGTTCCCGGTCGTGCTGGTCAACGACGTGCTGCAGGGCAAGCCGCTCGACGCAGTCACCGACGTCGGCCGCTTCGCGGTCAACACCACCGCCGGCGTGCTCGGATTCTTCGACCCCGCCACCGGCTGGGGACTGGAAGCCAACAACGAGGACACCGGGCAGACGTTCGGCTGGTGGGGCATCCCGCCCGGGCCCTATCTGGTGTTGCCGTTCTTCGGCCCGTCCAACCCGCGCGACGCCATCGGCCGCGTCGGCGACTCGGCGCTGCGCGTCTACTCCTACTTCGCCCCCATCTACGTCAGCCTCGGCGTCAACGCGGTCGATGTGATCAACCTGCGCGCCCTGTACCTGCAGGAGGTGGCGGACGCCAAAGAAGCCGCAGTTGACTACTACGCCTTCGTTCGCGATGCATATACGCAGCGGCGCGCGCGGCTGGTCAGCGACAGCGCCGCGATGAGCAAGGAAGAAGAAGAGGACCTCTATGGCACAACCGACGACGCACCAGCCGATGAGCAATGAGCGAGGTCGCCGCTGGCGGGCTGCCGCGATCGCCCTGGTACTCAGTGCGGCGCTGGCTCTCCCCAGTCACGCGGCCGTAGCGGACGAAGACCCCAAGGCGGTGGTCGACGCCACCGCCACTGCGGTGTTGAAGGTGCTGCGCGATAAGAGCCTGCCGCGGCCGGAGAAGCAGAAGCGCATCGAGGACATCGTCTATGAGCGCATCGACTTCCCCACCCTGTCGCGCCTCGTCATGGCGCGCAATTGGAGTCGCTTGAACGCGACGCAGCAGGCCGAGTTCCTGCAAGAATTCAAGAAGCACCTCTCGGTCACCTACGGCGACAACATCGACAACTACAAGAACGAATCGCTCGAGATTCTCGGCGAGCGCGAGGAAGCGCGCGGCGATCGCACGGTGCACAGCAAGATTCTGCGCGGCGATGCGGCGAGCAACGTCCTGGTCGACTATCGCTTGCGCCAGAAGGACGGCCAGTGGCGGATCATCGACGTGATCGTCGAGGGCGTCAGCATGGTGGCCAACTTCCGCTCGCAGTTCCAGGAGATCATGGCCAATGGCGGCGCGGACAAGCTGCTGCAGCTGTTGCGCGAGAAGAACGCGCGCGGCGAGCCGCTCAAGTCGTAGGCGGGCCCGCGGCGCGCGCCGGCGGGTCGCGCCGTGACGGGCACGCAGCCGTTCACGCCCGACGACGCCTATTGCGTCTACTGCCACGCGCCAGCCGCCGGATCGTGCGCGGTCTGCGCCGCCCTCTGCTGCGCGGACTGTGTCGAGCTGGTCGGCGGCATCACCGTCCCGCGCGCCACCTGCCACAACTGCCTCGCCGCCGGCCACGCCCCCGCCGGCATCGGTCTCTTCCTGCGCCGCAGTGCCGTCGTCGCCGCCATGATTGCCGCCGTGCTGGCGCTGCTGATCTACTTCGCCGTCTGAACGACCCGTCGCCGCCGACCTTCGTTTGACCTCACCTGGGGGTCGGATTAGATTTCGCCGGTCAGGCAGCAGGAGGGGCAGTGTTCACGTCCGAATCCACCACCCGAGGCATCCGCATCCGCGTCCAGTCGAGCTACGTGCCCGAGCGCTCGCAGCCCGACCGCAATCAATGGTTCTTCATTTACAACGTCGAGATCGCCAACGTCGGAGCCGAAACCGCCCAGCTCGTCAGCCGGCACTGGATCATCACCGACGCCAACGGCGCCGTGCAGGAGGTCAAGGGTCCGGGCGTGGTCGGCAAGCAGCCGGTGCTGCAACCCGGCCAGTCGTTCGAGTATACCTCCGCCTGTCCGCTCGAGACCGCCTTCGGCACCATGCACGGCACCTACCAGATGGTGACGCGCGACGGCCAGCAGTTCGACGCCGAGATCGGGGCCTTCTCCCTCGGCGAGCCGCACGCCATCAACTAAGCTGCGCGACGCGCGTGAAAGGACCCAGCGATGAAAGCCAGTGAATGCGTGCTGTACAGCGGCGGCTTGAAGGGCGCCGAGGCGGCGTTCGGCGCCGCCGCCGAGCGCCACGGCGTCGAGGAAGTGAACTTCACTTTCGAGGGCCGCGAGCTCGAGCGCACGCGCGGCGTGCGCACGCTGACGCACGCCGAGCTGCTGCAAGGCGACGTCAGCCTGGCCTACGTCTCCCAGCTCATGCACCGGCGGTACCCCGACACCGACTACATCAAGAAGGTGCTGCAGAGCATCTGGCACCAGGTCAACAACGCGCAGGAGATCTACGTCGTCGGCGCCGTCAAGGACGACGGCACGGTGATGGGCGGTACCGGCTGGGGGGCGGAGTTCGCCAAGCTGTGCAACAAGCCGCTGTTCGTCTTCGATCAGGAGCAAGACGGCTGGCGGCACTGGAGCGGCAGCAGCTGGAGCGCGGGCGAGCCGACCATCACGCACCCGCACTTCGCCGGCACCGGCACGCGCTTCCTGCGCGACAACGGCCGCGCCGCAATCGACGCCTTGTTCGCGCGCTCGTTCCCGCGCTGAGCGTGCCGCCTACTGCAGCTCGCCGAGCACCCAGGCCGCCGTGTCCTCGGGCAGGTCGGGAACATAGCGCAGGAACTCCTCGACGTTCGCGCCGACCAGGTTGCTGCTCAGGTTTTCGCGCAGAAACTCGTGGTAGCCGGCGGCGATGCGGTCGCTCAGCAAGCCGCAGCGCTTGACCGTCGGCACCACGAAGCCCTGCACCGGACCGAGCCGGCGCCCCTTCTCAAAGTCGCGCGTCAGCTCCTCGCGCTCGTTGCGCAGGCAGGTGACCAGCGCCGCCGCGTCGATGCCGATCTCGCTCCAGATCTGCAGGATGGCGCTGAACAACGTGTGCTGGTTGCGGTTGTCGATCAGCGTGCGCGCCGCCTCGAGGGCAAAGTCCTCGAGCTCGACGCGCTGCGCCGCGCTCAGCTGCGGCACGCAGCGCTCGACGTACTGGACGCCGTAGGCGTGATGGCGCGATTCGTCGCGCGCGACGTAGGTGAGCAGGTCCTTGAGCAGCGGCTCCTCGGTCAGGTTGCGCATCTCGCGGAAGCTGTACAGCGCTAGACCCTCGACGACGATCTGCATGCCGACCAGCTTCTTCAACCAGTCGTCGGTCTGCAGCGTCGCGTCGAGAATCGTCTTCAGCGGCGTCGCGATCGGCCGCACCTCGTCGAGCTTGTTGATGTACTTGGCGAACACCTCGACGTGGCGCGCCTCGTCCATGGTCTGCGTCGCGGCGTAGAACTTGGCGTCGGTATGCGGCACCGCGTTGACCAGCTGCGCCGCCACCATCAGCGCCCCCTGCTCGCCGTGCAGGAAGTTGCTGAGGCGAAACGAGGCCACGCGCCGCGTCGCCAGCCAGCGCGTCTCCTCGTCGAGCGAGCGCCAGTACGACGTCTTCTCGATCGGCACCGCCGCCCCCAGCGGCGTCGTCCCGAACAGCGCCTGATCGATCGGCCGATCCCAATCGAGATCGCGCTCGGCCACCCACTGCGCCTCGGTCGCCTTGACGTACAGCCGCCGCAGCTCGTCGACCTCCGGCTCGTAGTTCCACTGGTAGACGACCTTCATCGCCGTATCGAGATCGGGCTCCTGCGTCGCAGTCTTGAGGGCAAACTCGCTCATCTCACGCTCCCTTCACCGGCCCGCGGCGCGGGTGGTTGTCCGCGGTGCTCTTGGCTTTTCGCTTCTTGCTCGGGGCGGCCTCGGCGCCCGTCACCGGCCGACCGGTCGCGCCCTCCCCCATGGTCTCGATCAGTCGGCGCACCGCCGCCAGCGCGGCCTGCGGGCGCCCGGCATCCATTGCCGCCAGACTGTCGTCGATGATCGACACGATGTGGCCCGGGTCGCGGCGCAGGCGCCGGCGCGCTTCGCGCAGCGGCTCCGAGGCGAGCAGGGTGCGCGCCCGGCGCGCCAGCATCTGCCAGACCCGGTTGCCGGTCATGTCCGACAGCAGCACCAACACGTCGCGCGCCGCCGCAAAGCGGCTCTCGCGCTCGCGCCCGGTATCCGCCAACACCTCGCGCAGCGCCCGCAGCGCCGCGAGCTGCGGCGGCCGGCGGCGCTCAAGGGCGAGCCGCGCCATCTCGAACAGCAGCGGCATCATCACTTCCATGACCTCGCCCAGCATCCGCTGGTCGAGCCGCCCGCCGTGGAAGACCATCGGCGCCAACACCTCGAACGACGCCTCGGTCAGCGGCTGCACGGTGGCGCCGTCGCCCTGGCGCACGGCGACCAGCCCGAGGCCTTCGAGGACCTTCATCGCCTCGCGAATCGAGGTCCGGTTGACCTCGAACCGCTCGGCCAGCTCGCGCTCCGGCGGCAGCTTCTGCCCGCTGGCGAAGGCGCCGTCGAGAATCGCGTCGCGCAACTGCTCGGCGATAGCCTCGTGCACGCGCCGCCGCGAAGGCGGGTGAAACGGAATCGCACTGAGACGGCTGACGGCGGCCATGATTCGTCCGGTTATCCAGTGGTCCAACCAATTTGTCAATTCTCCTATAGAAATGATTCCAGCAACCACACGCTCATGGAAACGCGAAGCCACCGTTCGCCATGAGGAGGCGCCGCCTTGGGCGCCGTCTCGAAGGGCTCCGGCTCCGGTTTGGCAATGCACCCCACCGCCTGCTAGCCGTCGGCGCCGATGTCGCGCCCAGCCAGCCCCTCTGCTTCGCCACCCGCCGCGCGCGGGCCGTGGGGGGAATCCTGGCAGGCGTGGACGGCGCTCGGCATCGGGGTGCTGGCGATCACGGCGCAGACAGCCTCGTCGATGACGTTTTCGGTGCTGATGAAGCCGATCGTGGCGGAGTTCGGCTGGGAGCGTACCGATTTCACCGCGGCGATGACGCTGCGCATGAGCGTCATGGTGCTCGCCGTCTGGTACGCCGGCCTGCTCACCGACCGCATCGGGGCGCGCGTGGTGCTGGCGGCCGGCGCGCTGATCATCGGCCTCGGCAGTCTCGCCGTGGCGCGCGTGACTTCGCTGCCGCAGTTCTTCGTCGCCATGGCCAGCCTCGGCCCGGGCCAGGCCGCGATCAGCACGGTGGCGGCGTCGGCGCTGGTGTTGCGGCGCTTCCAGCGCCGGCGCAGCCTGGCGGTCGGCATCCTCAACGGCGGCGACAATCTGCTCAACAGCGGCGTGTACTACCTCGCCGCCGTGCTGCTCGCCACCTGGGGATGGCGGCCCACCATCGCCTGCCTGGGGGCGTTGTACCTGGGGCTCGCGCTGCTGATCGCGTGGGTGCTGCGCCCCGGGCCAAACGCCGCCGAGCCGACCGCCGCGCGCGGGGTCATTCGCTTGCGCGACGTGCCGTGGCGCGATCGGCGGCTGTGGCTGGTGTACGGCACCTATGCGCTGATCTACGCCTTCATCACCTCCGTGCAACTGCATCTGCACGCCTTTCTCACCGACCTCGGACACTCGCCGATCGACGCGGCGCAGATTCTCAGCACCATGACCCTGGTCGGCGCCGTCGGCGCGCCGCTGTTCGGCTGGCTGGCCGAGCGCACCACGGCGCGCACCGCGTTGGCGGTGGTGGTGGTCGGCCTGGCGGCGATGTCGGTGATGCTTTGGACGGCGACCAGTCTGACCGCCTTCACGGTCTGGGCCGTGCTCTACGGTCTGGTCAACAGCGGCGTGGTGGCGCTGCTGGTGCTGGTCCTCGCCGAGCTGTTCGGCGCCGAGCAGATCGGCCGACTGATGGGTCTGGCGATGGTGTTCTGCATGAGCGCCACCATGCTCGGCAACAATTTTTCCGCCGCCATCTTCGACCACTTCGGTCGCTACGACCTCGCCTGGCAGACCTATACGGCCCTGATGGTCGCCACGCTGGTGCCGGTGACCTGGCTGCACCGCCAGCGCGCCGACGGCTGAGTCGCGGCGCGAAACCACCGGCGCCGGCGCGCATCGGAGTATCG
>CAYVUV010000402.1:0-10786 GCA_964455095.1 uncultured Binatia bacterium (SeqCode)
GCTCGCCATGGTCGCCGATCTCACCGACGCCAAGCTGCGCAAGCTGCGGCGCGGCGGCCACGATCCGGAGAAGGTGTACGCCGCCTACAAGGCGGCGGTCGAGCACGTCGGCGCACCGACCGTCATCCTCGCCAAGACCATCAAGGGCTACGGCCTCGGCGAGGCCGGCGAAGGACGCAACGTCACGCATCAGCAAAAGAAGCTGAACGAGAAGGAGCTGCGCGAGTTTCGCGACCGCTTCGGCATTCCGATCGCCGACCGCGATCTGCTCGAAACCCCTTTCTATCGGCCCGCCGACGACAGCACCGAGATGGAGTACCTGCACGAGCGCCGGCGCGCGCTCGGCGGCTACCTGCCGCGCCGCGTCGTGCGTGCCCAGCCGATCGAGGCCTTGCCGCTCGCGTGGTTCCAGGAGTTTTTCGAGGGCACCGGCGAGCGCGAGGTGGCGACGACGATGGCGGCGGTGCGGCTGCTGCAGCGGCTGATGAACGATGAGCAGCTGGGCAAGCTCATCGTCCCCATCGTCCCCGACGAGGCGCGCACGTTCGGCATGGACGCCCTGTTCCGCAAGTTCGGGATCTACAACAGCCGCGGCCAGCTGTACGAAGCGGCCGACTCCGACGTCGTGCTTTTCTACCGCGAAGCCAAGGACGGCCAACTGATCGAGGAGGGCATCACCGAGGCCGGGTCGATGGCGTCATTCACCGCCGCCGGGACGGCGTACGCCACGCACGGCATCAACATGATCCCCTTCTACTTCTTCTATTCGATGTTCGGCTTCCAGCGTATCGGCGACCTGATCTGGCAGAACGCGGATATACGCGGCAAAGGGTTCCTCATCGGTGCGACCGCCGGGCGGACGACCCTGGCGGGCGAAGGGCTGCAGCATCAGGACGGGCACAGCCATGTCCTCGCCAGCACGGTCCCGACGCTGCGCGCCTACGACCCCGCCTATGCCTACGAGATCGCCGTGATCGTGCAGGACGGTCTGCGCCGCATGTACACCGAGCGCGAGGATTGCTTCTACTATCTCACCGTCGCCAACGAGATGTACCCGATGCCGGCGATGCCGGCGGGCGTCGAGGACGGGATCCGGCGCGGCCTCTACAAGCTGGCACCGGCCGAGGCGCCGGCTGACTGGCCGCGCCTGCACCTGTTCGGTAGCGGCGCCATTTTGCGCGAAGCCCTGCAGGCGCAACAGCTACTGGCGGAGCGCCGCGTCGCGGCCGATGTGTGGAGCGTCACCAGCTACACCGAGCTGCGCCGCGACGCGCTGGCTGCCGAGCGCTGGAACACCCTGCATCCGACCGCCGCGCCGCGCCTGCCGTATGTGACGCGGATGCTCGCCGACGAGCCGTGGCCGGTGGTCGCGGCGTCGGACTACATGAAAGCCGTCGCCGACCAGCTGGCGCGCTTCATCCCCGGCGGTCTGTACCCGCTCGGCACCGACGGCTTCGGCCGCAGCGACACGCGCGAGGAGCTGCGCCGCCACTTCGAAGTCGACGCCGCCTCGATCTGCGTCGCCGCCCTCGCCCAGCTCGCCCGCCGCGGCGCCGTGCCCGCGTCCGACGTCGAGCGCGCGATTACGGACCTGGGTATCGACCCTGAGAAGGTGGACGCGGCGCGGGCGTAAGTACGGCCTTTCGAAGTACGGGCACTAGAGCGCCGCGCACGTGCCATCGCGGCACAGGCCACTGTTGGGCACGCCCTCGAATGGGCAGCTCAGCGTGTTCGGCGCCGGCTCGCTCTGGCAGGTGCCGTCGTGGCGAAAGTCGTACGTGCACGGATTGGCGTCATCGCAGGGCGGTTCGTCCGTACACCCCGGCGTGCCGGCAATGCAAAACGCCGACACTGGCGTATCGATGTTCGCCGTACAGTAGGCGGTGAAGGGGAAGGTGCAGTCCTCGGCGCGGCCGCCGAGCTCACCGACACCGCCGCCGACGAAGAGCATGCCGCCCGTCACGGCGGGAATGGAAGCGGCACCGCCGAGCTGCCCTTTGGTGTCGAGCTTCGCCAGCACCGTGCCGTCACTGGAGTCGAACACGTTGATCTCCGCGACGGCCAGCGTACCCATGAAGGCGAGGCCGGGCACCGCGGTGGCCCCTCCGAAGCTGGGAAGGACGTCCAGGTTCTGCCAGGCGATCGCGCCGTCCCCGAGCTCCAGCGCATGCGCGCTCGGCTTCTGAATGTTCTCGAGATCGGTTCCGACCGCCGTGCTGAAAAACACCCTGCCCTCCGGCGGCACCACCGCCGCGCTGGCAATGATCCCGCCGATCGAGCCGCCGGGGACAACGTTGGTCTTCCAGTACGGCAGCATGGGATTGCGGATCTCGGGCGGATCGGCGGCGCTGACGCCGTTGATCTCGTTCACGCCGTCGCGATCGACGACGTAATATGTCCCGTCCTTGTTGCCGATGCCGACCACCTCGCGCACCGCGCCGCCGATCTCGACCTCGAAGAGGTTGGGAACGCCGCCGAACGACAGGTCTTCGTTGTCGACTTCGCTCGGCCGCCACACCCACGCCGGCGTGCCGTCGAGGCGCAGGGCGAACAGCGCCCGGTCGTAGGGCGGCATCGGCGGCGGCGGCGGGGTCGTCTCGGGATCGTCGTCGGTGTCGCAGTTGCTGGAGGCCGTGTAGAGCAGCTCGCGCCGCGCGTCGATCGACACCGACGACCAGACGTTGCCGCAGGCGTTGCCCGTACGGTCGAAGTCGCACCCCGGCCGCGTCGCGAGGAAGTTCTCCGGCAGGCCGAGTTGCTCGGCCGTGTGGTAGCCGTCGAAGTGACGGATGTTGTCTTCCGGAAACGGCCGGCAGGTCGCCCCGGTCGCGAGGTCGAAGTACCACGCCAGTCGGCCGTCGTCGGCGCGCACCGCGTACATGCCGCCCTTGCCGTTGCCGGTGTCGTTGATATCCATACCGAAGAAAATCAGGCCGTTGAACATCACCGGCGACGACTCCACCTCATTGCGCTCGCGCGGGTTGGGGAAGCCGCACGTCGTGCAGCCCGTGCCGGCATCGAACTCCCACACCAGCGCGCCCGTCGCGGCGTCGATGCAGTACATGCTCATGCCGCCGCCGATGTAGACGACCTGGCGACCGTCCAGCCACGCAACCAGCGGCGAGGAGGCGTACGGATACGACGCGCCCGGTTGTGGCTTGAGGGCGCGCTGCCACACCGGCCGGCCGTTCTCAGCCCGCAGGGCATAGAGGTTGCCATCCCACGATGCGGCGAACACCATCTGCGTCAGGCCCTCCTCCGGCAGCTCCACCCAGGCCACGGCCGGTGAGCCGGTGACGATGGCCCCGGTCTGATAGCGCCACTTCGGAATCAGACCCGCGGCGGTCTCGCGCGTGATGGCGCGCTCGCGTGGGTTGTAGAAGAGCCGCCGCAGACTGCCGCCCAGCATGCGCCACTCCGGCCGTTCCGTGCCGCACCCCTGCAGCGAGTTGCGCACGGCCGCGACCAGCTCGGCGATGTCGACGCCGTCGTCGAGGCTGCCGTCCGCCCCCTCACACGCCGCGATGCCCTCGCTGCCCAGCGCGATGTTGACCGAGGTAATCAGCTCGTCGATCTCGACCTCGCGGTCGAAGTTGCAGTCACCGACGCAGGCGCCGGCGGCGCTCCCCAACAGCGCGTGAAACCCGACCGCCAACACGGCGGCGAACACCCGCCGCAGAATGCCATCGCCCATAGCCCCCCCCAAAGTAATGCGTTTTCGCAACTCGCAACGTATCGAGCCAGGGTTCCTTCTCCCGGATGGGAGAAGGTCAGGATGAGGGGGATATGATGGATCGGCGCAGCCGCACCCAGCTTTGGCAGCTCGTTGGGGGCCGAATCTCATTCGTGGCCTGCGGCGCAATTAAATCCCCCTCACCTTGATCCTCTCCCATCCGGGAGAGGAAACCAGGCGACAAACACGTTGCCCGCGCGCGCCCTCAAGCGTCGCTCGCCTGACCGGACGGAATCGCGCGCGCTTCCGCCAGCCACACCTCCGGCGAGGCGTCCGACGGCATGCGCCAATCGCCGCGCGGCGACAGCGCGCCGCCGGAACCCACCTTGGGCCCGTCGGGCACGCAGTCGCGCTTGTACTGGCTGGCGAAGAAGCGCTCGAGAAATACGAGCAACCAGCGGCGGATCTCGGCCAGCGGGTAGCGCCCTTCGAAGGCGTGCACGGCGAGCCGCGCAATGCGCCGCGGCCCGGCGCCGAAGCGCAGCAGGTGGTACAGAAAGAAGTCGTGCAGCTCGTAGGGGCCGACGATGTCCTCGGAGCGCTGCGCGATCTCGCCATCGGGCCGCGGGCGCAGCAGCTCGGGGCTGATCGGCGTCGCCAGCACATCGTGCAACACGCGCTGCACGTCGGGCTCGGTGCCGAAGATCGACTCGGCCGCCCAGCGGATGACGTAGGTGATCAGCGACTTGGGCACGCCGGCGTTGACGGCGTAGTGCCCGATGTGGTCGCCGCCATAGGTGCACCAGCCGAGGGCGATCTCGGACAGGTCGCCAGTGCCGAGATCGATGCCGCGCCGCTGCGACGCGGTGGCGAACAGCAGCAGTTTGCGCAACCACGCCTGCACGTTCTCGAAGGTCACGTCCTCGCGCTCGGGTGGGTGCCCGATGGCGGCGAAGACCGCCTCGCTGAGCGCGGCGATGGAGATCTCGACGTATGTCGCCCCGATGGCGCGGATCAACCCTTCGGCGTTGGCGCGCGTACGGGTGGTCGTGCCCAGCCCCGGCATCGTCACGCCGATGATGTCGGCGCGCGGCAGCCCGAGCAGGTCGACGGCGTGCGCCGCGACCAGGAGCGCCTGGGTCGAGTCCTGCCCGCCCGAGACGCCGACCACGATGCGCCGCCCCGCCTCCGGCAGCGACTGCAGTCGTTGCGCCAGCGAGGTGGCTTGAATCATGAACACCTCGCGGCAGCGCTCGTCGCGCGTCGCCGGATCGGCGGGCACGAACGGGTGCGGATCGATGCGGCGCTGGAGGCGGTGGTAGAGGCCGGGCGAACGGGTGTCGGCGCCGTCGCCGAAGTAGAGCGTGCGCATCGGCCGCCCGGCGTAGTCGCGCGCGTTGGCGCGAAACGACGTCTGGCGCAGCCGGTCCTGCCGCAACGCCTGCAGGTCGACATCGACCACCGCCGTGCTGCCGCTCAGGGCGAAGCGCTTGGTCTCGCCGATCAGCTGGCCGCGCTCGGCAATCAGGCCCTGGCCATCCCAGGCGAGATCGGCAGTCGATTCGCCGAACCCCGCGGCGCTGTACATCTGCACCGCCAGGTTGCGCGCCGACGCGCCGCGCACGAGCTCGCGGCGGTACTCGCACTTGGCCACGGTGATGTTCGAAGCCGACAGGTTGCCGAGCACCGTGGCGCCGTGCAGCGCCGCCACGGTGCTGGGCGGAATCGGCACCCAGAGATCCTCGCAGATGTCGGTGTGCAGCACGAAGTCCGGCAGATGCGCAGCGCGCAGCAGCAGGTCGGTGCCGAACGGCACGGCGCCGCCGAGCAGCCCGATTTCGGTCGCCACCGCTGCGGCGGCCGGGTGAAACCAACGCAGCTCGTAGAACTCGCGGTAGTTGGGCGGATACGACTTCGGCACCACGGCGAGCGGCCGGCCGTGATAGAGCGTGACGGCACAGTTGAACAGCGCCCCGTCGGCGATCAGCGGCACGCCGACCGAGAGGATCATCTCCCAGTCCGCCGTCGCCGCGGCGAGCTGCTCGAGCGCCTCCAGGCATGCCCTCAGCAGCGGCTCCTGGAAGAACAAATCGCCGCAGGTGTAGGCGCTCAGCCCGAGCTCGGGGCACAGCGCGTAGTGGGCGCCCGCCCGATGCGCCTGGTCCAATTGGCGCAGGTGCGCGGCGGCGTTGAACTGCGGATTGCCGACCCGCGTCTCGGGCACGCACACGGCGACGCGCGCGAATCCGTGCTGGCGCACGTCGAGAAAGTCGCTGTCGTCGCTCTGGGTCACAGGCCGGTCCGCAGACTCGTTCATAATATACCTGCCCGCATCTCCCAAACGCGACGACTCGGGGGACGTGACTTTCCCCGCAAAGTCAGATAGGCGCACTGCCGAGGACGAGAAATGGGGTCGGTGATCCAATTCAACCCTCGCCGCCGCCGCCCGGGAACGGCGCGGTCAGGCGCGGCGCGCCCGGCGCAGGCCACGGCGGCCAACATGGTCTCCTGCCTGCAGTGCGGTGAGCACCATCCGATCGTGCGCCTGCAGGGCGGCGAGGAACGCTGCGTCACGGCGTTCTTTGACGGCACGCACTGGTTCTGCCGCAACCGCGGTTGCCGCCGTGCCTGGCTGAGCAACAAGCCCGACTAGCCGCGCCCTCCCCTGCGAGGACGCGAGGAGAGCCATGCGACCATCGCCCCCCCTCAGCCTGAGCCTGAGCCTCAGCCTCTGCCTTTGCCTCTCCGTCTCCGCCCGCGCCGACGACGCCCCCGAGCGCCGCACGATCTCGGTCAGCAGCGAAGGCGAAGTCCACGCCCCCCCCGACCTCGCCATCATTTCCTTCGCCGTGGAAACCACCGCTCCCGAAGCCGCCGCGGCGGTCGGCGAGAACGCCCGCAAGAGCGCCGCGCTGTCGAAGGCGATCAAGAGCCGCATGGACGCCGCCGACAAGATCAGCACCAGCGGCTACGGGCTCGATCCGGTGTACGAGCAGGCCAAGCCCGGCAGCAACACGGTGCCGCGCATCAGCGGCTACGTCGCGCGCAACGAAGTGCGCGTCGAGGCGCACAAGCTCGACGCCGTCGGCGCCCTCATCGACGCCGCCGCCGGAGCCGGCGCCAACCGCGTCAGCGGCCTGACCTTCACGCTGGAAAACCGCTCCGCACAGCTGCGCGAGGCACTGCAGAAAGCCGGCGCCGAGGCCCGCCAACAAGCCGAGAGCGTCGCGACCGCCCTCGGCGTGCGGCTCAAGCAGGTGGTGGCCGCCTCGACCTCCGGCGGACCCATCGTCATGCCGAAGCAGTACGAGCGCATGGCGATGTCGTCGATGGAATCGTACGCGCCGACGCCAGTCGAGGCAGGGGATGTGGTCGTGCGCGCCGGGCTGCAGGTCACGTACGAGATCGAGTAGGGCCTCGAACTCCTAGGACCTATAGGACCCATGAGTCCTATAGGTCCCATCATCCACCTACGGATGCAGCCCGACCCCTCGCAAACCGCAGTCCTCGGGGATCCCGAGCATACAGTTCATGTTCTGAATCGCCGACGACGCGGCGCCCTTGCCCAGGTTGTCGAGGGCGCCGAAGGCGACCACGCGCCCGCGCCGCTCGTCGACGTCGACACCGAGGTGCACGTAGTTCGATCCCGCCACCGGGCCGACGCTCGGGTACGGCAGATACTGCCAGCTGGCCTTGGGATCCTTTTCCAGCCCGATGACTTTGACGAACGGCTCGGCGCGGTAGAACTCTTCGTATAGCGCCAGTACGTCGGCGCGCGTGCGCGGCTTGGTGAGGAAGCCGTGGCACCCGGCCAGGATGCCGCGCGTGAACGGGCAGTAGTACGGCGTGAAGTGCACCGACACTGGCGCCCCGGCGAGACCCGACAGCTCCTGCTCGATCTCGTACGTATGGCGGTGATCGACGACATTGTACGGGAAGATGGCGTTGCCGATCTCGCTGTGGTGGGTCGGTGTGGAGGGATCGGCACCGGCACCCGAGGTCCCCGACAGGCCGTCGACGACAATGCGATCGAGCTCGACCCAGCCCGCCTTGACCAGCGGCGCCATGCTGAGGATCGACGTGTAGGCGAAGCAGCCGGGATTGGCGACCAGGCGCGCCTTGGCGATCGCCGCGCGGTGCAGCTCGGTGGCGCCGTAGGGCGCCTGTTCGACGAGGTCCCAGCAGGTGTGCTTCGCCTTGTACACCTGCTCGAAGAGCGCGCGGTCCTTGAGGCGGAAATCGGAGCCGACATCGACCACCACCGCCCCCTGGTCCAGGTAGTGCGGTGCGCGCGTCATCGACTCGCGCGACGGCATGCAGAGGAACACCGCGTCGCACGGCGCCGCCTCTTCCTCCTTGATGAAGCGCAGCCCGGCGCCGATCAGGTTGCGATGGATCGCCTCGAGGTTCTTGTCGGCGCGCGAGGTCACCCAAGCGATCTCCGCCCGCGGGTGCGCCAGCAGCAGCCGCAGCAACTCGCCGCCCGAGTACCCCGAACCCCCGACTACTCCCACCCGCACCGTTGCTTCCGTCACTGCCGCCTCCTTCATCGCTGCCAACTACTCACTCCTTCGACTCCTAAGCCGTCTCTGCTTCTGGTTTCCTCTCCCGGATGGGAGAGGATCAAGGTGAGGGGGATCACATTGCGCCGAAGGCCACTGATGCCCTGCCGGCTGCCAAAGCGCGGAACGGCTTCGCCGATCAATCGTATCCCCCTCGTCCTGGCCTTCTCCCATCCGGGAGAAAGAACCCTTGTGCGACAGGTCACTAAAACTGCGAAAGGCAGTATTTACTGTACCGCGGCGCGCTGCGAAAGCGACCGGTGCCCGCTTCCTCGCCCGTTGAAACGCGCTCACGCCTGCAGCTCGCTCTGCGCCGCGAAACACCAGACCCGCATCGCCATGCGGGCGCACAGGAAGACTTCGCCCCAGAGCAGCGATCCGGTGACCCCCAGAATCTCGTTCACCGGCAGCGCCAGACCGATCAGCTGGTACACCAGCCACAGCCCCAACGCCGCCGTCTGCAGAACGATGGCGAGCGGAATGGCGCCTTCGCCGCCGCGCAGCACGAAACGCCAGGCCCACCCGTAGGCCGCCAGCACGCCGCAGTCCGCCGCACCGGCGCGAATGCGCGCGTGGTCGTGCACCGCGGCGAGCAGCACGTAGCCCATGGCCCACAGCACAGCGGCGGCGGCGTAGATCGCCTCGGGCAGCGCCGCTGACGTGCTCGCCACCGTCCACTGTTGGGCCTCCCATACGGCGCCCCACACCGCGCCAGACAGGGCAGCCAACAGCAGCAGGGCGAGGCCATACAGCCCCGCCATCACCGGCGCCAGCCGCAGCCCGCGCCACCACACCCGGCGCCACTTCTCGTCGGGCTCGGCGCGCACGGCGCAGACGACGACGCCGTGCAGCCAGAACCACAACAGCACGTTGTGCGCCGCCATGAACGCTCCCAGCACCAGCAGCATGCGCAAGCTGGTCGCGTGATGGCGGTAGAGATCGACCAGCACTTGCGCATCGAGTGTCTTGAGCAGCGTGCGCGTCGCCAGCGAGCCGTCGAGCACCAGCGCCAGCCAGTAGCCGCTGGCCAGCGCGAAGACGACGCCGAAGACGCCGTTGATCAGCCACAGGACCAGCGTCAGCGGCCACGTCTCGGCGGCCAGCCACGCGCCGCGAATGAATGAGCGCAGCACCATCTTCGCGCGGGCCCGGGGGCGGCTCAGAACCCCGTCAGCAGGTGTAACAGCCCCTGCATCCACAAGCCCCAGCGGCCGGCCAGGCGCACGATGCCCCGCGTGCCGGGCTGCCGCATACGCGAGTTGTTCAGCTGATCGACGTCGAGCGCCAACTTGTGGCCCGGGTCGACGACGGCGTAGGCCGCGCGCTGCGTGCTGACGATGTCGAGCCGCCGCCAGCGTTCCTGGCCATCCCATACCTCGCGCGTCTCGCTGCCGTCGTCGAAGACGACGACGACGTCGACCGGCATGCGCACCTCGCCGCGCCGCTCGACGATCACCTCGGTGCGATAGCGCGGCGGGCTCGGCGCCTCCCCGGCCCCGGCGTCGCGCTCGCGCCCGGCGACGGGCTTGACGTCGTGGCCCTCGATGCGCGCCACGGCGTAGTCGAGCTGGCCCGTGCCGTCGAGCGTCTGGCTGAAGAACCACTCCAGCGGCTCGCCGACGCTCTCCTCGATGGCGCGACGGAAGTCGGCACCGGTCGGGTGGCGGAAGCGCCAGGTGCGGTAGTAGTCGCGCAGCGCCGTGCGCAGCCGGTCGCCGCCGAGGTAGCGGTCGAGCGTCAGCAGCGTCAGTGCCGTCTTGGCGTACGTGGTGCTGTTGTAGCTGTCCGAATCGAGCATGCGATGCGCCGGCGTGACGATGGCGTCGACGCTCGGCGCGACGAGGTAGTCGAGGCGAAACGCCGCGGCGCCGTCGAGCTGCAGGCCGAGGAAGTCGACGTAGCTCGCCGGCGCGCCGTACGCATCGTCCATCACGAGGGTCTCGACGTAGGAGTTGACGCCCTCGTCGAGCCACGCGTCGCCCACCTCGTCGTTGGCGACGGCGCCGTACCAGTACTGGTGGCCGAACTCGTGCACGGTGACCACCTCGGGCAGGCGCAGGCCGCTCGGCATCCACCAGGTCGTGCCGAGCGTGATCAGCATCGGGTACTCCATCCCACCGGCCTCCTGCGCACCGGGGCCTGGGTCGACGGCGGTCAGGACCGGATACGGGTACGGGCCGAACCACGCTTCGTAGCGTTCGATCGCCGCGCGCAGTGCCGTCAGATAGCGCCGCGCCTGGTAGTGGTGGTGCGGTTGCACGAGCAGGCGAACGTGTACCGCGCCGATCGTCTCGTCGACGACCTCGAAGCGCGGGTCGGCCACCCAGGCGAAGTCGTGCACGTTCTCGGCCGTCACGTCGAGCGTCTTGGTGCCATCGCCGTTGTCGTGCTCGCCGCGCGCCACGCCGGTATGCCCGACGACGTAGGGTGACGGCACCGTGAGGGAGACCTCGTAGGTGCCGAAGTCGGCGGCAAACTCGGTGGTCGAGTGATACTGATGACAGGCCCACTTGCCGCCGCGCATGGCGCCGAGCTTGGGAAACCACTGCGC
>CAYVUV010000403.1:0-17940 GCA_964455095.1 uncultured Binatia bacterium (SeqCode)
CCGGGGATCTAGCGGTGGCGGATCGTTCAATCACCCCCATCTCCATCTTCCCCCGTCGAGGGGGAAGAGGCCGGAGTCCGAAGCCTGAAGCCTTCCCCCCTTGGAGACTGTCGTAAAACGACTTGGCTCATGACGTGGCCAGACGCGTGAGTCAGAACGACGCGAAGACAGCGGAAATGGCGGCGACGAGGCGCCATGGGGGGCCCGGACGCCCAGAAGGGCTCCAGCGCAGGATTACGCCCGTTATGATGGCGTACGGGCCCGCGCCCGCGCGGCGGACGGCCCACTTCAAGTCGAACGCGATGACGTGCAGGGCGAACTCCACCTGCGCCCCACCCAAGCCGCCGCGGTGAAAGCGATGCAGCGCTTGGCGCTCACGAAACTCGGCGAAGGGCCGCTCCACGATGGGGGCCCGGCGGCGATAGTCGGTCCGGGCCGCCGGGTGCCGCAGCACCGCGGCCATGGCCTCCTTGAACTCCTCGCCGTCGTAGCGTTTGACCTTGCGGCCGGTGCGGCTGGTGGTGCACTGCGCCCGCAGCTCACAGCCCGCACACGCGCTGGTGGTGTAGGTCCGATGCCGCCGGCCGTGCGCGTCCCGCCCTTGCTCGGACTGGCGGAGGCCCGCACCGGCCGGGCAGCGGTACACGTTGGCATCGGCGTCGTAGGTAAACCGCGCCTTGCCGAACAAGCCCCGGTACCCTTGTTTCTCCCAGTCGTCTCCCTGCGTCGTTTTGCCCGCGGGGCACAGCACGTTCACATTGCGCTCGACCAAGTCGTGCAACAGCGCCGGCTGGCAGTAGGCCGCATCGAACAGCGCGGTGGGCGGGGGGACGCCGAACGCCGCGACGTGTTGCTCCACCAAGTCGGGGACCACCGCGGTCTCGCTGCTCGCATGCACCGCCAGCGCCACGATCAGTCCCGATTCGTGCACCAGGGTCGAGGGCTTGTAGGCGAAGCGCATCGCCCCGTCCTTGCGCGGCTGCATCACCGCCGCCGGCTCGCGGGCCGACACCACCACGCTGGCCGTCGCCTTCCCGGCGCGCTGGCGCTGCGCGGTGCGGTCCGCGGCGACCTGGGCCGTCTGCTGCGCCTGCGCGGCCCGCGCCTGGACCGCCGCGTTCTCCGGGGCGGCCGTGGCGGCGTGCCGCGCTTTTTCCGCGGCGGCTTGCGCCGCTTCGGTCGTCAGCTTGCGGTAGTGGCTGGCGGCGGCCTCGACCACGGTCCCGTCCCCGGCGACCACCCCCGGCGGCAGCCGCAGGCGCCCGACCAGCCCTTTGATCAAGGCGCGCACAAACTCCTGCGTCAGGGTGTCGCTGTGGCGGGTGATGAAGTCGCCGATGGTGCTGTGATCGGGTTGATGCCCCCCGCAGATCCACCACGCCCCCACATCGCGGGCGGCCAGATTCTCCAGGTTGCGCAGCGACCACTGGCCGTTGAGGATGCCGTAGACGATCAACCCCAGCAGCGTGCGCGGATGAAAGGGATGGCGCCCGGTGCCGCAGTAGCTGGTCATCAGCGGCGTGTAGTCCACCCGCTCCAGCTCGCTGCGCAACCGCACCACCCACCCCAAGTCGCGGCGCTTCAGATACGCGTCCAGCCGCAGCGGCCCCACGAACAGGTGCCCCGGGCTGTCATCGGTGAACCGGGCTCGGCTCCCCGTCTTCCCCCGCGGGCCCGCGCTCGCCGGGATCGTCATCCCCAACTCCCCCTGCGCGGTGTTGGGCACTTCCTTGCGCTTCCGCCTCATCCCCTACCTCCACCCCGCCGCACCTTATCACAGCCGCATGGCGCCGGGGCGGAACACCGCGAGACGGCCGTCGAGAAAATCGACAGTCTCCTTGCGGGGGAAGGTTTGGATGGGGGGTATGACAGTCGCGAAGCGCACCAAGCGCCAGTTGCCTTTCCGGCGCCGCTGCGCCACAGAGGAAAGCACCCCGAATCCCAAGGAGGGCCAGCGATGGCCGATCTCGAAACCTTCCGCCGCGAGACGCGCGCGTGGCTGCTCGCCAACGCGCCCAAGTCGATGTTCACCCCGTTCGCCAAGGACGAGGAGCCGGCGTGGGGCGGTCGCAAGGCGACGTACCCGAACCCCGACGTCAAGCAATGGCTCGACGTCATGGCGGCGCGCGGCTGGACGGCGCCGACCTGGCCGCAGGCCTACGGCGGCGGCGGGCTGAGCAAGGGCGAGGCGAAGGTGCTGAGCCAGGAGATGGCGGCACTGCAGCTGCGGCCGCCGCTGATCGGCTTCGGTCTGACGATGATCGGCCCGGTGTTGCTGCAACTCGGCAGCGAGGAGATGAAGCGCGCCCACGTCCCGCCGATCGTGCGCGGCGAGATCCGCTGGTGCCAGGGTTACTCCGAGCCCGGCGCCGGCTCCGACCTCGCCAGCCTGCAGACCCGCGCCGTGCTCGACGGCGACCACTTCGTGGTCAGCGGACAGAAGGTCTGGACCTCCTACGCCGACAAGGCGGATTGGATGTTCCTGCTGGTGCGCACCGATCCCGACGCGAGCAAGCACACCGGCATCACTTTCCTGCTCATGGACATGGCCAGCCCCGGCGTCAGCGTCAAGCCGATCTTGCTGATCAGCGGCTCGTCGCCGTTCTGCGAGACGTTTCTCGATAATGTCCGCGTGCCGCGCCACCAGGTCATCGGCGCGGTCAACGAGGGCTGGACCGTCGCCAAGGCACTGCTCGGCCACGAGCGCACCATGATCGCCGACATCGGCAAGCAGTTCGGCATCACCGGCTCGCAGTCGACCGCGCTCGAGCTGGCGCGCCAGTACGTCGGCGACGGCGAGGGGCACGTCGCCGACGCGCTGGTGCGCGATCGGCTGGCGCAGGTGTCGATGGATCAGCGCTGTCTCGACTGGACCCTGGCGCGCTCGCGCGACAGCGCCAAGGCCGGCCACGCGCCGGGGCCCGAGACGTCGATCTTCAAGTACTACGGCACCGAGCTCAACAAGCGCCGGCGCGAGCTGATGGTGTCGATCCTCGGCCCGCAAGCCCTCGGCTGGGAAGGCGACGGCTTCGCTCCGGAGGAGCTCGCCATCACGCGCGACTGGCTGCGCTCGCGCGGCAACTCGATCGAGGGCGGCACCTCGGAGATCCAGCTCAACATCATCGCCAAGCGGGTGTTGGGGCTGCCGGACTGAAGGAAAGGCGCGCATGCAATTCGTCCTCACCGAAGAGCAGCAACAGCTGCGCGACAGCGCCGCGGCGTTCGTGCGCGACCACTCGTCGCTGCGCCGCATCCGCGCCCTGCGCGACAGCCGCGACGGCGACGGCTTCTCGCGCGCGCTGTGGCGCCAGATGGCGGAGCTCGGCTGGCTCGGCATTACGTTTCCGGAAGCGCACGGCGGCCTCGGGCTCGGCTACAAGGACCTCGGCGTGGTGCTGGAGGAGTTCGGCAAGGGGTTGATGCCGGAGCCGTGGATGTCGACGGTGCTGCTCGGCGGCACGGCCGTGGCCCGCGGCGGCAGCGCAGCGCAGCGCGAGGCCGTGCTGCCCGCCGTCATCGGCGGCGAGATGCTGTTGGCCCTGGCCTACCAGGAGGCGCACAGCCGCTACGACGTCTGCCACGTCGAGACGAAGGCCGAGAAGCGCGGCGCCGGCTGGGCCATCTCGGGTGAGAAGCGCGCCGTGCTCGACGGCCAGGTCGCAGACCGCTTGATCGTCAGCGCCCGCACCGGCGGCGCCGCGCGCGACCGCGACGGCGTGACGCTGTTCCTGCTCGACGCGCGCGCCCCGGGCGTTGCCGTCACGCGCCAGGTGGCGCTCGACAGCCGCAACGCCGCCATCGTGCGCCTGGACGGTGTCGCCGCCACCGCGACCGACGTGCTCGGCACAGTCGACCAGGGCGGTGCGCTACTCGCCGACGTCATCGACCGCGCCACCGCGGGCCTGTGCGCCGAGATGCTCGGCAGCGCCACGGCGGCGTTCGAGATGACGCTCGAGTATCTAAAGACACGGCAACAATTCGGCGTGCCGATCGGATCGTTCCAGGCCCTCAAGCACCGCGCCGCGTTGATGTTCGTCGAGCTCGAGCTGGCGCGCTCCGCCGCGATGGCCGCGGCCATGGCGCTCGACGAGGACAACGCCAAGGCCGCCGAGCTGATCTCCGTCGCCAAGGCGCGCTGCTCGGACACCGCCATGTTGGTCGCCAACGAGAGCGTGCAGATGCACGGCGGCATCGGCATGACCGACGAGCACGACATCGGCTTCTACTTCAAGCGCGCCCGCACCGCCGAGCTGACCTTCGGCGACGCCGCCTGGCACCGCCAGCGCTTCGCCGCGCTGCAAGGGTACTAGCGGCGATCTGAGGGCTACGGGCATAGGTTCGGGAGCGTTTCTTCCGCTGTTTTCCTCTCCCGGATGGGAGAGGACTAAGGTGAGGGGGATTCAATTGCGCCGAAGGCCTCAGATGAAGCTCTGCCGCGAGCGAACCACCAAGGCCGGGGGTGGCTTCGCCGATCAATTGTATCCCCCTCATCCTGACCTTCTCCCAGCCGGGAGAAGGAACCCTCGCGCGATACGACATCTTGCGTACGCCAGGCCGTCCTGAGGGCGGGAAACTGCCGCCGCCATCGCGCCGCGATTGGCTCGTCGTTCTGGCGTGTCTCGGCTGTCAGATCGGGATGGGTGTCGGCGGCTACGTCTTTCCGGTCTTTCTCAAGCCGGTGGTCGACGACCTCGGGTGGTCGCGCACCGAGTACGCCGCCAGCCACCCGATCATGAGCACGATGGTGGCGCTGGTCGGCCCGCTGGTCGGCTGGGCCGCCGTGCGCATCGGGCCGCGGCCGGTGCTGCTGTTCGGCGCGGTGTGCATGGGCGCCGCGCTGGTCGGTGCCGGCGCCATGCAGGTGCCGTGGCACTTCTACGCGGTCGCCGTCGGCGTCGGGGTGGCGGTCGCGTGTCTCGGCGATCTCCCGACCGGGGCGGCGATCGCCGCGCGGTTCCGCAATCAGCGCGGCCTGATGCTGGCGCTGGTGTACATCGGCTCCAACATCGGCGGCACGCTCATCCCGCTGGTGTCGACGTGGCTGGCCGCCGGCGCGTCGTGGCGCCATGCCCTGCGCATCATCGGCGCCTCGCTGTGGATCGCGCTGCTGCCGCTGGCGCTGCTGGTCGGCGGCAAACCGCGACCGCGCGCCGCCGAGGCAGAAGACGTCGCGCCGGTGGCGGTGGCGCGCGCCATGCGCGAGCGCGATTTCTGGCTGCTGTTCGGCGTGCTGTTCGCGTTCTACTTCTACCGCCTGGGAATGAACGTGCACCTGGTCGCCTACCTGAGCGACCTCGGCTACTCGAATGCCGGCGCCGCGGGCGGATTCAGCTTCACGCTGGCGCTCGGCATCGCCGGCAAGCTCATCGCCGGCGCGGTTGCCGACCGCATCGGCGCCAAGATCGCCGTGGTCGGCAACTTCGCCATCATCGCGCTGGCGTCGGCACTGCTGCTGGTGCCGCCGTGGCCGGGCGTGCTGCCGACATTCCTCGCCCTGCACGGCTTTGCCACCGCTGCCGAGGACGTTGTCATCCCCCTGATCATCGGCCAGCGCTTCGGACTCGCCAGCCTGGCGCGCCTGTACGGCATCCTGCTGCTCGCGATGATCCCCGGCGGCACCGTCGGCCCCATCCTCGCCGGCTATCTGTTCGACACCAGCGGCAGCTACACCACCGTCTTCGCGCTGTTCTTCGCGGGCAATGTTTTAGCCGTCGCCGCCCTCGCGGCGGTGCGCACGAGCCTTCGGTCCCCCTCCTTTCCAAGGAGAGGCTAGGGGAGGTAGATCCTACCTCCCCCCGACCCCCCTCCTTGGAAAGGAGGGGGAGCAAGCAAAGAAAGTCGTTGCGTAGTGCTGGTAGCGCCTCAGAACCCCGGCTCCGTCGGCGGTGCCGGGCTCGGTTCCGGCTCCGCCGGCGGCTGGGTCAGAGCCTGGGCGGACGGTTGGAACGGCGTCGTGTCGTAGTAGTAGCGCTCGCGCACGATCTTGCCGTTGCGGACCTCGTGGATGGCGATCTCCTTCAGGTCGACAGGGTTGCCGTTGATGGTGGCCCGCCCGGCCCACTCGATTACGATGGTGTTGCCGTCGACCCACACGCTGCGCGCCCGCCAAGTCGAGTCGCCCGCCATCGCGCGCCACTGCGCGTACTTCTGGCGCAGACCGTCGATTCCCTTGACCGGTGGCATGCCCATCTCGGTCGACTCGATCGACTCGTCGTAAAATGCGAACGCCGCGTCGTCGTCGTTGGCCAGCGTCACCGAGACGATGCGCTTGGCCAGCTCGCGCAAGGGGTTCGGGATCGCCACCGGTGCGGCCGCCCGGCGTACGGGTCGCGGCGCCACCTTCGGCTTTGCCGCTTTGGCCGCCACGCGACGCGCCGGTGCTTTGGGCGCCGGTTTCTTCTTCGCCCGCGCCGGTTTCGCTTTCGCGGCGGTGCGCGGTTTGGCCTTCGCCGGCTTTTTCTTCGCCGCCACGCGCTTTGCCGCGACCTTCTTGGTGCGTTTCGCCACCGTCCGTTTCGCCTTCGCGACCTTCTTCGCCATGACTCGTCCTTTCGTCATGTGAGGCAGCTGGCGCGCTCGTCGCGCCGCCGAAAAACGCGGCCGACTCTACGCCGATTGAGCCGCGCCTGGCAACCGCGCGCGGCGATTGCGCCGCTGCGCCGCGCCCCCATATGCTCGCCGGCGAGGAGACGTCATGGAGGAACATCCAAACGCCGCGCGCGTGCGGCAAATGTTTCAGGCCTTTCGCGCCGGCGATGTGGAGACGATCCGCGCGCTCATTCCCGCCGACGCGGTGTGGCGCTTCCCCGGCCGGCGCGGACAGCTCGCCGGCGAGCACCGCGGGCGCGAGGCGATCTTCGCCTTTCTCCTCAACGTACAAGCGCTGACGCAGGGGACTTTTCACCTCGATCTGATCGACGTCGTGGCCAACGACGCGCACGCCGTGGCGCTGTTTCGCGGCCACGGCACACGCCAGGGCAAGACGCTCGACAACCCGACATGCTTGCGCATGCGGATGGAAGACGGGCAGGTGAAGGAAGTGTGGGAGTTCGTGTGGGACCTGTACGACGTGGACGAGTTTTGGGCATAGACAGAAGCGCAATCGGAATCCCCCCCACCTCAATCCGCCCCCGTCGAGGGGGAGGAGGCCGGAGGCGGAAATCCCTCCCCGAGAGGGCAAGGGCCTGGAGGCGGAAATTCTTCCCGGAGCGGGAAGGAGCCGGAGCGCCGAAGCCTTCCCCCCTTGCAGGAGAAGGTTTGGATGGGGGGTATTGTGATAAACGCGCCGCGCACCGTGCCGCATGGTGACGCGGCTGGGTGAGATCGACCGGCGGCTGGTGGTGTTCTCTCTCGCCTCGATGGTGCTGATGCTCGGGGCGGGGATCATCTCGCCGGTGCTGCCGCTCTATGCCACCGAGTTCGGCGTCTCGTACGCCGGCGCGGGCGCGCTGGTGTCGGCGTTTGCCCTCGGCCGCTTCTTTTTCGATTACCTGGGCGGGGCCCTCGCCGACCGCGTGCCGGCGCGCTGGATGGCGGGTGGCGGCGCCGCGCTGACCGCCGTGGCGTCGCTGCTCTGCGGCACGGCACAGAGCTATCCGATGCTGATTGTCTACCGCGCCCTCGAGGGTGTCGGCTCCGCCTTCTACGTCACCACGGCGATGGCCTTCATCACCCGCACCGTCACACCGGCGCAGATGGGGCGCACGATGGGATTCTATCAAGGCATGCTGCTGCTCGGGGTCTCGCTCGGCCCCGGCCTCGGCGGCTACATCGCGCATGTGGCCGGGCGCCGCGCCCCGTTCTTTGCCTACGCGCTGCTGAGCGCGCTCGTCGCCGCCGGCGCCGGTCGGTTGGTCGCCGACATGCCGCCCGCGCATCACGCCAAGGACGGCGAAGTATCGGGCAACGTCGGCGAGTTGCTGCGCGACCGCGCCTTCGTCTTCGCCCTGGTGCTGACGGTGCTGATCTTCGTCACCCGGGCCGGCCTGCGCCTGAACCTCATCCCGCTCTACGCCCACGAGGTAGTGGGGTTGAACGAGTTCTGGGTCGGCATGACGCTGACCGTCACCGCGTTCGTCAACTTTCTCGTTCTCTGGCACGCCGGCTCGCTGATCGACCGCCGCGGCCGGCGCCGCGTCGTCCTGCCGATGCTCGCCGGCACCGCCGTCGTCCTGGCGCTGTTCCCGTTCGCGCACACGTTCTGGCCGCTCGCCCTCGACGCCGCCCTGCTCGGCATCACGCTCGGCTACCTTGCGCCGGCCCCCGCGGCGATGGTCGCCGACCTCGCGCCGCCGGCGATGAGCGGCCGCGCCATGGGTCTCTACCGCATGGCGGCCGACCTCGGCCTGCTGGTCGGCCCGCTGCTCTTCGGCGTCATCGCCGGCGCCTTCGGCTTCGGCGCCGCCTTCGCCTGGGGCGCGGCGCTCTCCGTCGCGGTGCTGGCCTTCGGACTCGGCACGCGCGAGACCCTGCCGCGCACGCGGGCGCCGGTGGTCGTGGCCGAGGGGTGATGCGGTTGCAGCGACATTGAATCTCCCCCAATCGATTTTCTCGATCACATCTAGTCCTCACTCTGCCCCCTCGCAGTCGGGGTCGGAATAGCTATCGGAAATAGAAGGCGACGATCCGTGGCACAGATCGATCCCGATCCCGATACCGACTCCGACCCCGAGGAGAAGGTGCGAGTCGGCGGCCGCCGCGGGTTCGCGTCTAGAGCCCACATCCAATCCGCACTTCCTCTGCCTTTGGGAGGGCGACGCTCCCGCGGAGCCTTCTGCCCCATTGAGGCACGGCTCGGCAGGAGCCTCGCCCTCCCGTTCGGAGCAAATCAACAGAAGCCCGAAGCCCGGAGCCTGAAGCCCGCAGCCCGCTTCCGCATCGCCCAGTTGCCTGCCGCCACCGATTCCAACACAATCGCGCGCACCGAACACGGGGGAGCATCGACAGTGAATCTCGCCAGCTTGTGGGAAACGGTCGCCGACCGGCTTCCGGAGAAAATCGCGCTCATCCACGGAGAACGGAGCGTGCCCTTTCGCGCCTTCGAAGACCGCGCGGCGCGGCTCGCCGCGGCCTTTGCCGCGCGCGGCGTCGGGCGCGATGCGAAGGTCGGGATGTATCTGTTCAACTGCAGCGAGTACCTGGAGACCGCGTTCGCGGCGATGAAGCTGCGCGCCGCGCCGGTGAACGTGAACTACCGCTACCTCGAAGAGGAGCTGCTGTACCTGATCGAGAACTCCGACGCCGAGGTGCTGGTGTACCACGGCGCGCTTTCCGAGCGCGTCGCGCGCGTGCGGGCGCGCCTGCCGCGCCTGCGCTTGCTCGTGCAGGTCGAGACCGAGCCGGAGGACCGCGTGCCGCTGCTCGACGGCGCCAGCGCGTATGAGGACCTCATCGCCGCGCACGCTCCGGCGCCGCGCATCGAGCGCTCGCCGGACGATCTGCTGTTCCTCTACACCGGCGGCACCACCGGCCTCCCGAAGGGCGTCATGTGGCCGCACCGCTCGCTGTTCGCGCAGTTTTCGGCCAGCTACATGCCGCTCGGCGGCTTCGTGCCCTCGACCCTGGAGGAGGCGGGCGACGCGGCCGTGCAGCTCGCGTCCGGGCCGTCGCTGGCGGCGGCGCCACTGATGCACGGCATGGCGTGGTTCACCTCGATGAGCGCGCTGATGACCGGCGGCACGGTGGTCAGCCTCACCGGGCGCTCGTTCGATGCGCACGAGTTCTGGCGCGCCGTCCAGACACACGGCGTGCGCATGGCCACCATCGTCGGCGACGCCTTTGCCCGCCCGCTGGTGAACGCCCTCGTCGAGGCCGAACAGCAGGGCAAGCCCTATGACCTCTCGTCGCTGATGGTGCTGGTCTCCGGCGGCGTGATGTGGACGCCGCAGTACAAGCAGCCCTTCCTCGACCGCGGCGTCGGCATGCTGATCGACGGCCTCGGCTCCAGCGAGGCGACCGGCGCGGGGATGATGATCTCGACGGCGGGCCAGGACCTCGCCACGGCGCGCTTCCAGCTCTCGCCGCACACCAAGGTGCTGGCCGAAGACGGGCGCGAGGTGACAGCCGGCTCGGGAGAGATCGGTGTGCTGGCCATCGCGGGCGAGGCGCTGCCGAGCGGCTACTACAAGGATGAGGACAAGACGAAGGCGACGTTCAAGGTCATCGGCGGCGTGCGCTATTCCATCCCCGGCGACTACGCGCGCATCGAAGCCGACGGCAGCATCACGCTGCTCGGGCGCGGCTCGGTGTGCATCAACACCGGCGGCGAGAAGGTGTATCCCGAGGAAATCGAGGAGGTGTTGAAGCTGCACCCGGCCGTGGTCGACTGCAATGTGGTCGGCCTGCCCGATGAGCGCTGGGGTCAGGCAATCACCGCCGTGGTCGCGTTCGCCGCCGGCGAGCGCGTCGACACCAGCGCCCTCATCGCCCTGGCCAAGGAACGCCTCGCCGCCTACAAGGCGCCCAAACACGTGGTGGTGGTCGAGCGCATCGTGCGCAGCCCGGCCGGCAAAGCCGACTACCGCTGGGCGCTGGAGACGGCGAAGAAGGAGTTGGGCGTCGCGTAGTACCGCATTTCAGAATTGCGCAACGTATCGCACGAGGGTTCCTTCTCCCGGATGGGAGAAGGTCAGGATGAGGGGGATGCAATAGGTCGGCGAAGCCACGCGATGTTCTGGCGAGCCCTTGGACGCACAGAGTTCTCGGTGGCCTTCGGCCCAATCGAATCCCCCTCACCTGGTTTTGCACACAAAGTCACCGTTGAACGGTGCTCAGGTCGGAGTCGGGGTCGGAATCGGTATCGGGATCGAGGGCGACGAAATGAATTGCGGCCTGTGTCGATGCGATCCGCTAGGAACCGCCGAATCCCTGGGACAGGAATCGATTCCGATGCCGATACCGATTCCGACCCCGCCGGGAGAGTAGCGCTCGGTGATGGAAGGGGTTTCTGTGCAAAGCCCCCTCACCTTAGTCCTCTCCCATCCGGGAGAGGAAACCGGAGGCGGAGAATTTCCCGGGCTTGAGCGGGATGTGTTTGTTGCTTGCAGAGCACCAATCCGATCCGACTTGTCCCCCCTGCACTGCTCCGGTACGGTTTGCAGCGCATGCAGCCCGTGTCGCCGCAGGTCAATGAGCGCAACGTCGTCATCCTGACCGGCGTTGCCCACTTCAGCACGCATTTCTTCGAGCTGATGTATCCGACGCTGGCGGTGACGCTGGCGCACAGCGCGAGCATTCCGCTCGAGCGCGTGCTCGGCTGGAGCTTCCTCGGCTACCTGCTCTACGGCCTCGGCGCCGTGCCGGCCGGCCTGCTGGCCGATCACCTGGGCGCGCGGGTCATGTTGATCGCCGGCATGGCGGGCATGGGCGTCGGCGCGCTGGCGGCGAGCGATAGCCCGGCCGGTCCGGGCCTGAGCATCTGCCTCGGCGCGCTCGGGCTCGCCATGAGCGTGTACCACCCGGCCGGGATGAGCCTGATCTCGCGCACCATCAGCGCCCGCGGCCGCGCCCTCGGCATCAACGGCATCTTCGGCAACGTCGCGATCGCCGCGACGCCGATCGTCACCGCGCTGCTGTGCGAGGAGTACGGCTGGCAGAACACCTACGCGTTTGCCGGCTTCACCATGTGCGGCGTGGCGGTCCTGTGCGCCTTTCTGCGCATCGACGAGAAGGCCCTGCCGCACGCGCTGGCGCCGCGCCGGCGGGTGTCGGCCCGCCGCCACGGCGACAAGCTGCTCTTCACCCTGCTGTGCGTCGCCGCCATGCTCGCCGGCTTGAGCTATCGCGGCAATACGGTCGTCCAGCCGGCCTACTTCGCCGAGCGCGTCTCCACGCTGGGTTTCGGTGCCACCACCTCGCTGGTCTACCTGTTCGGCATCGGCGGGCAGTACGTCGGCGGCATACTCGCCGACCGCCACGATCTGCGCTGGCTGTACCTCGGTTTCCACGCCCTCAGTCTGCCGGCGCTGCTGTTGATGACGTGGGTCAGCGGCGCGCCGCTGATTGCGGTCGCCGCGGTGTTCGTCTTCTTCAGCCTCGGCATGCAGCCGATCGAGAACAGCTTGTTCGCGCGCTTCACGCCGGTGCGCTGGCGCGCCACCGGGTACGGGATCAAGTTCGTGCTCACCTTCGGCGTCGGCTCGCTCGCCGTCCAGCTGGTCGCGCGCGCGCAGGCCGCCGGCGATCTGTCGCACGCGCTGCTGCTGCTGGCCGGCATCGTCGCGGCCCTGGTGACCGTCATCGCGCTGTTCGCCGTGCTGAGCGGCGCGCCGATCCACAACCAACACGCGGCCCCGGCCGACGATGCGGCTGCCGCGGCGGACGGCGACCGGCTGCCCGTCGTTACGTGACGCCATGCGCATCACCCTTGTCCGTCACGGCGAGACCACCGGGCAGTCGAGCATTCGCTACTACGGCGCCACCGACGTGCCGCTGAGCGACACCGGGCGGGCGCAGATGCAGCGCGTGCGCGACGCGCTGGCGAGCGAGCGCTTCGACGCGGTGTTCAGCAGCCGTCTGCAGCGCTCGGCCGAAGCGGCGCGCATCATCGGCGCGGGGCACGGCGCGGTGACGCCCGTGGCGGCGTTCGACGAGGTGAACTTCGGCCGCTGGGAGGGTTGGACACGCGAGGAGATCGCCGCGCGCGATCCGGAGCACTATCGGGTGTGGCAGAACGCCGGCCCGACGTTCTGCTATCCCGGCGGCGAGGCGCGCGCGGAGTTTCAAACCCGCGTCGCCGCGGGCCTGGCCGCGCTGCTCTCCGAGCGGTCCGGGCAAGCCCTGCTGATGGTGCTGCACCGCGGCGTGATCGCGGTCCTGCTCACCGAGTTGCTGCGGTTGGCGCCCGAGGAGCGGGCGCGGCTCGACATCGGGCTGGGCTCGATTCACGCCGTGGCCAGGGCCGGCGGCGTCTGGCGCGCGGTAGGGCTCGATCGCACCGACCACCTGACGGCGCCGGAGGGCGCGACGCCATGAGCTCGGGCATGCTGTCGCGCGCGGCGCTGGCGGGGCGCGAGCCGCGCGCGCTCGGCGCCGGCGCGCTGCGTTTGCGCGGGCTCGAGCTGTCGCCGATCAAGGCCATCGAGCTGCAAGTCAGCCGTATTCCGGGCGTGGTGTCGCTGGCGCAGGGCATTCCCAGCTTCGACACGCCCGAGCCGATCAAGCGCTTCGTGCAGGAGCGCATCGCCGAGGGCGTCTGCGCGCGCTACTCGGTGACGCCTGGCTTGCCGCGGCTGCGCGAGGCGATCGCCGAGTCGCTGCAGAAAGACGGCATGCGCTACGACCCCGACGGCGAGATCATCGTCACCGTCGGTTCGATCGAGGCCATCGCCGCGACGCTGCTGGCGCTGATCGATCCCGGCGACGAGGTGTTGGTCGTGTCGCCGACCTACGCGTCGTATCTGCCCGCGATCCAGATCGCCGGCGGCGTGCCGCGTTTCGTCGCGCTCGACGAAGACGCCAACTTCGACCTCGATCCCGACGCCATCGCCGCGGCTGCGGGGCGGCGCACGCGCGCGCTGCTGCTGTGCAATCCGAACAACCCCACCGGCACCGTGTTCTCGCGCGCCCAGACGCAGCGCATGCTGGAGGTCGCCGAGCGGCACGACCTGATCGTCATCACCGATGAAGTGTACAAGGACTTCGTCTACGGCAGCGAGCGCGTGTACAGCGCCGCGCTCGACGCGGCGGCGCGCGATCGCGTCATCCGCGTCTGTTCGTTCTCGAAGGCGTACGGCATGACCGGCTGGCGGGTGGGCTTTCTGCACGGACCGGCGGCGCGCGTCGCCGAGGTGTTGAAGGTGCACGACGCGCTGGTGACCTGCGCGCCGGTGGTGTCGCAATACGCCGCGCTGGCCGCCCTCGAGCTCGGCGCGCCGTTCATCGCCGAGTTCCGCGCCGAGTTCCGCCGCCGCCGCGATCACATCATCGAGCGCCTCGACCGCCTGCCGCACGTCTTCGACTACCAGAAGCCCAACGCGTCGTATTTCGTCTTTCCGCGCGTCAAGGACACGGTTCCCCTGGCGCGCGATTCGCGCCAGCTGGCCGAGGTGCTGCTGCGCGACGCCCGCGTCGCGGCGGTGCCGGGCATCGCCTTCGGCCCGACCGGAGAAGCGCATCTGCGCCTGTGCTACGCGCGCCCGGCCGAGGACATCGACATCGCCTTCGACCGCCTCGATGACTACTTCGCCGGCCGGCCGCAGCGCAGCACGGTCGTGCCGGTGCACCCCGTGCCGCCGGCGGGCGACGCGCGCCTGCGCCGCGTCGGCACCGCCGTGCTGCGCCACCTCGCCCGCGCCCGCCTGGCGCGGCAGCGCCCGCGCGTCGTCGCCATCACCGGCAGCCAGGGCAAGACGGTGGTCAAGCGCGCCCTGCAGGAGCTGCTCGCGCGTCGCTTTCGCGTCCGCGCCAACCCGCTCTCGTACAACACGGCGATCGGCGTGCCGCTGGCGATCCTGGGCTGCGAGCCCGACGGCGGGGGCTCGCTGGCGCGCGCGCGCGGATTGCTGGACTGCGTCTGGGCAGCGTACGGCGAGCGCGAGCCGGTCGATGTCATGGTGCTCGAGCTCGGCGTGCGCCAGCCGGGCGACATGCGCGCCCACCTCGACCTGGTGCGCCCGGACATTGCCATTGTCACGCCCCTGGTGCCGAGCTTCAGCGAAGACTCCGACGCGCTGGCGGCGCTGCGCGCCGAGATCGCCACGCTGTGCGCCGGCGACGGAGCCGCGCGCACCCTGCTGCTCTGCGGCGACGATCCGGCGCTCGCCGATCTGGCCGCGCTGACGCCGGGCGCCAGCGTCTTCGGCAGCGCCGACATCGAGGCGAGCAGCGCCGGGCTGACGCTGCGCATCGACGGCGAGCCCTGGCCGGTCGCGCGCGACACCGTCGGCGCCAGCGGCCGCTGGGCCCTCTCGGTCGCCGTGCGCGTCGGCCGCCTGCTCGGCCTGAGCGACGCCGAGCTGCGCAGCTTCCTCGACGCCACGTGACTGCTGCTCCCGCGCCTATTCCTTTCTGGACATTCAGTGCTCAGCTTCGCGTCTTCGCGCCTTCGCGTGAGACTCTTCTTCTGACTCACACGAAGCCGCGAAGCCGCGAAGGGATTGCGGACTGTCTCGAAGGGTTCGGATGAATTCCCGAACGTCTGCGTTGCCAGGGGCCAATCCCTTGCCAAGCCAGCGCGGGCCGGCTACGAGAACGGCTCCACTCAGCGACGGAGGAGCCATGCAATTGAATCGACGCATTCGCCGCGCAGTGCTGTTGGGTTGGGTGTTCGCGCTCGGCGCGCTGTTGCCGACCGCGGCCCATGCCGGCGGTGACTGGAACGACAAGGGGATCGCCTGGAAGCCGTACGAAGCCGGCCTGGCAGAGGCGAAGTCGTCGAAGAAGCCCGTGCTGCTGATCTTCTACACGGAGTGGTGCCCGCACTGCACGAACTACAGCAAGAACTTCCACGACCCCAAGGTCGTCGAGCAGGCGAAGAAGTTCGTCATGATCCGCGTCGACAACGACAAGGACAAGGAGCTGAGCGGAAAGTTCGCGCCGGACGGAAAGTACATCCCGCGCACGTTCTTTCTGACGTCGGCCGGTGTGCTCGACCCCGACCTGCACGCCCCGCGCGACCAGTACAAGTACTTCTACGACGAGAGCAATCCGGCCTCGGTGCTGGCGGCGATGGACGCGGCACTGGCCAAGTTGAAGTAGCTGCGTCGCGCTTCCCCTTGGATAAAGGGGGCGATTTGCCCGGCAATTGGTGGTGTCGCGTTCCTCTCCGTCAGATTTCCCCCCTCCTTTCCAAGGAGGGGGTCCGGGGGAGGTTGATCTGGCCTACCCCTCAAACTGAACCTCCCCTAACCCCTCCTTGGAAAGGAGGGGGACCGGAGGTCGGAGCTACTCCCCGCCGGGGAAGAAGATGGCGTCCTGCTCGCTGCGGTAGGTCTCGATCTCCGCGCCGTCGGGGCCCGGCTTCCACATGCGGAAGCGAAAGCGCACGTGCAGCGAGCCGCGCAGGCGGCGGGTGCGGGCGATGTCGACGCGGGTGAAGAAGCGCTCGCCGAGCAGCACCGGGGCGGAGAAGCGGGCGTCGGTGATGCGCACGCCGTGACCGCGCCAGCCGGCTTCGATCAGGCCGTGGCGGCGCAGCGCCAGCATCCCCGCCTGGCCGGTCAGGGCGATGACCAGCTCGCCGGGCAAATGATGCGGCCAGCGCGGCGTGACGCGCTGATCGGCGACGCCGGGATCGTCGCGCGTGACCGTCTTGACGAACACACAGGTACCCTCGTCCTCGCCGACCAGCGCGTCGAAGTGGACCGGCGACTGGCACAGCCGGTCGAGCGCTTCGCGCGCCACTGATACCTCGCGCATCGACGGCCCGCGGGTCGGCGGCCTCAGCGATCGAGCAATTCGAGCTTCTCGCGCGCCGCGAACTCGGCGCGCAGGGCTTCGTAATCCTGTGCCGTCAGCGGGCGGTAGGTAGTGTCGCCGCGCCGGCGCCAGTAGATCTGCTCATCGGGCAGGCGGTGGCGGTCGAAGTGCGTTTGCTTGAGGTTGCGCACCAGGACCTTCTGCGTCTGCGTGTACTCGAAGTCTTCGATCACGCGCACGAAGTCGGGCACCCACTTGCGGTCCATGCTGCCGCCGCTGACCTGCGCCTCGCACCAATCGAAGAATTCCTGCGGGTCGAAGGCGGCGCCGGCGCGCAGCTTCATCGCCGCCATCACCAGCTCGTCCGACACTGAGCACGGCACGCCGTAGGCCACCGCCAGCGCGACGTCGGGGTGCTCGGAGATCAGCCGCCCGACCTGCCCGGCGGAGAAGTTCTCGCCGTCCTTGCGGATCCAATCGTCGGTGCGCCCGTCGAAGAAGAGGTAGCGCGCGCCGTTGCGGATCAGCACGTGGCCGAGGTCGCCGGAGTGGTAGATGCCGTCGCGGTATTTCTGCGAGGTGGCGCCGGCGTTGTCGAAATAGCCCTGGAACAAGCCGGTGTCGGGAGCGACGCGCGTGATCTCGCCGACGCAGTCCTCGTAGTTCAACAGCTTGCCGTCGGCGCCGAGCTCGGCGGGCGGGCACTCTTCGCCTTTGTGGTTCAGGATCTTCACCGCCGCGTCGGTGATCTCGCCGACGCTGCCGCGCGGATCGCCCTTGCGGCGGAAGGTGCTGATGGCCGCCTCGGTGGAGCCGTAGAGCTCGAACATGTCTTCGAGCCCCATCCAGCGCATGAACTTGTCGATGTCGGGCGGCGCGGCGCCGTTGCCGACCGCGTAGCGCATCTTGTTGCGCGGGTTGTTCGTCACCTCGGCGGCGATGCGCGCTTCGTCGCCGCCGTACTCGCGCTCGATGGCCGCCAGCACGTAGTGCACCGGCTCGCCGACGTAGTTCCAGTAAGTGACGCCGTAGCGCAGCACGTCGGGCACGAACAGACTGGCGCTGAAGCGCTCGCGCAATCCCATCGCGCCGCCGACCCACAGCGCCGGCATGAAGCCGACGAACATGCTGTTGGAGTGAAACAGCGGCATGCAGCCGTAGCCGACGTCCTCGTGCGTCAGGCCGAGGTTCGACGAGACGGCGAAGCCGGTCATGCACAGCTTCATGTGGTTGTTGTTGATGCCCTTGGGCAGCCCGGTGGTGCCGGAGGTGTAGATGACCATCAGGTTGCGGTCGGGCGTCACGTCGACGCCCGGGGTGTCGAGCGAGACGCCGTCGGCGGCGATCTCGGCGGCCAGCGCGGCGCGCAGGTCCGCGCCCGCCGACACGCCTCCCGCCCCCTGCGTCGACAGCACCAGCACGTTTTCCGGTGCCAGGTGGCGCAGCTCGTCGCGGACCCGGTCGACCTCACCGAGCAGCTTCTCGTCGACCACCAGCACCCGGGCGCGCGATTGGTTGAGCACGCCGGCGAGCACCTCGCCGCGCAGGCCGGTGTTGATGCCGAACAGGGTCAGGCCGCCGTAG
>CAYVUV010000404.1:0-81186 GCA_964455095.1 uncultured Binatia bacterium (SeqCode)
GGGGTGACCCTTCAGCGCCACCGCCCCTCGCCCGCCTCATGTGAGGTCGGTCACTGGCAGCGCGCGGTGGCCGTTGGGGAGAGGGAAAGCATTCGGCGCACGACACACAACCGCGCCGCCCACCGCTCGTGACGTCCCCAAGACCGAACGAACAAAGTCCAGGTTGACTGCATCGCTGGCGGCGGGCAGCTCGGTCCACTTCGCCTCGAAGAGCTCCAGCCGTCCACCGACCTCGACGACAAAGTCCACCTCGCGCGTGCGGTCGCGCCAGAAGAAAAGGCTGCCGGTGCGCCCGGCGCGGCGCTCGCGGTGCCGCAATTGGGCGAACACGAATGTTTCCCAGACCGCGCCGACCGCTGGCGATTGCCTCAGGGCCGCGACGGAGTGGATGTTGAGCAGTGCACACAGCAACCCGGTGTCTGCCAGGTACAACTTGGGGCTCTTGATGATGGACTTGGTTCGGTTGGAGAAATACGGCTCGAGCAACACGACCTGTCCCGAAGCTTCCAGGACGGACAGCCATTGGTTGGCGGTGGAAGGAGCAATACCCACGTCGCGCGCCAGGTCGGCTTTGTTGAGGAGGTTGGCGGAGCGCAGTGCGCAGGCACGCAGGAAGCGCTCGAAGTCGCGCAGGCTGCCGACGTTGGCGAGCGAGCGGACGTCGCGTTCCAGATAGGTGGCCAAATAGGAGTTGTAGAAGGCGACGCGGTCGATGTCCGGGTTGGCGTGTAGTTCGGGGAACCCCCCGTGCACGACCGCGTCTTCGACGCTGGTGCGCGGCAACGCGCCGTGGATCTCCGCGAACGACAGGGTCTCCAGCTCAACGATGTCTGCCCGGCCCGCGAGGGACTCGGAGACCCCTTTCATCAACGTGAACCGCTGCGAGCCGGTGAGCAGGAACTGCCCGTTGCGCTTGCGAGCGGCGTCGACGCTGACCTTCAGGTGGCGGAAGAGCGCGGGGGCATACTGCACCTCATCGATGATGACGGGAGCGGGGTGACGCGCGAGGAATGCCTGCGGCTCCTTCTCTGCCTGCTCTGCCTCGGTCGGCAGATCGAGGGACACGAAGGCGCGCTCCGGAAACAGTCGCCGCAACGTGGAGGTTTTTCCGGTTTGACGTGCGCCGGTCAGCACCACCACCGGCCGGGTGCGGTCCGAGCGCTGCAGGCGCGGTTCGATGTCGCGCGGAATCCACATGACGCTATATATGCGATGAGATCGGATATTTTGCAATTCCTACGGGATGCGAGCGAGGACTTGCGCCTTGCGGCAGAGGTGAAGACCGATCCCCTCCGGTCTCGGCTGGACTCATGCCGGCAAGTCCGTCACTAAGACTGCGTATGACCACCCGACTCATCCTCGTTCGCCATGCGCAAATCGAGGCGAATGTCACCAACCGGTGGCATGGGTCGACGGACGAGAGTCTTACTGATCAGGGACACGAAGAGGCGCGGCGCGTCGCGGCGTATCTCGCTCGGACACGTCCACAGGTCGAGGCCGTGTACACGAGCCCGGCAGAGCGGGCTCGCAATACGGCGACGCCGATTGCGACGGGGCTCGGGGTTCCGTTGATCGTTGACGCCGGACTCGCGGAGTACGCCATAGGAGTTCTGGAGGGCGAATCGTACGCCGACCTGGCCGCGCAGCATCGCTTCTTCGATCAGGCTGACGCGGACTTCGCCTGGGCGCCACCGGGGGGCGAGTCGCTGACCGACGTCGGGACGCGTATGGTCGCGACGCTGCGGAAGATCGCAGACGATCACCCCGGCGCCGAGATCGTCGTGGTCAGTCACGGCGCGGCCATCGCCATCGGGTTGTCCGTGCTGATGCACGACGGGCCGGGCGGGTGGCTGCGCTATCGGCTACACAACGCGAGCGTGAGCGAGCTCGTGCTCGATCCAGCGCCGCGGCTGTTGGCTTTGAACATCGTCGAACACCTCGAATAGGGCGCGGTCCAGACTCACGAACCGGCGAGCCCGCGCAGGATGATCGCCAGGCCGCGGCGGAACTCTTCGGCGGACGCAATGCGTCGGGCATGGGCGGCGGTGTTGGCGAGAAAAGGAAACTGCGCGCGCGGCAGTTCGGCGAGGTTGGCGGTGCCTTCGCCTGCAAGCGGGCCGAATGTTCGACCTGAACGGCGCTGACGACGTACTTCATGAGG
Organism: uncultured Binatia bacterium (SeqCode); assembly: GCA_964455095.1. Classification (GTDB taxonomy): domain Bacteria; phylum Desulfobacterota; class Binatia; order HRBIN30; family CADEER01; genus CAYVUV01. The sequence goes on from CAYVUV010000404.1 coordinate 2,162, forward strand.
GTGCGAAAGGCGATCGCGAGCTCTTTGCCGAGAAAACCGCCGTCGGCCAGCGCGGCGAGGACGGCCTCGCCCCATCGCAAAGAGCCCGCAGGCAGGGCCTTATCGTGAGGAGCAGGGCGCGACCGCGCGGCGCGGCTTCTGTGGCATGGTGTCATTGACACCATCGAGGCCGAGCTGACAGGCTGCCCGCCAGAGGTGGACTGCGATGCCACGATCAATGGAGTCATCGGCCAAGCGCCCACGAATCAGCGTCGACGTCGTTCCGGAGGTGCGCCGCCGTCTACGATTGGCGGCAGCGCGACGTGACGTCAGCGTTCGACAGTACGTGGTGGAGGCGATCGAGGAACGCTTGCGTGAGGATCTGGGGGAGGAAGGTGAGGGGCTGCTAGCGCTAAACGCGAATGCGGACCCCCTGCTCGCCGAGCTGTGGGACAATCGCAAGGATGCCGCCTATGATCGCCTGCGGTCGCGGTGACGTTGTCCTCGTCGGCTTCGTCTTCTCGGATGAGTCGGGACGCAAAGTACGTCCGGCCCTTGTGATCAGTCCACCGGCATACCAGCGCGCGCGGAAGGGGATCATCGTGGCCGCAATCACCAGCAACGTACGACGACGGTTGTTGCCGATCATCTGTTGGTTGACTGGAAGGCCGCGGGTCTCCTCTTCCCATCAATTGCCACGGCGATCATTAGAACGGTGAAGGAAACGATGGTCGATCGGAAGCTGGGCTCGCTTACCGGCGCGGATCTGCAGGCGGTAGAGCGGCAACTGCGACGTGCCCTCGGATTTTGAGCCTCCGTGCCAGGCTTGAGCTCGCTGGTCGCACGGCCTGCCATGATACTTGCGACCGCCGAGCCGGCCCGATGACCACACGCGTGAGAGCAAGGGAGCAATGGACCTCGAAGATCGAACCATCCTCATCACTGGCGCCAACACCGGCATCGGTCGCGCCACCGCGGTCGCCTTGGCAAAGCGCGGCGCCAAACTCTATCTGGCCGGCCGCTCCGAGGAGCGCCACCATGAGGTGCTCGCGGACACCCGCGCCGCTGGCAGCGCAGCGACCTACCTCCCCCTCGATCTCGGGGATCTGCGCTCCGTGCGCGCGTGCGCCAAACGTTTCCTCGCGCTCGGCGAGCCACTACATGTCCTGCTGAACAACGCGGGGCTCGCCGGCTCCCCGGGTATAACGACCGACGGATTCGAGCGCGCCTTCGGCGTCAACTACCTGGGACATTTTCTCTTTACCGAACTGCTACTCGAGCGACTGAAGGACTCGGCGCCGGGTCGCATCGTCAATGTGGCAAGCGGCTCACACTACGGCGCCAAGAGTATCGATTGGGACGCGCTGCGCCAGCCCACCAGGACGCGGACGGCAATCCAGGAGTACCAGGTCAGCAAGCTTTGCAATGTGCTGCACGCCAAACATCTCTCGACGCGTCTGAAGGGAAGCGGCGTGACGACCTACTCGCTGCATCCCGGCGTGATCGCCTCAGACGTCTGGCGCACCGTTCCGTGGGGCGTGCGTCATGTGATGCGGCTGTTCATGAAGTCCAACGAAGAAGGCGCCGCCACCTCCATCCACTGCGCCACATCAAAGGGAGCGGCTCGTGAGACCGGCCTCTACTACGACGAGTGCAAACCCAAAGAGCCCAGCCGCCTTGCGAACGACCCCGCGCTGGCGAAAGCGCTCCATAGCAAGAGCATCGAGTGGGTTGGACTATAGATGTGCGACCATGAGGACTGGCGCCCTGCGTCGAAGTGGTGGAGGCGCAGTCGCCGAACGACTAGTTCTTCCCCAAGAGGCCGATCTCGGCGAAGGTGCTGTAGTACGCCAGCAACATCTCGCTGTGCGGCATATTCGCCGTCAGTTTTGGCGACATCATCGCGTCCGCCACATTCCCAGGGACGAGAGCCCACTGCCAGTGGTTGCCTTCGGCAACCGGACCCAGCACCTCGTAATCTCCCAGTGCTCCGCCCATCTGCTGGCTGGTGAGGCGCACCTGCATGTCGTTGTGCGGGTTCTTGGGTTCGACCCCGGCAACGAAGGCGAAGAAGGGAGCATTGCTCGCCGGCAGGTTGGAGGGGTTGGTAATGATGGCGCGAAAGCCAGCATAGAGGGGGGTGCGGGGTAGGCGCGATCCCTCGCGATCCCAGAACTCCTGCGCGTACGAAGTGCCAAGAGACCGGATGCCCGCGATGCGATCGTGCAGCAGACCGCTCAGGGTCGTCTGCCCCGATCCCTCCTGGCGCAGCCATTCCTGCAACATCCCCGGCTGCCCACCCAGGCCGCCAAGCGCCTCGGCGGCCGCATCCAACGGCAGGGGCAGCGCCGAATGCCGCCACAGCCAGTCGAACCAACCAGCGGGGCGAACGACGCGATAGAGCGCTTCGCCGACCTCCGAACCATGCGCGGGAACATCGAGGAAGGTGACGCTGCGCGTCCGGGCGGCGATCTGCGGATGTTCGACCAGGGCAGCCAACGCATTGAGGCCGCCCTGACTGTAACCGAACAGATGGATTCGCGCCGCGTCTGGATGCCGCGCCACCGTTTCCGCCACGCGCTCGGCGTTGCGCGAGGGCTCGACGAAGCTCAAGGTCTCGACGCGCTCGACGATCAGACACGGGAAGCGCGCGCGCAGAGCTCCCATCTGTTGCGCGAACTCATCGCGTGCCAGGACCCGCGCGACGCCCGGTAGCACCAGCACGAGATCGCGCTTCTCCTCATCGCAAAGGGTCGTGTCCGCCGGCGGCGGCAGCCAGATGTGTGCGATCGGGAACTGACTCGGTTGGTAGGAGGGGAAGTGGCGCCTCAGCACTTCGTCGACACGAGCGTCATATGCGGGTGGCTCGTCGCCGGTCAGTTGCGCCGCGGTGATGACATACCACGCGAGCAACGCTGTGATCCGCTCCCGCACATAGAATCGCACCGCGGGGTCCCATGGCTCGGAACTGCCGGATGCGAGACGAGTCGCGACTTGCGTCGCCACTTCGGCGCGCGCTGTTTTCAACGCCTCGCCCGCGGCAGCAGAATCGCTTACTTCGGTCTCGCGCAAGGCGGCGCACAGCGCATCTGTCCGGGTGCTCGGGCAGACGTCATCGAGGCTCGGCAGGGCTGCGGCTCGCACGAGCGAGACCTTGGCGCTGCCGGTCGTAGCCCCGCAGCCGCCCACGAACATGGCGACCACGGCGAAAAGTGCGATCAAGTGTTGCACGTCGCCTCGAGGAAACCGACAACACGCTGCTCGGGCGCAGGGCCACCGCGGCCCGATCGAACTTGTGGGGTTCACTGCACCGGCTCTCATAGGAAAACGGGGCCTATCGAGAGGGCACCGCTCGGGCCGTTCACGTCAACTTACTGCCCTCGATCACGGTCGTCATGAACCGATAGCCATTGTTGACCATGTACCTGGGATCCGCCTTGACGATCTTCATAAACTCCCGATGCCCGGACTTGGTGCGCCCGACGAGACAACCGGCGCTGGAGCGGCCGAGATCGTTGCGCGGCAGGTCGTATCCCCAGTGCTGGTTGATCGCGAAGCCGCTGCCGACGGCGGTACGATCGCCGCTACGAGAGAAATCCTGGTTGAGGTCGCGATACACGGTGATCTTGTCCACCTGGACGAGAGCCTCGTGCTCACCGGCCTGACCGGGATGATGCCTGCCCACCGTCCAAGCTTTGTACTGTCCAAACGCAATGCGCGCTGCTCCGTCGGGATTCATCGGATGGTTGGTCCAGAATCGGCCCGGTTCGGTCGTGCCCTCCCACGCCCCCAGGATCTCGACGCGCCCCGTCTTCATGAAGCGCAAGGCGAGCCGCGCATCGTTGAACTGGTTGGGTTCGTTGTCGTTGAGCGTTCCATCCGGATCTGCTCCCTCGACGTAGACGATGTTCACCGCCTCCGGATGTCGTGCCAGCCAGTACCCCTTCTCCTTCATGTACGAGGCGATGCGCGCCCCGAACTGGTTGCCCGGCTGGAAGGGCAAGAGAGTCAGCGCCGCGTCGTCGAGAAGGGCGGCGGCAGTCGCCCGGTCGAGCGGTCCGTTGGGATTCGTCTGGCTCAGCCGTTTGAACTCCCGCAATGCCCAGCGGGACACGGGCCCGAACTTGCCGTCCGCGGGCGGATCGAGCAGCCCGATCTCGGCGAGCCGCTCCTGGAGCTCGCGCGTCAACTCGCGATCGGTCGTGAGAGCCTCCAGCTCGATCGTTTGATTCGAATCTGCGATGTCCGAGATCTGCATTCCAATGACCTCCCGAGATTGGCGTGTCCTCACAAGAGCGCAAGGTGGCCGGAAGGGCCGCGTTGTATCTCAGAGCTTGACCCAGTAGAGGCGCACTTCGTCGTCTCTGATCTGTTCCGTTCCCGGGGGCTTCTTGCGCACGTCGACGATGTGAAAGCCGTGGCCGTAGGAAGTGCTGGCGGCGTCACCGAGATCGTCCAGGCGCACCACTTCCGAGTTGAGACCATTGCCCTTCGCGGCAACGGCCCACGGCGGGGGCTCCCAGTTGCGGTACTTCAGCAGCCACATCGTGAAGGGCCGCTGACAGGCCCCCCAGTTGAGCGGCTGCCAGCATTTGCTCGGATTGGTGCCGATCCACTGGTGCAGCGTCCATGGCTGCTCGAGGTTCTCTTGAAAAACGCTGCCGGTCTGGTCGATGTCCGCCCAGTTGTTGGAACTGCTGCCGGCTTCGCCGGACGGGATCGGAACGTTGTCGTGCGCGAAGAAGACGTGCGAGACCCGTCCCGAACACTTCCATTTCCGCCGGTCAACGAGATCCGCCTTTTCGATCGCTGGATCGCCGGCATCACAGCCGTGCTGGGTTATCGACTCGACCAGGGCGCGCGCATTGTAGGCGTTGTCGTCCTCGGCCACGTTCCAGAACCATACGGGCTCGCGCATCCACTCTTCCTGCTCGACACCCAGGGGATTGATGGAGCGGTCGATGCTCCAACTCACATAGGTCACGGCTGGCGTCAGCAGGGGCCAACGAATCCCGGTGGTCGGCGAGTTCCCGATGCCCAGGAGCCCAAAGGTCAACAAGCTGGCGCCGGTGTCGGTGGGGTCATAGATGCCGTAGTTGCGCTCCGCGTACCTGGGGAACGTGGGGACGGCTCCGCGCGGGTCATGGTGCATGAAGACAAACTCGCTCTTGGCCTGCCGCGGACCGCCCTGGCTGTCCTGGTCCTGTGCAAAGTGCCGCAGCGTCTCCTCAAACCAATTCGCGCTCTCCTTGGTCACGCCACCACCCCAGTTGAACACGGCGCCGCCGATGGCACCGCGATCCTTGGGTTTGAGGTCATAGGAGTTCAGGCCGATGAAGGAGTAGCCGCGATAGCGGAACGCGAGATTGAGAGGCCCGAGTAGCGTCTGCCATTCGCCGAGCCCATCGTAGCGCGGCTTGTAGTTCAGCAGATTCCATTGAACGGCGACGGGAATGTAGCGATTGACGTCGTTGATCCGAGAACGCCATTGGCTCGAGGTGCGCCTGCCCGAGAAGCGATTCTTCAGATCGATGAGACTACGACCAATCGGATCGACGACAAATTCGGCGAGCACATCGAAGAAGTTGTTGATGATCCCGCCGTAGCCGACGTACCCGTCGTGGTTCCCGGGGACGATGAAGAATGGGCGGCGAGCCTGGATCAATGCCTCGCGAAGGTCGGTGAACTCGTTTCCGCCGTTGGCGTTGTAAGGCGACTTGGGTGGCAGGACCGCCAAGACGTTCAGGGCCAGATTGAGCGGGGCGCTACCTGCGGCACTGTCGGCGAAGTCGCCAGCCAGAATCACGAACTTCACCCGACGCACGGCTTCGCAAATGGAATCGCCGCTCCTCGCCTCGCAGGCCGTCGTGCAGCGCTCGGCCTCGGGCGCTTTTGTGTCCTTGGAATCCGATGCTGGCTGTCCCTGAGGGTGGCAATCACAGCCGAGCGACGCCACCGCGCCCGCGCGGTTGGCACAATCGTCGTCCATCGCATCGAGCTTGGCCAGCAGCCCCTTCAAGGCGTCCATGTTGCCGTGGTATTGCAGGTCGGCAGTGGCGGCGAAGGCAAACTCGTCGTCCTCGCCGGCCGCTGAATCCAGCACGACGGGCGCGACGATGTTCGGCTGCGATATCAGGCTCGCCGTCGCCAAAACCGCGAGCTTCTGGGCGTGCTCCTCGTCTCCCTCCCCCAGCTCGTCGGCCTGTTCGTCAAGTCTGTCCGCGATCTGCGTCAGGTCAGGAAAGAACTGCGGAACCATGACACCCCGCAGCGCCATCGCGATGCCCTCGAGGCAGTTGGCGAAGCGCTCGTCGCGTGTACCGGGAGTCGGTCGGTGAACCTTCAGGAACTTCTTGAACCGGTACCAACGCCCGTGGCGGAGATCTTCCAAGACCTGGTTGTCACACTGTTGCGTCTTCTCGCAGAGCTTCCGGTCCTTCTCGCAGTCGAGCCGAGCGAGCGAGGTGACCTTGGGAAAGATGTGCAGCTGGTAGTAGCCGGCCGATCTCTGCCGATATTCTTTGGAAAAGACGATCGGCAAAAGCGGCGACCCATGCTGCTGCGTGATCTCTTCACCGTCGTAGAATTTCACCTTGGTCGGGTTGATGAGAACGGCTTTACGATTCTTCAACGGATCGGGCACGTTGAAAAGGCGGCGCGGCTGAAGATAGAAGCTTAGGATCTCGTTGACGTCGGGCGCCGCTTCCGTCCCCTCGAGCGCACCTTCCTTTTCGGTGAGTTGCGGAAGTCGCAGGAAGATTGGCAGCGACCAATACAAGGTGCCGCCAATGGGACTGGGCTCGATCAATGCCGGGAAGGTCAGCCGCGGATACCGCTGCAGAGGTTGAGCTTCCGGCACATCAAACTGCTCGTACTCCTCTGGATGCTCGTTTCTCAGCGCCTGCCGGATATCCCGCATCTGCTGGAGCAGGTGCGGCGAGGGAGGCTGGCCTTTCCGGTCCGCGTGCATTGTCAGCGCCGTGTCGGTCCGCTGCGCGGCGCAGCCGACAACTCCTACGACCACGAGAAGCGCGAGAATCGCTGCGCGAGACCCGGCCATATCAGCGACGCGCCAGAACGTTCGTCACCTGCCCTTTGACGAGCAAGCTGCCGTAGCACACCGGGGCCCCGACGGCCGCGTTGAGCTCCGCTTCCTGAGCGTCCTTGTCGAGCGATCCGGCGACCGGCTCGAGCGTGAGCGGGTCGCCGGCAGGGGCGGGCTGGTCCTGCACGAAGGTGACCAGATTGGCCTGGCGACCCTCGGCGCGCCCGACGGCAAAGGACAGCAGCACGAAGCCCTTCTTCTCGACCCGCCGCAGGGCGGTCTGATGAGCGGCCAGGGTATCGGTGGCGGAGAGGATTTCCAGAGTGAGGGGCATGCGATCTCTCCCTATTGCTGAAGGCTCGCGACGGCGTCTTCGAGCAGCACCAGCTCGTCGTCCGTGTCCGCCTCGATGAGGTAGTCCTGCAGCGACTGCTTGGCGGTCTTGTTGGCTTTCACCGGAAGACCGGCGTTGCTGAGAACTGCAGCGGCCTGTTCTTCGTCGAGTGCCTGCGTCTGAGCGAAGATCTTGTCCTGACGCGACTCGACCTCGGGCGCCAGATCCCCGGCTATGGTGGCGGGCGCAAACGCCTGGTTGAAGCGCGACGCCGGGGCCTGGATGTCGCGGGCCGCGTGGCCGGTCGCAATGAAAGAGGCTACCTCGGTCGTACCGAACCACCGGGTGTTGAGTGAGAAGGTGGAGAGAGTCGAGAAGGCGTCGACATCGGCCACGTCGTTGCCGCCCGGGTCGCGGGAGGCTTTCTTTCCACTGGTCGGGACCAGCGCAGTCTCGGCGCGCTTGTAGCCGAGCGTCACCTGTGGCGGCCTGGCGTTGCCGTCGCCCGGCGTCGCCTTCAATCCCAGGGTCGTCCCGGTCACGATCGTCACACGCGAGCACGCGCCCGCGCAGAGCACGACAATGGCGGCGAGCGCCACGACAAGAGATCGCTGTCGCATCACTCCCCTCCAGTCTGTTCGCAGGAACGACCACATATCTCGCGCGCCTTGGTGCCGAAGAGCTTCTGCAGATTCGGGTCGTTGGCCGCCTGATGCGCCGCCCATCCGGTGGCGAAGAACTGGTGCAGCACCAGCGCCTCGTCCGTCCACGGATTGCCGTAGCGCACGTCGAAGAGGCCGAGCACTGCGTAGGTGTCCTGGGTCTTTACCGCGTCGGCATCATCGTTCTTCGGTGCCGGGATGGATGCGACCTCGGCGCGGTCGTAGCCCATCGTCACATCGACCGTCTGGTCGGCCTGCTGCGAGATGTCGAGCCCGAACTTCGTCGCTGTGCCGAAGCCCAGCGTGTGGCCGCAGCCCGCCAGAAGTGCCAGGGCGGCACATTGTCCGTACAGCATCGCGGTTCGTCTCATTCCTCTACCTCCTCCAGGATGGATTCGACCGGCAGGGGCGCATCGGGCGCGACCTCCCACACGGTGAGCTGGCTATCGAGGGGATGACTGGCATCGAAGTGCAGCAGAGACAGAGCGTCCGCAGGCGGCGTCATGTGCGTCCGGGCCGTGAAGCCGAGAGAGAGTGCGTTGACCTCCGCGCCAAACGTCAGCGCGAGGCCCGCGTTTACACGGCGCACGAAGCACGGCGCGCGGACACCCTCGCCTTGCAGATGAAACAAGCTCAGATGCCACGATCCGGGCGTCGGGTTCGGGTCCCAGGGTTCGAGGCGAGTCCAGCGCCAGGCGGAAGGCATGCTCGGATCCGACGCACACTCGCCTTCGGCCGCTGCGAGTGCGACACGCCGAAAGTCACCGAGCGACACGCCCCATTGCGTTCCGGCCTCGAGCAGGGCGCCAAGTGCCCGCACCTCGCTGACGTAGGCGCGTGCCGCGGGCGGCGCCGCATAGCGGAACAAGACCGGACCGAAGTAGTGCTCGCTGCCGCGCATGCGCACGGCACAACCGCTGGCACAGCCGGCGACGAGGACGATCAACGCGGTCGGCATGGGCGCCATGCGCGCCCGCCTCGATCGCGTCTGTTCCACGAATGCTTCCCTGATCGGTAATGGACTGTCCGTAGAAACGTGCCTCCGTACACAACGTAGGACGGGTTTCCGCTAACCGTCAATTAGGACTTACCCTTAGCCAACCAGGAGTTCTCCATTGGTTCCTCAGAAGATCACCAAGAGTCTTCTTGTCGCGGATTTGACCATCAACGTTCAGCCTCAAGGAGATCCCGCATCGAGTGATGCTCAATGAGCAGGGGCGGTCGCCGGTGGAGAATTGATCCGAGCGCGCCACGTCAGGCAGTGCGTCGGCGAAGCGTCCGAGGTCGCCGCCTACTCAGCTACTGCGAACCGGCGCCCGCCGGCGCGCGCAGCGCGTCCAATCGCGTGCGTTGCGCGGCCTCGTCCCGGGGGAGGTGGTGCGCCGCACGCAGGAGCAGCGCGACGGCCGTCAGATTGGCCGCCACCGCGAGCAGCATGCCGAGGCGCAGGTCGCCGGTGGCGACGGAGAGGCGGCCCATGGCGTAGGGGCCGAGCGCCAGGCCGATGAAGGTCACTACGAGCAGATAGGCCGCCGCGGCGGCGCCGCGCACGCGCGGCGAGACGAGGTCTTGAATCGTCGATGCGCCCGGGCCGATCCACATGCTGGCGGCAACGCTGAGCGGCGCGTTGAGCAGAAACGCAATGGCCGTGTGCTCGGTGTACAACAGCCACAGCAGCAGCGGCAGCGGCGCGAGACCGGTGGCGACGCCGACGTAGAGCCGCGCCGCCGGATTTCGCCGCCGCCAGCGATCCGCCCACAGCCCGCCCAGCGTCACACCGGCCCACCCCGCGACCGCGGCAGTGCCGCCGAGGACCACACCGGCCTGCGCCTCGCTGACGCCGTGCACGCGAATGAAGAACGGCGCCGCCCAGAAGCCGACTCCGTAACCGGTGAAGGCGAGCAGCGCGAAGCCAAGGCCGGCGTAGCGCAGCGTCGGCGTGAGCACAATCATCTCGAACGCCGCGCGGTCGCGCAGCGCCAGCGCGTGCGCCCACGACACGGTCGCATAGACTCCGATGCCGAGCGCGATCCACTGCGGCGGCGTGCCCAGCAGCGCGATCAGCAGCGCCGCGCCGGCGGCGCAGCCGGCTGCCGCGGCCAGGTTCCACGCCACGCCGCGCGCGCCGGCGCCGAGGCGCCACAAGTTGAACAGCGTCAGCGGCGGCAACACCGCGCACAGCTCCAGGGCCAGCTCGCGCCACGGGCCGCGATGCGCGATGGGGGCCGCGATGATGCCGTCGCTCTGGCCGCGCCGCGGCTCGCGCAGCGTGCTCACCCACAGCGCCATCAACACACCCGGCGATCCGACGGCGAGAAATGCGACTTGCCAGCCACGCAGTCCGAACGGCGCGATCTGGCCGGCAAAGGCAGCATCCCAGCGCTCGACGATCAGCCCACCGATGCCGAGCCCGAGCCCGGCGCCGATGTAGATGCCGCTCGAATAGATCGCCAGCACGGTGGCGCGCTTGGCCGGCGAGAAATAGTCCGACAGCAGCGAAAACGCCGCCGGGCTGGCGCTCGCCTCGCCGATGCCGACGCCGATGCGCGCGGCGGTGAGCTGCGGAAAGCCGCGCGCAAAGGCGGACAGCGCTGTCATCAAGCTCCAGAACAGCAGCCCGACCGAGATCAGGCGCGTGCGCACCCAGACATCGGCGAGCCGCCCGAGCGGGATGCCGAACAGCGAGTAGAACACGGCGAAGGCGGTGCCGTAGAGAAAGCCGATCTGCGCGTCGGACAGGCCGAGGTCGGCCTTGATGCGCTCGGCGAGAATCGAAAGGATCTGGCGGTCGAGGAAGTTGAAGACGTACACCACCACCAACACGCCGAGCACGTAGCGCGCGTAGGAGCCGTCGATGTCGGCGCCGCCCGAATGCGTCGAAGGCGGCGGCGGGATGCGCGGCTTCGCCATGGCGCGGCGCGGCCTAGCCCAGGGCGCCGGCGCGGCGCCGGGCGGCAATGCGCTCGGCGTCGTAGCCGAGCACGCTCGCCAGCACTGCGTCGGTATCGCGCCCGGGCTCGACAGCCGCCTTGCCGGGCACCGGCAGCTGCTCGTCGAGCAACTTGATCGGCGACGGCATGAGGTCGGTGCCGGCCTCCCGCCACGGGCGCATCGGCAGGCGGTCTTGAAACTGCGGGTCACGCACGATCGATTTGGTGTCGTGCACCGGCGCCAGCGGCGTGTTCACGTCGAGGCCGAAGGCGATCCACTCCTCGGTCGTGCGGGTGGCGAAGATCGCCGCCAACTCGGCGCGCAAGGCGACGTCGCCGCGGGCGTGGTCGGCATACTTGGCGCCGGGATTGCGCTCGTAGAGATCGGCGCGGCCGACGCCGTGGCAGAAGTTCTTCCAGAACTCGCGCTCCGAGGCCATGAACAGCACGATGCCGTCGCGCGAACGATAGTATTGATAGCGCACCGACTCGGTCATGCTGTTGTCGCCGACCGGGCGGCGCGCGCCCTTGCCGTCGCCGTCGTTGCCGGTGACCTCGTCCTCCGGCCGCTCGTAGGCCTTGTTGCCCTCGATGCCGTTCCAGTTGAACGCCGCCGCCGCGTCGCTCTGCGCCACTTCGAAACGGCAGCCGCGCCCGGTGGCGCGCGCGCGAATGATCGCGGCGAGAATGCCGAGCGCGGCATAGAGCGGGCCGGCGTTGATACCAATGGTCGTGTAGCTCGGGATGGTCGGGCGCCCCTCGGCGTCGAACGTCGGGCGCGCCACGCCGGCCCAGGCGTCGTAGGCGATGCCGTGGCTCGGCATGTCTTTGTACGGACCGGTGAGGCCGTAGCCGGAGATGCTGCAGAAAACGATGGCGGGATTGGCCTCTTGCAGGCGCTCGTACGTGAGACCGCGGCGTGCCAGCGCGCCGGGCCGCATCGCTTCGATGACGGCGTCGGCCCCGCGCACCAGGTCGAGATACGTCGCGACGCCCTCCGCCGTGCGCAGATCGAGCACGATGCTGCGCTTGCCGCGGTTGAGATGCCAATGCAGCAGCGAGACGCCGTCAATGATCGGGAACGCCATCTTGCGCACGTAGTCGCCACCCGGCGCCTCGACCTTGATCACTTCGGCGCCGAGGTCGGCCAACTGCATGCCGACCGCGGCCGGCCCGAGCATCGAGCTCTCGATCACACGCACGCCCGCCAGCAACGCGCCGCTCTCTCCCTGAGTCGTCGTCATCCGATTCGTCTCCCTCTGCTGTGGTCGCAACCCGAGTATCGCGAGCTGCCGCCCGCCTGCAACCGCAGTCAGCTCTCTCCGGTTCCCCCCTCCTTTCCAAGGAGGGGGTCAGGGGGAGGTAGTTTTGGTCCATCAAAGCGACCTCCCCTAGCCCCTCCTTGGAAAGGAGGGGGAACGGAGCGGAAAGGAGGGGGATCGGAGAGAATACACCAGACGGCGGCGTTGCTCCCGCGCCGGGCGGGTGGGATATGACGACGCGTGCTGTCCGTTCGGCATCAGCTCGTCATCCATCACCCAGAGCAGCGCGCGATCTTGCTGATCGATGGGCCGGCAGGCGCGGCGCTGCCGGCGGTGACGACGGCGGACTACCACACGGCGGAGGTCGACTACCTCAACGCCGCGGTGCGCGAACAGTTCGGGCTGACCACCGTCGTGCTGCGCAGTCTGCATCACGACGCCGAGCCGCACGGCGACGTCGTCGGGCGCGCGCACGAGCTGCACAGCCGTGATGCGCAGTGGACGCCGCGCCGGGGGATGCGCTGGGCGGAGCCGGGCGAGGTCGCCGATGTCGAGCCGTGGTTCGAAGCTTGGCGAGCCGAGCGGGCGCACGAACCGGCAATCGTCGACGGGCGCGAGTGGACACGGCCCGGTTGGTGGGACGATGCCTGTGCGTGGCTCGGGCGAACGCTGCGCCCCGACTGGGGTGCGGTGGAGGAGATCGTACAGAGACGCGCGTGGGAAACGTCGTGCGTGTTGTCGGTGCGGACGCGCGGCGGCGAGATCTACTTCAAAGCGGTTGCCGCAAGCCTGCGGCGCGAGTGCGCCGTCACGGCGTACCTGGCACAACACGCCCCCGTGTGCCTGCCGCGTGTGATTGCCATCGAGCCGGAGCGGCGCTGGCTGCTGACGGAGTCGTACGCGGGACCCAAGTTGGAGGCCGTCACCGACATCGCCGCGTGGGAGCGCGCCGCGGCGATGTACGCGCAGCTGCAGGTCGCGTGCATCGCACACGTTCCGGCGCTGCGCGCGCTCGGCTGCGCCACGCGTGAGCCGGCGGAGCTGGCGGCAGCGATAGAGCCGTTGTGCGCCGACACGATTGGACTGTCGCTCGATGAGATCACGCGCCTGCGCGCCGCGGCGCCGGAGCTGCGCCGCCGCTGTGCCGTGCTCGCGGGCGGCGCGGTGCCGCTGAGCCTGGAGCACGGCGACTTGTGGCCGGGGAACTTCCTCGTCGGTGCGTCGGGCTGTGTGCTCATCGACTGGGAGGAAGCCGGTATCGGCCACCCATTTCTCAGCCTGGCGCCGCTGCTGGCGGGACTCGCGGAGTATCAGCCGGGGCTGCACAGCGCCGGAGGGGCGGCGCGGTTGCGGGCGGCGTATGCGGAGCCGTTCGCGGGGCTGGCGCCGTTAGCCGCGGTGCGCGAGGCGATCGAGCTTGCCGCGCCGCTGGCGTGGTTGGACATGGCGCTGCGCTATCGGCGCTACGCCGCCTCGATAGCGCGGCAGCACCCGTGGATGCGGCCGCTGGTGCCGCAGGCGCTGCGGGCAGCGTTGGTGGAACTGCGGGAGTGAAGGGGTCCTTACACCTTCACCACCGTGCACACCGGGGGCTCGGGCATCTCCTCCGACTGCAGCCAGCGGCAGAAGAATAGTCCTTCGCGGTGGCCGGCGGGGTCGAGCCAGTTGGGCGTCCCGGGGTCCTTGTGCGCGATGACGATGCGGAAAGAGCCGTCCGGTTCGAGCACGGCCTGGGCGTGATTGATCGACACGCGGTGGTAGCGGTAGTCGAGCGACTGCATGTAGCGATTCCACAGCTGCACGCCCCAGTAGACGCAGCGCGGCGAGCGTCCGGTGATGACGATCGCTTCGTGCGGCTCGAGGCGGAACATGCCGAGGGCGTAGACGTTGTCAGGCGTGCCCCAGCCCGGAATGTTGGGATTCCACGGCGCCGGCGGCATCAGCGTGTTGACCATCGGCAGCGGCGGAATCGGACTGAACATGATGGTCTCGCGCACGAAGGTCGCCACGGCACGCAGCCGCCGCGCGGTCTCCGCATCGCCGAGCGGCGCCGGCGGCGGCGCGGGTTCGATCGCCTCGATGGCGAAGTGCCCGGGCTGCGCCTGGCGCGGGTCGGTGTAGTACTCGCGGGTGATGACGCAGACGGCATCGGGCGCCAGCGGCACCCAGGTCGCGCCGCTGCCCGCCGGCGGTTCCTGACTCAGCACCAACTCGAAGTCGCCGTCGGGACCGAAGGCGATGTCGCGCTGTGAAATGTTGGTGACCACGCGCGTCGACCACTGGCCGTCGGGCAGGCCGCCGTAGACACAGAACGCGAGATACACTTCGTTGCCGCGCCGCCCACGGATGCGATAGGCGCGCCGGCCGTCGAGCGGCGCGAAGAAGTAGCGCGAGTCGACGTTGTCGCCGAGGATCTTGCGCGTCGGCGCCGCCAGCGGCGTGAAGCGCGGCCGCAGCGCATCGCCCTCGAGATAGAGATCGAAGGCATAGCTCAGCAGATGCGTCAGGTGCCGATACCCCTCGGCCACTCCGATGGCATCCATCTCGCCGCGCGGCCCGGCGACAAACGTCGCGTCCGCCTCGCGCAGCACGTCGAGCAATTCGCGAAATGCCACGCCGCTTTCGTTGGTCGGTGTCATGGCCGACGTTGAAGCGCTTCGGGTGGTGGGGAGTCAAGACGAGAAGGAAACGAAAGAGCAAAGCGCATGGGCGCTTCGCGGGTATTTCAATACCCCCCATCCAAACCTTCCCCCGCAAGGGGGGAAGGCTGTCTGATTCCGGGCCTCCTCCCCCTCGACGGGGGAGGATTGAGGTCGGGGCGATTCAATATCGTTTCGACCGCCTCGTCATCTGCGCGGATGCAGCTTCACCGGCATGTGGCGCACGCCGGTGTGCTTGTTGCTGCGCGTCCACTCCACCGGGCCGGCGAGCGCGATGGAGTCGAAGCGGTCGAGCAAGGCGTCGAAGATCAGGCGCATCTCCAGCCGGGCCAGCGTCGCGCCGAGGCAGAAGTGCGCGCCGTGGCCGAAGGCGAGGTGTGGGTTGGGCATGCGGCGAATATCGAACCTGAAGGGGTCGGCGAACACCTCTTCGTCGCGGTTGGCCGAAGCCCACCAGAGCGTGACCTTGTCGCCGGCGCGGATCGTCTGGCCGCGCACGGCGACGTCGCGCGTCGCGGTGCGACGGTTGTAGGGCGTCGACGACGCCCAGCGCAGCATCTCCTCGACCGCGGCCGGCAGCAGCGTGCGATCGCTTTGCAGCGCGCGCCACTGGTCCGGGTGCTCGATCAACGCCTTCAGCCCGACCGCGATCGAGTTGCGCGTCGTCTCGCTGCCGGCGGCAATGAGCAGGTTGAAGAACATCTGCAGCTCGAGGTCGGTGACCGATTCGCTGCCACCGTCATCGCCTTCGATGGAGCCGTGCACGACCGCGGACAGCATGTCGTCGGCGGGCGCCCGGCGCTTCTCGGCGATGAGCTCGCCGCCGTAGGCAAACATCGCCTGCGCGGCAGCGAGCGTCTTGGCGCTCTGGCCGCCGAGGTCGCGGTCGTCGTAATCGAGCGTCGCGTTGGCCCACGCGAACAGGCGGTGGCGATCCGCCTGCGGCACGCCGAGCAGTCGGGCAATCGCCTGCAGCGGCAGCTCGGCCGCGACGTCGACCAGGAAGTCGCAGCCACCGCGCGCGGCCACGCCGGCGAGGATCGCCGCGGTGCGCTGGCGCAGATCCGCTTCCAGGGCCGCCAGCGCGCGCGGCGAGACGCTGGCCGTGACCAGCTTGCGGATGCGCTTGTGGCGCGGATCGTCCATCATGTTGAGCAGCACGCCGGCCGCGAAACCCAGCGGCAGATCCTCGATCAACGTGCCGCCGCCGTCGCGGCGACCGCCGGTGGCCGAGGAGAACACGGCCGCATCGGCGGCAGCGGCGGCGATGTCGGCGTGACGCGTCATCACCCAGAACCCCTCGCCGCCCGGCGTGTGCGGCGTCGGTGGGTGGAACCACACCGGGGCGGCATGGCGCAGCGCGGAAAACAGATCGTGCGGGAACCCGTTCGCGAAGCGATCGAGGTCGGTCAGGTCGATGGCGTCGAGGCTCTGTGTGCGATCGCTCACTCCGGCTCCCGGTTCCCCACTGGTGGGCCTACGCTTTTGCGCAATATTTTCAACCCTTTGCGCTCATCCTCTTGCGGGTTCTTACACAACGACCTGCGCGGCACGCCGTAACGACCCGGTGGCGCACGAGAAAGGGCGTGGCATGGTATCGGCTCACTTTTGCGGGCGTGGACTGCAGCAGGGACCTCCCTGGAGGAACCGGTACATCGCCGATGGAAGCTGACATGACCCCAACAGCCAGGCGCGAGGGAGCGCTCTTCGAGTTGAGCGTGTTGATCGTCGAGGACGACCAACCGAGCCGGGAGGCGCTCGAGTCCGTGCTCGCCGACCAGGGCGCCTGCGTCACCACGGCCGAAAGCGCCAGTCAGGCGATGGAATCCTACGAGTACGCGCGGCCGCGTATCATTATCAGCGACATCGGTCTGGCGGGCGGCCCGGACGGCTGCGCGCTACTACGCCAGATTCGCGCCTCTGACGCCCGACGCGGCTGTGGGCGCACACCGGCCATCGCGGTCAGCGGTGGCGAGGACACCGAGGCGGCGGCGCGCGCCGCAGGCTTCGACGATTTCCTCTCCAAACCAGTCGACCTGCATCGTCTACTGGCCCGCATTCGGTCGCTCGCGCCGGCCGACTGATTCGAACCCGCTCTGCTCTGCTTGTGCCGCGTCGCAACCCTGGCTAAGGGTCCAGGGGTCGTATGGCACACGCATTGGTGGTCGAAGACGACCGCAGCTCGCTCGCCGCACTGAGCGAACTGATCGAGCACGAGGGGTTCGCCGTCGAAGGCGCCGCCTCGCTGCGCGAGGCGCGCGCCCGGCTGGCGGTGCAGCTGCCCGACCTGCTGGTCACCGACCTGATGTTGCCCGACGGCAGCGGCCTCGATCTGCTGAAGGACGTCGCCGGCGCCAAGACGCAGGTGGTGCTCGTCACCGGCCATGCCAGCGTCGAGACCGCGGTCGACGCGCTGCGCCAGGGCGCGGCGGACTATCTGACCAAGCCCGTCGACATCCCGCGGCTGAAGGTCATCCTGGCCAATGTGGCGCGCACGCTCGAGCTGCGCGACGAGATCGGCGCATTGCGCGGCGAGTTGCGCAAGCTGGGCCGTTTCGGCCCGCTCGTGGGCGCGTCGCCGGCCATCGGCGAAGTCTACGATCTGATCGCGCGCGTCGCGCCAACCGATGCGACGGTGTTCGTCATCGGCGAGAGCGGGACCGGCAAGGAAATCGTCGCGCAGGCGGTGCATCAGCTCAGCCGCCGGCGCAAGGCGGCGTTCGTGCCGATCAACTGCGGCGCCGTCTCGCCGAGCCTGATCGAGAGCACGCTGTTCGGACACGAAAAGGGCAGCTTCACGGGCGCCGACCGGGCCCATCGCGGCTACTTCGAGCAAGCGTCGGGCGGCACGCTGTTTCTCGATGAAGTGACGGAGATGCCCATCGAGCTGCAGGTGAAGCTCCTGCGGGTGCTGGAAACCGGCCAGGTGGTGCGCATCGGGGCGGAGCGATCGCTCGACGTCGACGTGCGCGTCGTGGCAGCGACCAACCGCGTACCGGCCGAGGCGGTGGCCGAGGGGCGGTTGCGCGAGGACCTGTGGTACCGGCTGAACGTCTTCCCGATCACGTTGCCGCCGCTGCGCGAGCGCGGTGATGACATCGCTGTCCTGGCCGAGCACTTCCTGCAGGAGCTCAACACGGCACAGGATGCGCGCAAACGCTGGAGCGCGGCGGGGCTGCGACGGCTGGGAGAGCACACCTGGCCGGGCAACGTGCGCGAGTTGAAGAACCTGGTGCACCGCGCCTTCATCCTCGCCGACAACGAGATCACGCCGGCGAGCCTGCCGGGTGACTTTGGCGCGTCGGGAGGGGTCAGCGCCCCGGCCGCCGCCCATGACGCGCAGGCATTGCAGGTCCGCGTCGGCACCCCGGTCGCCGAAGTCGAAGAGCGCCTGATCATGGCCACGCTCGAGCAATGCGGCGGCAACAAGCAACGCGCCGCCGAAGTGCTGGGGATCAGCCTCAAGACGCTCTACAACCGTCTCGCGGCGTACAAAGACCACTGAGGTTGGCCGGGCGAGCCGGACCGCCGGCACCCTCCCCTCTTACTCCTCGCGCTTGTAAGAATTGCCCGCCGAACCCGTTCAGGCGAGGAAAAAGCCTGAATTTGTGGTGGCCGGCACATGGCCCGAAACTTTCTTTCCTTCCGGCGGACTACGGAGCGGCGGTGATGGCCGCCAGAAGGAGAGCCCAATGTTTCGACTCGCGAAGAAGACCTCCCACCTGCACCTCGAAGAGGACCACGACCAGCAAGAACACGATAGCGACGACACGTACCGCGCCCCCCTGGCACTGTTCGAATCCATCTCCAACGTCATCATTCACCCGGCCCAGTTCCAGGCGATCTGGGGCGGCCAGGCGACCAGCAACGAGCGCGCCCTGGCCGTAGCCGTGCTCGA
This sequence comes from uncultured Binatia bacterium (SeqCode), assembly GCA_964455095.1. Classification (GTDB taxonomy): domain Bacteria; phylum Desulfobacterota; class Binatia; order HRBIN30; family CADEER01; genus CAYVUV01. The sequence continues at coordinate 20,932 of CAYVUV010000404.1, forward strand.
GATCGCGTTGTCCGATCTGCGCCGTTACCGCCACGCCAAGCAGCGCGCCGGCCAGCGACTGTACATGGAAGCCTATCAGTGGGTGGCTTCAGACGACCGCGAGTGGCCGTACTCCTTCGTCAACCTGTGCGATGCGCTGAAGCTCTCGCCCGATGGGCTGCGCGAGCGCATGCTCGACGAAGAGCGCTTCCCAGCGGTTGCGCAGGCCGCGTAAAGGCGACTGGGACCGCTATCGCTTCTGCTCGCGCAGCTGCTGCTCGAGATCGCGCACGCGCTGACGCAGTCGCTCGACCTCGGCCGGCGTCGGCGCAACCGTGGGCGGCGGGTCCGTCGGTACAGCGACGAGCGTGGGAGAGGCGGGTGGCTGCGGCGCCCGCACGGCGATCGCGTCGGGCGTGCGCACGACGACTTCCGTGCGCTCGCGAAACCGCTGCACGTAACCGGTGGCGACGATCTGTTGCCCGGCGTAGTGCGGCCAGGTGGTGAACCAGGCCCGCAGCAGGACCACGGCGACATCGCGCCGCTCGGCATCGAAGAACAGACGGATGACCGCGCCGTCATCCTCCGCGACCGCGACGGTTCCGGCGACTGCGCATACCTTGTCGACGCAGGTGGACGCGGCGCGCCAGTCGATGGGATCCTGTGCGCGCGCCGCAGGCGCCTGGCTGAAGCACGTGAGCAGGATCGCACACGCGAGCAGCGGCCGCCGGGAACTGTCCTTCATCGCGTCTTCTCCCGGCGCGCTCATACCACGTCGCGAAGCGAAGTGCGCGACAGACGGAAGGACGGCGCGGCGAATCAGGCCCTGATCCCTCCGAACGCCGCCGTGGCTTTCGTCTCCACGCCGGCGGGCGGAGGGACCACGTCGCTGAGGACCTCGAAGAGCTCGCGGGGTTGGATGGGTTTGGCGACGTAGCCGTCCATGCCGGCCGCCAGGCAGCGCTCGCGGTCGCCCTTCATCGCGTGAGCGGTCATCGCCACGATCGGGATGTGAGCGCCTGTCGGAACCTCGGCGGCGCGGATGGCCGCCGTGGCTTCGAATCCGTCCATGACCGGCATCTGCACGTCCATGAGCACGACGTCGAAGAGCTCGCGGGCGACGGCGCTGAGCGCTTCGCGGCCGTTCTCGACCACCGTCACCGAGTGCCCGCGCTTCTCGAGCAGGCGCATGACGAGGCGCTGGTTGACGGGATTGTCCTCCGCGAGCAAAACGCGCAACTCGTTGCCCGCGCGGCGCGTGCTGGCCGGCAATGACGCGACGGCTTCGGCTGGTTCGAGCAGCCGCGCGCGCGGCGCCACCTCGGCCAGGATCGCGGCCTGCAGCTCGTCGTGCTTGGGCGGCTTGCGCAGCTGCGCCGAGATTCCGAGCCCGCGGTAGTATGCCGCGTCGGCCAGCGGTTGGCCGGAAGTGAGCAGGATGATCGGCGGCTTGGCACCCCCGGGCGCAGCCGTGATCCGCCGCGCCACCTTGGCGCCGTCCATCTCCGGCATCTCGCTGTCGAGGAGGATGAGTCCGAACGGGGCGCCGCGTGTTTGTGCCAGCTCGACCTCGGCCAGCGCCGCGGCACCGCTCGGCGCCACCACCGGCTGCGCGCCCCAGCGGCGCAGCAAGTCCTCGAGTACGCGCCGGCTGGTGGCGTTGTCGTCGACCACCAGCACGCGCAGGCCGGCGAGGCGCGCCTCGGACTCGGATGTCAGGCCGACCGAGGCAGCTGTCTGAGTGCCGAACCGCGCCGTGAAGTGAAACGCACTGCCCTTGCCCGGGGCGCTCTCCACCCAGATGTTGCCGCCCATCAGCTCGACCAGGCGGCGGGAGATGGTGAGGCCGAGCCCCGTGCCGCCGAAGGCGCGCGACGTCGAGGTATCGGCCTGTTCGAAGGCGCGAAAGATCGCCGCCTGCTTGTCGGCCGGAATGCCGATGCCGGTATCGCGCACGGTGAAGTGCAGGACCACGGCGCCGGCGGTGTCGTCTCGCGGCAGCTCCGATGCGAGTAGATCCGCCGCGGCGCAGCGCACTTCCAGCACGACCTCGCCCCGGGCGGTGAACTTGATTGCATTGCCGATCAGGTTGACGAGGATCTGATTCAGCCGCCCGACATCGCCGATCAAGGCATCCGGCACGTCGGGCGATACCTGCCACGCCAGCTCCAGGCCCTTCTGGTGGGCGCGCACCGCCTGCGCTCGGGTGGTGTCGCCGAGCGTGTCGCGCAAGGCGAGATCGACCGGAGCGATGTCGAGCTTGCCGGCTTCGATCTTCGAGAAATCGAGCACGTCGTTGATCACCGCCAGCAGTGAGTCCGCCGATCCCCGCACCATGTCCAGGTACTCGCGCTGCTCGGCGGTGAGCGGCGTATCGAGCGCGAGCTGCGTCATGCCGATGATGCCGTTCATCGGCGTGCGGATCTCGTGACTCATGTTGGCCAGGAACTCGCTCTTGGCCTGGTTCGCCGCTTCGGCCGTCGCGCGCGCCGCGTGCAGCTCGATCTCCACCCGCGTGCGCTCGGCGCGGTAGCGCTGGAACTCGCGCGCAACATACAGCGACGCGCCGAAAGCGGTGGCCGCGGCGAAGGCAGGAAAGCTCAGGATCTCGTCCAAGCTGCCGGTGACGGCGCGGATGTTCCAGAGGATCGCGAGTCCGGCCGCGCCCACCGCGACTGCCTGCGGCCAGAGCCCCCATGGCAGCAACGTTGCCAGGGCCATCACCAGGATCGTGAACACCATCGGTGGGGTCGAGACATCGCCGGCGATGATCGCCCCTGCCGCCGTCGTGGCGCAGATCACGGCCACCCCCACCAGGGCGATCGCCACCACCGACTCCCGCCGGCGCTCGCCGCGCAGTGACCACGCCACCAGCGCCACCACGGCCAGCTCGACGAGCTTCAGCCCATAGAGGGGGAGCAGCATGTCGCGGCTCAGCCCCAACTCGGCGACACCGAATACCGCGATGCCGCCGAACAGCACCCACAGACCAGCGCGCAGACGGGCCACGAGCAGGTCGTGGGCACGCGTTTCGACCGCGCGCTCGATTTCGTCTGTCGTCAGCGTTGCCATGGGACCGGGCCTTTCTCTGTCGAACATCGATAAAATGAGCACCAATCATGCCACATGATTCATCACCGATCAGCGAGAGTGGCGCGTCGGCTGGTGCAGCGCGCGGCCCTGTCGCTTCCCAAGTTCGCACGAAACCGGCTCCGGGGTGACGCTCCGGCGACGGCCGCTTGCGCGCGACCCCGGATCTGGTCATGACAATGAGACCGCCTTGAATTGTGAACCGGGGAAGAGTCGGGTCGGCCAGCGGTTTCGGCCTATCGGCGACGGCTCACCGGATGTTGAAGGAGCTCGTCATGGTGCACCGAACTGCGCTCGGTCTTGTCCTCGCGGCCCTGCCGCTGCTGGCTGCCTGCAACGGCGGCGACGACGACGGACCGGCGCGCGCGCCGACCGCTACCGCGGTTGCGGCCACCGAGACGGTTGCGCCGACATCGACGCGCATCCCGTCTGCCACTGCGACCGCCACCGCGACGCGGACGGCCACGCCGACCGCGACGGCGACGCCGACCAACACGCCGGTGACGCTCGTTGGCGAGCTCAGCGCGACGGGCATCGGGCGTTACCTCGGCATCGAGCCGCCGGCGAAGCAGCAGAACGGGGACGTCGAAGAGTACGTGTATCCCGCCGACCCCAACGGGCCGATCTGCCTCGGTGGGACCCCGTTCCAGGTCAACGTGCGGCGCGGCACGTCGAACAACGTATTGCTCTACCTGCAGGGCGGGGGTGCGTGCTGGAACGCGGCAACCTGTTGGGGGACGCCGATTGCCAAAGCGACGTCGGAGTCGGGGATCGGCTCGGGTCTCGGCGCCCTGGACGGCGACAATCCCGCCAACCCGTTCGCCGACTGGACGGTCGTCTTCGGCTCGTACTGCGACGGCTCGGTGTGGTCGGGCGACAACGCGCTCCAGTACGGCGGCCGGCAGACGTATCACCACGGCCTGCAGAACCTCTCGGCCGCGGTCAGCCTCATGCAGCGCGAGTTCCCCAACCCCGATCAGATCATCGTCGCCGGCGAGAGCGCCGGCGGCTACGGCACGTTCGCGGGATACGCCGTGACGCGCCTGGCCTATCCGGACAAGCCGATCCTGGTGCTGAACGATTCCGGACCCGGGCTGCAGAATCCGGCCGATCCCGGGCCGGCGGCCGAGCGCGACGCCAACTGGAAGTACCGCGAGTCCATCCCGGCGAGTTGCGAGAGCTGCGGCGAGCAGATCACCTATCTCAGCGAGTGGGCGCTCGAACGCGACCCGACATTGCGCGTCGCCTACTTCAACTACCTGAGCGACCCGATCCTGATGTTCCTGCTGAACATTCCGGGCGACGGCTTCGAGACCCTGCTGCGCGAGGTCACCGACGGGATCCACGACCGCCAGCCGACCCGCTTCAAGCGCTTCCTCGCCCAGGGAGTCAGCCACACGCTCATGCAGTCGCCGAAGTTCTACGAACAGACCATCGACCTGACGACGGTGCGCGACTGGACGGCCGACTTCGTCAGCGACGGGCCGGCGTGGCAGGACCTGATCGAGGCGTTCAACCCGTTCAAGAAGGCCGGCTACACCAGCGCGACATATGCGCGCGACGACATGTGGTTGTGCCGGCCGGGGGCTGCCAACGACCAGTGTCTCACCAACAACATCGACGCCACCGCTATCCAACCCGATCTCTCGCTCGTCGTCGAACCGTACGCGCCGGCGGCACAGACGCCGCCGATCGACTGCTTCTACGTCTACCCCACGGTCGATCTCTCGCCGATCCCCGGCAACCACACCGACTTCTCCGACATCCACCCGATGCTCGACCCGCTGCTCAACCAGGCGTCGCGTTTCACGCGTACCTGCCGAGTCTTCGCCCCGCTCTACCGCCAGGTGACGATCGGCACCTTCCTCAACGACACGCCGGAGCGCCAGCAGTACTTCGACACCGCGTACGGTGACGTCGACGATGCGTTCAAGCACTACATGGCGCACGAGAACAACGGTCGCCCGTTCATCGTCATGGGCCACTCGCAGGGCACGGCCATGGCGACGCAGCTGCTGCAGCAGTACTTCGATGACGAACCACGGCTGCGCGCGCGCCTGGTGGCGGGGCTGCTGATCGGCGGCTCGGTGTACGTTCCCGACGGCGCCATCGTCGGGGGCAGCTTCGCGAACCTGCCGCTGTGCACCAATGCCGACGAAGTCGGGTGTATCATCGCCTACCGCACGTATGCCGACGGCTATCCGCCCGCTGCCGGCTCAAACGTCGTCGGCCCCGACGGGTTCGACACCGCGTGCACCAACCCCGCCGCGCTCGGCGGCGGCGCCGCGAACTTCAGCGAGACGTATCTGCCGCTGTTCGCCAACCAGGCGATCTTCGACGTCGGCGTCGTCCCCGACCCGCGCATCGAGACGCCCTTCGCGCTCTACCGCGACCTCTACCGAGGTGAGTGCGTGCGCGACGACCAGAACCGCAGCTACCTGAAGATCAGTACGGCGCCCGGTGCCGGCGATCAGCGCCAGAACCTGATCCCCTTCGACCACATCCTGTTCCTGCCCTCGTTCCTGGGCACCCACGTGCTCGACTACAACTTCCCCCTCGGCGAGCTCGTCGAGCTCGCCGAGCGCAAGTCGGCCGCCTTCCGCGCCGCCGGCACTGTGCCGTAAGGAGGGAAACAGCTCACCAGATGGTGGGCACGTGTGCGTACTCCAGGATCCTGCGGTCGGCCGTGACCACCGGGGCCGCCAGCACGCGGGCGGTGGCGACGATGATCTGATCGGCGGGGTCGCCGTGGAACAATCCCGGCAGCTCGGTGCTTTCGACGCAGATCTGGGGCGTGAGCGGCTGCAGCGTGACGCCCTCGGCGCGCACCGCCCGGTCGATCCACTCCCGACACGGGATGGCGAAGCGCAGCTTGGCCTTCTGCACCAGTTTGGCGACCTCCCAGGCGGAGAAGACCGACACTACCAAACCGCCGCGGCGGCGCTCGCGTTGGATCGCTTCGGACGCGCCTGCCGACAGCTTCTCCGGTTCAGCACAGAACCAGATCCACGCACAGGTATCGAGAACGGCGGCCATTCACTCCCCTGCGTCCCAGGATTCACCGGTCGAGAATATATCCTCCGCCTCGTAGAGAATCGTTCCGCGCAGGCTCGCACGCTTGGTCTCGGCGCCAATCGGTACGACTCGAACCAGCGGCTTACCGCGTTTGGTCACCGTCACCGGCACCCCGTCCTTGCTCACCGTATCCATGATCTTGAGGCACGCGTTCTTGAACTCGCCGGCTGGAACCGTCTTCTCCATGGGTCTCCCCTGGCGATTGATGGCCACTACTTATGGCTATAGCCATAGTATTGCGCCATTGAGATCTTCGCAACGCTGCCGCGCCTGCGCCCGGCGTTGCGTTGGCACCGGGGCGAGGGTACTCGTGCAGGTGAGTTACTGGAGGGGGCGCGCGTGTTCGGACGATGGCAGGGCCTGCGGCAGCACAGCTCGTGGGTCGCCGTGGTTCTGCTCGCTTCCGCCGCGCTCGGCTACATACACGCGCGCCCGCAGTGGCGGGAGCTCAAGGTCGTCCAGCACGACGTCAAGCATCTGTACGCCTACGTGCCGGCCGCCTTCATCTATCATGACTTGAGCTTCGCTTTTGCGCGCCGCCCGCCGCCGGGCGTGGGACCCTTTCTCGGGCTGATCGATGCCAAGAACGGCGCCCAGGTGCCGAAGACGGTGGGCGGAACGGCCGTCCTGTACACGCCTTTCTTCTTGGTGGCGCATGCGGCGGCCAAGATCTTCGGCATCGAAGCGAACGGCTATTCCTGGATCTATCACTACTTCATCGCGTTTGGCGCGGTGACCTATGCCGCACTTGGTCTCTTCATCCTGCGCGGCGTCCTCGTCGCCAGCTTCGCCGAGGATGTCGTCGGCCTGACGTTGATCGCGCTGTTCGCGGGCACCAACCTCTTCTACTACACCGCGGTCGAGAGCGGCATGACGCATGTCCACAGCTTCTTCCTGTTCGCGCTCTTCGTGCACCTCACGATCAAGTGGCACGCGCGGCCGCGCTGGCGGTTGGCGCTCGGGCTCGGCGCGACGCTCGGCCTGATCACCCTGGTGCGGCCGACCAGCGCTGTTGTCGTGCTGGTGTTCCTGTTCTACCGCCCCGGCGCACTCGGCCCCTGGCGCAGCAAGCTCGCGCTGATGCGGCGCAATGCCCTGCCGCTGTTCGCCGCCCTGCTGGTCGCCTTCGCCGTCGTGATTCCGCAGCTGGTCTTCTGGAAGCTCAACACCGGACAGTGGCTCTTCCAATCGTACGGCAACGAGGGGTTCTTCTTCTCCCGGCCGCACATCGTCGACGGGCTCTTCAGCTACCGCAAGGGCCTGCTCGTCTACAGCCCGCTCATGTCCCTCGCCCTGGCCGGGATCGTTCTGCTGTGGCGGCGGCAGCGCGAATGGTTCTGGGCGGTCGCGGCCTTCACGGCCGTCAACCTCTACGTCGTGTTCTCGTGGTGGTGCTGGTGGTACGGCGGCAGCTACGGCATGCGGGCGCTGATCGAATCGTACGCGATCTGGGCGCTGCCGATGGCGGCGACGATCGAACGGCTGTGGTCCGGCGGGCCCTTGCGGCGCCACCTGACGGTCGGCGTGATCGGCATCCTGGTCTGCCTCAATCTGTTTCAGATCGAGCAATACCGGCGGGCGATCATCCACTGGGACTCGATGACCAGGCAGGCCTATTGGACCGTGTTCCTCAGCCGGCGCTGGCCGGCGCACTACGAAACGCTGCTGCAGACGCCCGACTACGACCGCGCCGTACGCGGCGAGGACGAGTACGGAGACCATAGCGGTCGCAACAGTGACCCAGCCGTGACCGTCCAGTGACAGGCCCTCTGACACAATGACTCCGAGGGTTTGCATCCATGACAACGACAAGTCGCAGTATGTTCGAGCAATCGTCCGTCCAGGAATACGCCCGCGAGCTCCGTCAGCATCTCCCGGCCGCAATATTTCAGCCGGTGCCCGGGCGCGCCGCGTGGCTGCCGGTGCACGTGGCGGTCATCGCCGCTCTTGCCGTGTTCGTCGTCGCGGCCGCGCCGTCCTGGCCCATCGCGCTGGGCTGTGCGTTGGTGGCCGGGCACAGCTGGGCCTGCCTGGCCTTCTTGGCGCACGAAACGCTGCACCACGCGGTGGTCAAGAGCCGCCTGCTCGAGCGAGTGATCGGGTATTTCGGTCTGGGGATCTTCTGCCTCTCGCCGACGCTCTGGACCGCCTGGCACAACCAGGCCCACCACGGCAACACCGGTAACCCCGCGCTCGACCCGGACGGCTTCGGCACCCTGAGTACATGGCAGGCCAGCGCCGGCGATCGCGCCGTCGAGAGCCTCTCGCCCGGATCGCGCCACAAGCGCAGTTTGTTCTTCCTGCCCTTCACGTTCTCGGTGCACTCGGCCGTCGTTCTGCTGAACCACAGCCAGCGCGACAACTACTACGAGCGCGTCTCGCGCCGGGTGGTGTACGCCGAGACCGCCGCCATGCTGGCATTCTGGCTCGCCGTCTTCTTCCTGGCCGGCGCCTGGAGCTTTCTCTTCATCTATGTGGTGCCGGTGCTGGTCGCCAATGCGATCACCATGTCGTACATCGCCACCAACCATTTCTTGAGCTCGCTCACCGAGATCAACGACCCCTTGGCCAACTCGCTCTCGGTGCGCAATCCGCATTGGCTGGAGCGGATGCACTTCCAGTTCGGCTATCACGTCGAGCACCACGTGTTCCCGACGCTCAACGGCCGCCATGCTCCGCTGGTGCGCGAGGCGATGGTGCGACTGTACGGCGAGCGTTACCTCAGTCTGCCGCATGCGCGCGCGTTGCAGTTGCTCTACACGCGCCCCAAGTTGCACGTCACGGCCGACACGCTGATCGATCCGCGCACGATGCAATCCTTTCGCACCCTCGCTCCCGGCGCGATGACGATGGAGGCCGTGAGCGCGCCGCCCGCGGCGTAAGCGAGAGGGGTCCGGTTTCTCGCGGAGGCTCTTCTCCGGCCTCCTCCCCCTCGACGGGGGAGGATCGAGGTGGGGGTGTTCAACGATCCGCCACCGCAGTGGAGCCGCTGACGCGGATTGTCTAATTACCCCCCATCCCAACCTTCCCCCGCAAGGGGGGAAGGCTTCCGGACTCTTGTCTGCGACGGGTGTGATTCTCGTCTTTCCGCAAGCGAACTTACGGACGCCCGGGCCGCTCCGGGCGTGGCGGCCGATCGGGAATTGCGGGCCGATCGGGCAGGTTGGGTCGCTCGATGCGGGGCGGGCGCTCCGGTAGATCGACGGCGGCCGGCCGATCGGGCCGATCGGGCCGGTCCGGCCGGTCGGGACGGGCCGGAACATCCACGCTGCGTCCGTCGGGAGGTCGTGCGGGCATCGCGTCGGCGCCGGCCGGCCTCGGGCGCTCGCCTGGCTGACTGCGCGGGTCACGCACGGCGCCGGGCCGCCAACTCCTGGGGTCGCCTTCGCGCTGCGGCGGCGACGGGCGCTCGGCGAGCGCGCCGATGCGCTCGACGACGAGGCGGCCGTTCTCGACCACGGCCTGGACACGGACGCGGGCGTCCCGCGCGACTTCGGGCAGCGCGTCGGCCGGCGCGGAGCGCGGCGTGTCGAGGACGAAGGCACCGACTCTCAGCTGACCGGCAGGCTCGCGTCTCGCATACCCTTCGATATCGAGTCGCGTGACGCGGCCGTCGAAAGGAATGCGCGGCATCGACTCGATGGCGGTACCCTGGAGCGCCTCGCCGTCCCAATAACCGGCGACGCGAATCTCGTCCCCCACCGACACGGGCGCTGTCCCCTCGCCGCGCACGGGCGTGCGGCCGAGCACCAGTCCCTGCGGCCCGACCTCCGTGACGGGTCCGGCGACGTGGGAAAGACCCGCCTCAGCGCGAGCGATGCGTGAGGCGACAATGACGCCGTCGCCGCGGCGCATGCCGCTGACCTGCACGAAAGCTCCCAGCGCGTAGTCGGCTGATACTCCCGCATCGGCGTTCGGCAGCTGTACGGTCTGGCCGATGACGTCGATCTCGCCGTGCTCGATGTCGAGGCGCGTCACCGGTCCGGCGACGACATGGTACACCGCGATCTGCTGCGCGCGCACCTCGGACCCGGTGCCGGCCGCCATCACCTCCACCACCTGGCCGACCGCCAGCTGATCGGCGGCGGCGGGCTGGCCGTCCACCTGCACCGTACTCTGCGCATCATAGTGGATCTCGACGCCGCCGACGCAGATGCTGGCGAAGCCGGTGATCGTGCCGATGATGCCGGTGTCGCCGCGCGAAATACCGGTGCCGCCGATGCCGCTGTCGTCCTGGTCGGGCGCCATCGGCCGCGCGCCCGTACCGCCGATGCCGCCTTCGTCGGGCCGCGGCTTGCCGCCGCCGGCGCAGTTGTTGGCTGCCCATGCCGCGCCCGGCATCGCGCAGCAGACGAGCAGTGCCAGCGCCAGGGCCCCGCCGCGCCTACGACTGGCCATCTTCCGGGTCCTCGTCCTCGGTGGGCGGCACTGCCTGATCCTCGCTGAACAGATAGAGGCCGAAGTTGAAGCGCCGTGATGCGCTCGGCTGCCCGGCGTCCTGGCGCTGCAGGCGCAGCGCCTTCGCGTTGAGCTCCTGCAGCACCTCCATGCCGCGCCGCTGCGCCAGCTCGGCGAGCTCGGCGACGGCGGCCGGGCCGAGGTTGTTGTAATTCACGCTGCGCTCGAAGAGGGGGGGCGTCTCGCCGAGCATGTTGTGCACCGCCGCTGCCAGGTGGTCGTGCAGATTGCGTCCGAAGAAATACGTCATCTCCTCGGAGCCCTCGCGCGGAATGAACGCTTGAACCTCGAGGCAGACGCGGTCCTGCTCATCGATCCGCGCGATGCCGAGGCGCAGCCACTCGTCGAGGACCACGCGCGGGCGGATGTCGGTGTTGATCGACCGCACCAGCGATTCGAAGGTGTGGGGTTCGTTCGCCGACGCCAGGCGCGGCAGCGGACGCGGCGCCCCGTTCTCGTCGAGGTACTCGGGCAGCGCCGTCCAGCGCCCGATCAGTTGCGAGCCGAGGGACGCGGCGCGCGGCGGCGCCGACACGTCTCGGGGCTGATGGCGCAGGCGGCGCACGTCTTTGCGGTGCACGCCGGTCAGCAAGGTAATCCGACTGTCGCTCTGCGGCCGGCCGCTGACCGGAAACTCCTTCACCGCGACGTCGATGAAGAGCCCGCGCAGGATATTGGCGACGAACGGGAACGGCAGCGAACGGGCGATCGCCAGGCGCACCAACGGGCGCAGGATGCGCCGCAAACTGGCGATCAAGCTCTCCGACCCCACCGGAGCCGGAGTGTTTTCACCTGATACTTCAGTCACGTGGAAACTTTTACCACAACAAAAAAAGAAAAACCATTGACGCGGGAAAGATTCCCACGTAGCCTCTATCTCGCGTGGAACATATTCCCACATCAGATTTGAGAAGGAGGCGCACATGGACGGCTCAACTGGCTGTGGCGGGCCGCTCGACTACGGCTGACAGCGCTGGATGCGCTGCAACGGGTCGAACGAAAACCAATCGATGTCCGAGACGAATGAAGGAGCATCACATGATCGCAAAGCCGAATTGGAAGTTGATCACCCTGCTGGCGGCTCTCGCCCTGACCGTCGCCCATCCCAGCTGGGCGCGCCCGGAACGCCATGGGGTCAGGGGCGGAGGACCAGGCGGCATCTCGCGGCCAGCGCTACCGCGCACCGCGCACCCCCGCGGCCTGTTGGGACAGCTGATCTTCCCCTGCCCCGCCGCGTGCGCCACCGCGGCCGAAAGCTGCCACGAGACGGCGAAGGACGAGGCCTTGACCTGCATCACCGGCGCCTGTGCGACCGAAGTCGCGGCGGCGCAGAGCGCGTGCGGGGCAGACCGCACCTCAGATGCCTGCGATGAAGCGGTCGACGCGCTCGACGCGTGCGCGGACCCGTGTCTCGACGCCAACGCCGCAGCGGTCGATACCTGCCGCGACACCCTGATCGATTGCCGCGACGCGTGCGAGAGCGCCGAGTAGACCTGCCCCCCACCTGATCATCACCGCCCAGGCAGCGGGCACCCCCTCCCGCTGCCTGGGCACGGGTGAGCTGAATACCGATCGGATCATGGCAACAAACCATCACGACGCGGATGCCCGTCGACAGCGACGCGCACGGGGGCTTGCGGTTCTGGAGCGCGCGCCATATCAGCCGGACGATGATCGTGCGCTGGCTGCTCGCATCGTGCGCGGTAATCGCCGTGACACTCGGAGGCCAGCGCGAGGCGGAGGCCGTCAACCCCGCCCGCCGCGCCCCGCCGACCACAGAGCCGGCGCTGCATCGTCGGCTCAAAGTGAGCCTCGGTTACCATTTCAGCAGCGGCAACTACGGCACTTCGGATACGACGGACATCCACTATGTGCCGCTCGTCATCACGGGGGAGCTCAGCCGCTTCACCCTGCGGCTCACGGTCCCGTATCTGTACATCAGCGGTCCGGGCGGCGAAGGCCCGAATGGTCCGGTCGCGGGCGGCGGCAACTCCGGCGGCCTCGGCGATGTGCTGGCGCGCGCCGCAGGCAGTCTTCCCCTCCCCGCGGACTGGCCGGTCTGGGTGCCGTTCGTCGACCTCGTCGGCGTGGTGAAGTTTCCGACCGCCAGTCGCAGCAAGGGTCTGGGAACAGGCGCCTTCGATTTTGGCATCGAGAGCGATCTCACCTGGGCCTTCGGCCGGCTGACGCCGTTCGGCACGGTGGGCTACCGCTTCCTGGGCGACTTTCCCGACACGCACCTCGACAACATCTTCCTGGGCACCATCGGCGCGGCGTTTCGCTTCATCGATCCGCTCAGCGCCGGGCTGTTGCTCGACTATCGGCAGGCGTCGACGTCGTCGAGCGGACAGCGTCTCGAGCTGGTGCCGTTCGCGTCCTGGAAATTTCTCGAACCGTGGTCCCTCGACACATACGTCTCCGCCGGTTTAGCGTCCGGGAGTCCGGACGTCGGCGTCGGTATGCAATGCGGCTACACGTGGTAGGAAACGAGGTGTCGAATGTCGCGTAAAGGGTTGGCCCTCAGCAGGCGACAAGCGCTGCAACAGCTCGGCGTGCTCGGCGCAGGTGCAGTGGCAGCTGCCTGCGGCAATGGCCACTCGGGTTCGACACCGGCCGCCACGCCGACCCGTACGCTGACGCCCACCCGTGCACCGACCAGCGCGCCCTCTGCCACTGCGGTGCCGACGCGCACGTCCACCCGACTGCCGTCCCCCACCGCGACCTCAACAAGAGAGCCCACCGAGCGACCGACGAGCACGCCGAGCCCGACGCCGGAGATTCCCACGCCGAGCGCCACGCCAACTGCGACCGTGACGCCCGAGCAGGTGTCGTGTGTCCTGACGCCGCAACAGACGCTCGGCCCCTTTTTCATCGACGTCGGCCTCGTGCGCAGCGACGTCCGCGAAGATCGAGCCGGAACGCCCCTGCGCCTGGCGCTCCAGCTCGTCGACGCCGATGGCTGCGCGCCGATCCGCGACGCCGTCGTCAACATCTGGCATGCCGACGCCGGCGGCGCCTACTCCGGTTTCGCGGGTCAGCCCGGCGGTATCGACACCCGGGGCAAAACCTTCTTGCGCGGCTACCAGGTCACCGACGCCGACGGACGGGTCGAGTTCACCACGATCTATCCGGGCTGGTACACCGGCCGCACCGTACATATCCACGTCCGCACCCACCTCGACTCCACCACCGTGCTGGTCTCGCAGCTGTACTTCCCCGACGCGCTCACTGCCGCCGTGCACGCCACGTCGCCTTACGACACGCGCGGCCCGGACGACACGACCAACGTCACCGACGCCATCGCCCGCAACGGCCTCGAAGATCTCCTCCTCGACATCGTCGAAGAGAGTGGCGGCTACGCCGGCTCGATCATCCTCGGCGCCGCGCTCTGAATCCGGTCCCCCTCCTTACCAAGGAGGGGCTAGGGGAGGTTCTCCGTTGAATGCGGGGAAAACAACCTCCCCCCTTCCCGCTCCTTGCCAAGGAGGGGAAGAGTCACGGCAGGACCGCGTACGACCACGTCTCCGACAGCGCCTCGCCGTCGCGTTCGAGAAAGCAGCGCAGCTCGAGCGGCGCCGGCTTCTTCGCTCGCACCTGAAAGGTCACCCGCCAGCCGCCGGTGACCGGATTCTTCACCACGTGGTAGTCGAGCACCTCGCCGGCCTCGTCGCCGCCGGCGATGGTGATCACACCGCGCGGGGCGCGGTCCTCCGGTATCGCGCTCAGCCCCGCGCCTTCGAAGTCGAGCACGAAGCGATGGCCGCCGGGGAACGTGCCGTAGTCGCGGCGCGTCGCGACCAGACGGCCACCCGGCGGTCGGCTGGGGTCGTCGCCGTACCAGTACATCGAGTAGGAGAAGGACACCGGCACGCCGGGTAGCGGCGGCGACGCGGGCACCCAGTAGGCGACGATGTTGTCGTGAATGTCGGTGTCGGTCGGCAGCTGCATCAGCTCGATGTGGCCGTCGCCCCAATCGCCGTGCGTGGTGATCCACACGCTCGGGCGCAGGTCGGTGCGCGTCTCGAGGTCCTGATGGTGCGAAAAATCGCGGTCGCGCTGCAGCAGGCCGAAGCCGCGCGGGTTGTGCATCTGCAGCGAGTTGACCTGCATCGAACGCGCGTTGTCGAGCGGCCGCCAGAGCCATTCGCCATTGTCGAAGTTGAGCAGCAAGCCGTCGGAGTCGTGCACCTCGGGGCGGTAGTCGACCGCCGGCTGCAGCGTGTTCTCGCCGTGGAAGAACATGCTGGTGAACGGCGCGATGCCGAGCTTGCCGACCGGGCGGCGCAAGATCACCCGCGCCTCGACGTGCACCGCCGTCTGGTCGCCCGGCTGGATGGTGAAGCGATAGGCGCCGGTGACGCTCGGCCCGTCGAGCAGCGCGTAGACGACCATCTGCGTCGCGTCGGCGGCCGGGCGCACGAGCCAGAACTCGCGGAAGTACGGAAACTCCTCCGGCGTCGGGGCCACCGTGTCGATGGCGATGCCGCGCGCGGAGAGACCGTAGACCTGGTGGCGGCCGAGGGCGCGGAAGTAGCTCGCGCCGAGGAAGACGATCAGCTCGTCGTAGTACTCGGGCTTGTTGAGCGGATAGTGAATGCGGAATCCCGCGTAGCCGAGATCGCGCGGCACGCGGTCGCCGAAGTCGTTCTTGCCGTAGTTGAACTGCTCGGAGCTCGAGGTGATCGGGTGCGCGCCGGTGTCGTCGACTTCGTTGATCAGCACCGTGCGATCGAAGTACAGACCGGGGTGAAAGAACTGCACCTGGAACGGCGACGGCGTGCCGCGCCACAACGTCCGCTCGGTGCGAAAACGAATGTCGCGCCACTGGTCGTAGTTGATGTCGAGCAGCCACTGCGGCACTTTCGTCGCCTCGTACGGCTTCTCCGCCAGCGCCGCCGCCTTCGCCACGACGTCCTCGATATCGAACGCGACGGCCGTGCCGCCGTGCCCGAGAGCCCACGTCGCGACCACGGCGGCCGCGCACAGCCAGCGCCGCGCGGATTGACTCTTGTCGGTCCTCAGCATCGCGCCACTCTGCCAACATCGGCAATGGCGTCAAGCGCAGCAGGGAGCTCTGCCTGGACACTCGACCCTCCCGTACGCTAGGCGATGACTATCGCATGACCCCCAACCACCTCAGCTTCAGCACCCAGGCGCTGCGCTATTTCCAGCGCGACCACGACACCGTGCGGCGCCAGCCGCTCGCCGTCGCCGCCGCATGGCGCGGCCCGGAGGTGGCGCGCCAGTCGGACTGGATGGCGCGACTCTCTCCCGACCAGATCGTAGAGCTGGAGCGCGCCGCCGACACCGTGCAGGCGCGCGGCCTGAGCCTCGGCGAGGTGCGGCGCGAGGACTTCCCGCTGCCGACACTCGCTCCGGTCATTGCCGCCTGGGCGCGCGAGCTGGCAGACGGGCGCGGCTTCGTGCTCGTGCGCGGGCTGCCGGTGGCGCGCTGGGGCGACGAGCGCGCGGCGCTGGTGTATTGGGCGCTCGGCCAGCATCTCGGCGAGCCTGGCGCGCAGAACCCCGACGGCGAGCTGCTCGGCCATGTCGTCGACACCGGTGAGGACGCCGCCAACCCCTACGTGCGCCGCTATCGCACCGCCGGCGACATCGCCTATCATTGCGATCTCGCCGACGTCGTCGGCCTGCTGTGCCTGCGCACGGCGCGCCGCGGCGGCGCCAGCCGCATCGCCAGTTCCGTCACGGTGTACAACGAGCTCCTGCGGCGCCGCCCCGACCTGGTCGAACGCCTCTACGAGCCGTTCTGCCTCGACACGCGCGACGAGCAGGGCAGCGGACGCCTGCCCTACGTGCCCGTCGTGCCGTGCCGCTTCGCCGCCGGCACGTTGCGCACCTTCTACCACAGCGACTACGTCCGCTCCGCCGTGCGCCACGCGGAAGTGCCGCCCTTCACCGACGACGAGCGCACGCTGCTCGATCTCTACGAAGAGATCGCCGCCTCACCCGACGTCTACCTCGACATGCACTTCGAGCCCGGCGACATCCAGCTCATCTCCAACCACGTCGTCCTGCACGCCCGCACGGCCTACGAAGATCACGACGACCCCGCGCAGCGCCGCCACCTGTTGCGGCTGTGGCTGTCGCTGACCTGAATCTCACTCGCGCGGCCAGTTCGGGCGGCGCTTCTCGAAGAAGGCCTGGAAGCCCTCGGCCATCTCGGGCGACATGATGGCGCGGCGGAACATGTTGACGTCGGGTGCGGGGAGGCGGCCGTTCATATCGTCCTTCACCATGGCGCGGGCCCGCGGGCCGGTCTGGCGGATCTGATCGAGGGTCCATTCGAGCTGCGCCGCCAGCTCGGCGTGCGGCACGACGCGCCCGACCAGGCCGATAGCAGCCGCCTCGTGTGCGTCGATCACGGCGCCGGTGAAGAGCAGGTACTTCGCCTTGCCCAGCCCGACATGCGCGGCGAGGCGCGCCGCGATCCACGGATCGGGCGCGCCGCGCAACAGCTCGGGGGCGCGGAAGACGGCGCGGTCGGAGGCGAGACTGACGTCGCTGAACAGCACCAGGTTGAGTCCGCCGGCGTAGCAGATGCCGTTGATCGCGGCGACGACGACGCGGCGGCAGCGCTCGAGATGGCGGAACGGAAAGTGGTCGGTCGGATCGAGCTCCTGTGCCAACGCCTCGGGATGCTCGCTCGCGCCGCTCATGTCGCCGCCGACGGCGAACACATCGCCCGTGCCGGTGAGACAGAGGGCGTCGAGCTCGGCATCGCCATCGGCGAGAATCGCCGCGCGCTTGAGGCCGCGGTACATGTCCTGCGTGATGGCGTTGCGCTTGGCGGCGTGGTCGATGCGCACGTGCAGCACGCGGTCGGCCGTGTGCGCGTGCAGGTGGCGCGATCCGAGATCGACGTCACTCATCCTCTATACTCCCTTCGGCCGCGTGCCGATGACGCCGGCCGCGGTCAGCTCGGCAATGGCCGCCTCGTCGAGACCGAGCATCTCGCGCAGGATCTCGCCGTTGTGCTCGCCGAGCACCGGCGCCGGTCGGCGCAACCAGTGCGCAACGCTGGCATAGCGAAACGGTACGGTCGGCATCCAGTGCGTGCCGACGGCCGGATGCGCGCAGTGTTCGAAGAATCCGCGCGCCGCCATCTGCGGATGCGCGCTGGTGGCGCGCGGATCGACGACGCGCGCCGCCGGCACGCCCGCCGCGATCAGCAAGTCGATCGTTGCATCGCACTCCCGCTCGGCGGCCCAACGCCGCAGCGCCTCGTCGAGGCGATCGTGCGCCGCCCGTCGACCCGCGTGCGTGTCGAGCGAGGGATCGGCAGCCCACGCCGGCCGGCCGAGCACATCGCGCAGCGCCATCCACTGCGCATCGCTCGCCACCGACAGCGCCAGCCATTGCTCGACGCCGCGGCAGCGATAGAGCCCCTGCGGCGCCGCGCCGGGGGAGCGATTGCCGTCGCGGCACAGCAGATGCCCGTACGCCGAGTGCTCGATCACCTGCTCGGCGGCGGCGTTGAGCGCGCCTTCGACCATCGTCACCTCGACGTGCCGCCCGACACCCGTTGCCTCGCGATCGGCCAGGGCGACGAGCAAGGCGAACGCGGCGTGCATGCCGGCGAGCGGGTCGCACGGGCCGCGTTGAATGCGCGGTTGATCGTCGCGGTGGCCGGTGATCCAGGCCAGGCCCGTCATTTGTTCCATCGTCTGCGCGAAGCCGGTGTTGTCGCGCCACGGACCGCTGAGGCCGAAGGCCGGCATGCGCACCATGATCGCGCGCGGGTTGAGGGCGTGCACGGCGTCCCAGGTGAGGCCGAACTGCTCCAGCACGCGCGGCGAGTAGTTCTCGACCAGCGCATCGCACTGGCCGATCAGGCGCCGCATCAGCGCCTGGCCGCGCGGGTCGCCGAGGTCGAGCGTCAGGCCGCGCTTGTTGGCGTTGGCGCAGAGGAAGAAGACGCTGAACTCCCACCAGCGCTCGTGTCCGGCGAAGACGCCGCCGGCGTAGCGCGCGCCGTCGGGCTTCTGGATCGACTCGATGTGGATGACATCGGCGCCGAGCGCGGCGAGCATGTGCGTCGAGGCCGGGCCTGCCCACCAGTTGGTGACGTCGAGAATGCGCAACCCCGTGAGTGGCAGCTCCGACGGTCCGCTCGCTCGCGGGCGCGCCGGTGCGCGGGGGGCGACGCGCCCGCTGTGCTCGCCGAGACGCGGCGCCGGGCGCGGCGGTGCTGGACTCTCGCTGTCGATCAGATACGGCGGGCGCGGGTACGTGAACGTGTCGCGTGCGTCGCGCCGGAAGACACCGCGCGCGACGAGCTGCTCGTGGCGCTGCACGGACTCCCCGTCGTTGATCGGCGCCACCGGAATGCGCAGCGCCGAGGCGCGCTCGACGATCTCCGCCGTGGTGTGGCGCGTGGTCCAGGCGTGGACGATCTCGTTCCATTCCGCGAAGCGCGTCATGCGGCCGTAGACCAGGGCGAGCTCGGGGTCGTCGAGAAGGTCGGGCCGCTCGATCAGGACCAGGAAGTCCCGAAACTGCTGCCCGGTGTTGGTGCAGAAGCCGACGTAGCCGTCGACAGTCGGCTCGATCGACGGTGTCTCGACCGAGCGCCCCGGCCCTGGGACATCGGGGCGGCCGAACAGGCTCCACATCAAATCGAGAAAGTTGGTCGAGGCCAGCGACATCACCTCGAGCAGCGAGAAGTCGATGTGCTCGCCGTGCCCGGTGCGGCGCGCGCGGTGCACCGCCGCCAGTGCGGCCACCGCCGCGAACGTGCCGCCGACCCACTCGGTGATGCGTCCGCCGGCCTGGAACGGCTCGCCGTCCGGGCGCCCACGCGCGCCGATCGATCCCGCCTCGGCCTGAATGGTGAACTCGGTCGCCGGGCGATTGTGCCACGGGCCGCCGCGGCCGAACGGCGTGATCGACAGCAGCACCAGCCCCGGGAAGCGCCGCGGCAGATCGAGTCCGTCGATGGTACCGATCGGAAAGCTCTCGACGACCAGGTCCGCACTCGCCACCAGCTCCTGCACGGGCACATCGCCCGGCTCGCCGACGACCGACTGCTTCGACGCGTTGAGAAAACGGAACAGCGCCCCGTCGCTGTCGCCGAGATCGGCACCCGATGCCGACCAGCGCCGCAGCGGATCGCCGCCGCGCGGCTCGACCTTGATCACCTCGGCGCCAGCATCGGCGAACAGCTTGGTGCAATACGGGCCGGCGATCTCGGTCGAGAAATCGACGACGCGCACGTCGCGCAGCCACTGCATGTCGAACACCGCGCGGCGGAATCCTTATTCGAGCTGGTAGAGCGCGGCGGCGTTGTCGTGCAGCACCTTGCGCAGCGTCGTCTCCGGCACGTCCGCCAGGGCGCGCGCCGCGTACTCGCGCGGCCGTACGGCGGAGCTCTGCGGCCCGGGCGACATGCTGGTCGGATGCGGGAAGTCGGTCTCGAACAGCATGTTGTCGGGATAGACCTCCAGCGCCGTGCGCACGCCTTCATTCTCGAACCAGAAGCAGCCGTAGATCTGGCGCCGGAAGTACTCGCTCGGCAGCAGATCGTACTCGGGATGCTCGCGGCGCACGCCGCCATTCTGCCACTGCCAGTCGAAGGCCTCGAGCATGAACGGCATCCAACCGGCGCCGCTTTCGACCGAGACGAACTTGAGCTTGGGAAAGCGATGGCAGATACCGCCGAAGGTGAGATCGGAGAGGCACTTGGAGTTTTCGAGGAAGTACAGCGCCGAGGTGCGTGTAAAGTTGGTCTTGATGCCGAGGCCGCCCGGATCGTCGAACAGGTCGCCGAGCATGCCGGCGCCGACGTGGAAGCTGATCGGGAGGCCGGCGTCTTGCGCGGCGGCCCAGACCGGGTCCCAGTGCCGATGCGGCAACACCGGTTGGCCGAAGGCTTGCGGCTGCCCGCAGATGAGCACCGCCTTGTGCCCCAGCACGGCGCCGCGCGCGATCTCTTTGACTGTCGCGTCGACGTCCCAGAACGGCATCGCCATCACCGGCACCAGCCTGCGCGGATCGGCGCGCGTCCAATCGATCAGGAAGTCGTTGTAGGCGCGCACGCACTCGAGCATCAGCTCGGGCTCCTTGAGCGCCAGGAAACGACCGGAGCCGAAGCCGCCGAGGTTGGGGTACAGCACCTGCGCCCAGATGCCCTCGCGGTCCATGTGTGCCAGGCGCGCGCGCGGGTCGAACGTGCTCGGATCGATGTCGTCGTAGGTATTGGGAAACTCCGGAATCGTGCCGTCGAAACCCGCCACCGAGTACGCACCGGGCGCCCCGACCGGTTCGCCGGCGATCATCCAGACGTCCTTGTCGCCGAGCCGCTCGATGTGCGGCACCAGCGCCCCCCACTTCGCCGCCACGCGCGCCGTCCACACATCGCGCGGCTCGGTGATGTGCGTGTCGGTGTCGATGACTTTGAAACGATCGAACAGATCCATGCGCTCGTCATCGCCCACGACGCGCCCGCGAGTCAACCGCAGTGGAACGTCATCGCCGGCAGCGCTATGGTCGCGCCCAATTCAACACACCAGGGACCGAAGGTTCACGCGCCGAGAGGAGACACGATGACCGAATTCAGCCGTGAAGAACTTCACGCCGCATGGAAGCGCCGTATGGAGCTGCAGGACGCCGACGACTGGCGCGGCTTCGGGCTGACGTTCACCGAGGACGCCGTCTACCACGAGCATCACTACGGCATCTTCCGCGGGCGCAAAGCGATCCTCGAATGGCTGGTGCCGGTGATGGAGTACTGCAAGGATTGGACGTATCCGGTCGAGTGGGTGAACATCGACGGCAACCGCGTCGTGCACAAGTGGCTCAACCGCCTGCCCGGCAAGCGCGCCGACGGGTCGTTCTACGAATTCGCCGGCATGACGGCGATGGAGTACGCCGGCAATGGCCAGTTCTCCTTCCAGGAAGACATCTACAACCGCATCGAGACCGACAAGATCATCGACGAGTGGCGAGCGGCAACGGGCGGCAAGTACAAGTAGCGACGACAGGCTCCGCGGCAGCGTCGCCCTCCCCAAGGCACACCTCCCCTAGCCCCTCCTTGGCAAGGAGGGGGACCGGAGGGGAAAACAAAAGAGCCGGTGAGCGCGTATGCGCTCACCGGCTCAAATCGCAGGTTGCGCTCTCGCCGCTCACTTGATGAACAGCATCTCCTGGTAGGTCGCCAGCGGCCACAGGTCGTCGGCGACGATGCCCTCGAGCTCGTCGGCCGTCTTGCGCACTGCCAGCATCGCCGGCAGCACCTCGTTGCAGTAGTGCCTGGCGTGATCGAGCGCCGAGCCGTGGCCGTTCGACGCCATGGCTGTCTCGATGTCCCCGATGCCGTCCTGCAGCTCTTTGACCAGGGCGGTCACCTTGTCGAGGGTGTTGGTGTCGAACTTGTATTTCACCGCAATCAAGTTGGCGCAGGTGGCGGCCAGCTCGCCCTGATAGCGGATGGCGGCGGGGAAGATGATGGTGCGCGCCATCTCGACCGTCGTGCGGGCTTCGACTGCAACGCTCTTGCAGTACAGCTCGAGGTAGACCTCGAGCCGGCTGTGCAGCTCGCGGTTGCTGAGCACGCCGTACTTCTCGAACACCGCCTTCACGGCCGGATCGTCGAGAATGGGCAGCGCGTCGACCGAAGTGTGCAGGTTGCCCAGGCCGCGTTTTGCCGCCTCGTCGTGCCAAGCCTGCGAGTAGCCGTCACCGTTGAAGACGACATCGCCGTGCTCGGCGAGGATCTCCTCGATCAGTTTCTGGATCGCGGCGTTGAGCATGCTCGGATCGCTGGCGACCGCGGCCTCGAGCCTGGTCGCGATGAAGTCGAGCGAATCGGCCAGAATCGTGTTGATGGCCACCATCGGCCCGGCGATCGATTGCGAGCTGCCGACGGCGCGGAACTCGAAGCGGTTGCCGGTGAAAGCGAACGGGCTGGTGCGGTTGCGGTCGCCGGCGTCCTTCGGCAGCTTGGGCAGCGTATCGGCGCCGATGGTCAGCGTGCCCTTCTCCTTGGAGCTGGTCGCGCCGCCCTTCTTGATCTGCTCGAAGATGTCGGTCAGCTGCTCGCCGAGGAAGATCGAGATGATCGCCGGCGGCGCCTCGTTGGCGCCGAGGCGAAAATCGTTCGACGCCGAGGCCACCACCGCGCGCAGCAGCCCGCCGAACTTGTGCACGGCGCGGATCACGGCGGCGCAGAAGACCAGGAACTGCGCGTTGGCGTGCGGTGTGTCGCCGGGATCGAGCAGGTTGCCCTGGGTGGCGTTGCCGATCGAGAAGTTGACGTGCTTGCCCGACCCGTTGACGCCGGCGAACGGCTTTTCGTGCAGCAGGCAGGTCATGCCGTACTTCTCGGCGACGCGCTTGAGCGTCACCATCAGCAGCTGCTGGTGGTCGTGCGCCAGGTTGGCGTTCTCGAACACCGGTGCGACCTCGTACTGCCCGGGGGCGACCTCGTTGTGGCGCGTCTTGACCGGGACGCCGAGCTTGAACATCTCGCGCTCGCTCTCGATCATGAAGGCGAGCACGCGCTCGGGGATGGCGCCGAAGTAGTGGTCCTCGAACTCCTGGCCCTTCGGCGGAGCCGCACCGAACAGCGTGCGACCGGTCGAGATCAGGTCGGGTCGCGAGAAGAAGAAGTGGCGGTCGATCAGGAAGTACTCCTGCTCGGCGCCGGCAAACGAGAACACCGTCGCCGGGTTCTCGTGCCCGAACAGCTTGAGCACGCGCTGCGCCTGCACGTTGAGCGCCTGCTGCGAGCGCAACAACGGCGTCTTCTTGTCGAGCGCCTCGCCGGTCCACGACACGAACGCCGTCGGGATGCACAGCGTCGTGCCGTTGGGATTCTCCAGGATGTACGCCGGGCTGGTGACGTCCCACGCCGTGTAGCCGCGCGCCTCGAATGTCGCGCGGATGCCGCCGTTGGGGAAGCTCGAGGCGTCGGGCTCGCCCTGGATCAGGGTCTTGCCGGCGAACTCGGCCAGCGCGCCGCCCTGCCCGTCGGGCGAGAGAAAACTGTCGTGCTTCTCCGCCGTGAAGCCCGTCAGCGGATAGAAGACGTGCGCGTAGTGCGTCGCCCCCTTCTCGATCGCCCAGTCCTTCATGGCCGAGGCCACCGCGTCGGCAATCGACGGGTCGAGGGTCGAGCCGCTGTCGAGGGTGCGCATGAGCGACTGAAAAACCGGCTTCGGCAGCCGCGCTTTCATCGCCGTTTTGCTGAACACGTTCGAGCCGAAGAGCTTGTCCGCCGAGACCTCGGAGAACGACAGCGGCTTCGAGATGGGTTTGTACGTGGTGACGGCCTCGATGGCCTGCAGTCGAGCTGTGCTTCCGCTCACGGAGTCCTCCTTGGGTATGGGGTGATCCTTCACAGTGGTACGCAAGGATCGCGCCGCGAGCGGGTGCGCCAAGCGACAAGCCCGTCGCTGCCAGGAACATGCGGGGCGCCCAGTTTCTGAGCAGGAGGCAGCCCCGCGAGGGCAGCGGGCTAGCCCGCATTTCTCACCAGCTTCCGTCGCGAGAGCGCGCAGACGCCCGCAGATCGAGGCCGCACGGACTGAGGCCGACGGAGGCATAGTTGAACACTATGTCGAGGAGGCCGGAGGGAGTACGGCCTCGAGATGCGGGCGTATCCGCGCTCGTAGTAGGAAGCTGGTGAGAAATGCGGCTAGGCGGGTACGGCCTCGATGACGCAGTGCGCGGTCGAGGTCGGCAGGGTCCGTTTGAGCTCGAAACCCGCCGCGGCCAGCAGCGCGCGGTACTCGCGCTCCGTGCGCTCGCAGCCACCGGTGAGCAGCAACATGTTCAGATCGGAGAGGAACTGGCTCGCCGCCTGGGGCGAAGGCGCGGCGCGTTCCGGGACGACGCGTTCGACCAGCAGGAGCCTGCCATCTGGCCGCATGGCCTTACGGCAATTGGTCAAGATGGCGGTGCTCAGCTCGTCGTTCCAATCGTGGATGATCCACTTGAGCAGGTAGGCGTCACCCCCGGGGGGCACGGCAGTGAACGCGTCGCCGCCGACGACCTCGCAGCGGTGCGAGAGCCCGGCCGCTTCGATGCGGCCGCGCGCGCCGTCGGCAACCGGCGGAATGTCGAACAGGATGCCGCGCAGATGCGGGTTGGCGGCCAGAATGGCACTGAGCAGCGCCCCGTAGCCGCCGCCGACGTCGACCAGGGTGCCGATGGCGGAGAAGTCATAGGCGCCGATGACGCTCGCATTCACCGGCCCGGTGAGCGCGGCCATTGCTTCGTTGAAGATGCTGGCGCCGGCCGGATCGCGGGCCGCCATCTCGAAAAACGACGCGGGCGAACGAGCGCTGAAGGCGGTGGTGCCGGCCTTGACGCTGTCGAGCAGCCCGCCCCACGCCGTCCAGTGCCGCCGGCCGCCGTAAAAGATCACCGCGGCGCGCAACGAACCGGGCACGTCGCTGCGCAGCTGATTGCCGATGGGCGTCAGGGTGAAGCGACCGCCGTGAGCTTCTTCCAGCACGTCCAGGCTGGCCAACGCCCGCAACAATCGGTGCAGCGATCGCGCATGGGCGCCGGTGGCCTGGGCCAGCTCGTCGCTGTCCCTCGGCCCGTCCTTCAGCAGATCGGGAATGCCGAGCTCGGCCGCCGCGTAGAGCGCCTGCACCACCCGGTAGCCGCTCAGCATCTGGAGCAGGCGAGCCGATGGTCCGGTGTCGCTTTCCATCGAACGACGGGGGCGAGCTTCAGAGGGCACCGCAGTCGCGATGCCTCTGCGTCTTGCTCAGGACAATTCGCGACGGCCGCCCGTGCGGCGCCACATCCCGAAAAGCCCCACCGCGCAGAGCAGGCCAGCCACGGCGATCAAGCCGCCAGGTGACAGGGTCGGCGCCGGCGCCACTGATTGACCGGCCGCACAGGCGCACAGGGGTGCCAGAGCGCCATCAGGGCAGAAACAGGCGCCGCCAGCCGTGCAGTCAGTTCCGCCGACGGGTGCACAGTCGGATGCTTGAACACAGGTCGCGACAAAGGGCGGGCCGCTCTCGGTAAAGCAGCCCAACTGCGCCTCACTGCGTGCTGCCAGCGTCGTGAGCCCCAACACCACCAGAAGAATATACAGCCCGTTGCGCGCCATTCGTTCAGACCTCCCGCGTCTGCGTTCCCACACCGCGCGGGAGAATGCCTTGAAGGCCGGTCGGGTGTCAACGCAAATGACCTGTGTTGTCGCTCGGGACAGCGCTGATGTAGTAACCGCAGCTTACGCCTATGGCCCGCGCGCTCGCAGCCCGATCCTGGCAGGTCACCCCGGCATCCTACGCCATCCCGGCGCTGGCGCTGGCCATCCTCGTCGGCGGGCTCGGCGCCGCCGAGGTCGCCGCGCGCATTCCCGCAGTGCGCAACGCCCTCCACATCCCCTCGGTCGGCAGCTCGTCGCGCCGTTTCGAGCTGCAGCTCGACAGCCTGGCGCGCTATGTCGCATCGGCAGGTCGCGTCGACTGCCTGGTGCTCGGCAACTCGACCGCACTGATGGGAATCGACCCCGAAGCCCTCAGCGACAGCTATCGCCAGGCGACGGGCCAGGCCCTGCGCTGCTTCAACTTCGGAGTCGCCGGCATGACGGCCTCGGCCGCCGGCGCCGTGGCCCCGATCCTGGCCGAGCGCTATCGGCCGCAGCTGTTGATCTACGTCATCAGCGCCCGCGACCTCGGGCAGAGCGTCGAGGGACCCTTGCTGGCCGAAGATGCGTGGGTTCGGTACCAGAGCGGCACGTTTTCACTCTATGGCTTGCTGGCCTCGCATTCGGCCGCCTTCGATTACTACCTGCTCTACCGCCAGTGGCTCGATCCGTTGCGCTGGCCGCAGGCGAAGAGCTCGTCGGGAACAACGGCGGCGGGCTTCTTCCCGATAAACGCACAGCGGCCCCTGTCCGAGGCGTTGTGGGCGCAGATGCAAAAGTTTTATGCCCGCATCGTCGAGCAGCCGCTCTCGCAGCCCGAGCTGGCGGGGTTTGAACGGCTCGTGGCGCTCTCCGGCGGCGCCATGCAGGTGGTGGTGGTCGAGGCACCGGCGCACGAGCGCCTGCGGCGTTGGGCACAGCAGGCGTCGAGCTTCTATACCGACGCGCTGGCCCAGATCCGACGCACCACGCGGGCGGCCCACGTCACCTTCTGGCGCGCGCCGACGCGGCGCATCATCCCGCCGGATGCCTGGGCCGACTTCGTGCACGTCGACCCGCGCGGTGCGGCGCGCTTCAGCGCCTGGCTCGGCACCCGCCTCGCCACCGCCGTGCGCGACGGCCGACTCGCCCCGCCACACCCCTGATCATGCCGATCGCGTGGATCGCCCTGCTGGTCGCGGCCGTGTTGGTGTACCACCGGCTGCCCGCGCGCGCAGACCGGCTGGCTGCTCGCGCTGTCCTACGCCTTCTACGCCTGGTGGGCGTGGCGGTTCCTTCCGGTGCTGGTGATCCTGACGCTCGCCAACTATGCGATCGGCACCCGTATCGCGGCGAAGCCATCGTCGCGTCTCGCAGCCGTGCAACGCCGGCGCCGCCACTGGATGTGGGCCGGCGTGGCGCTGAACGTCGCGGCCCTGGCGCTGCTCCGCTACGGCTACCGCGCCGCCCCGTTCGAGGCGCCGTTCGCCGTGCTCGGCATCTCCTTCTACGCGCTCCAGGCCGTGGCGTATGTGGTCGACACCTACTCCGGAACGCTGCGCAGGCAGCCGACGCTCACCGAGTTTGCCGTCTACCTGGCGTACTTTCCCAAGATCGTCGCCGGGCCGATCGAACGGCCGCAGGCATTCCTGGACCAGTTGACCCAACCGCGGGTGGTCGACGACGCGCGCCTCGGACGCGCGGCGACGCTGATCGCGGTGGGCCTGACGCGCAAGCTGGTGCTCGCCGATCCGCTGACCGCCCTGCTGCCGCTGGCGGTGTTCAACGCCCCCGCCGAGCACGGCGCGCTGGCGTTGGTAGCGGTGCTGGTCGGCTACGCCTTCGCGCTCTACAACGACTTCGCCGGCTACACCGGCATCGCGCGCGGCATCAGCTGCCTGTTCGGCATCGAGCTGTCGCCCAACTTCGCGCAGCCGTTCGCGGCGCACAGCTTCACCAACCTCTGGAACCGCTGGCACATCACGTTTTCGCACTGGCTGCGCGACTACATCTACCTGCCCGTCAGCCGCCGGCTGCTGCGCCGCAATCTCAGCCGCACCAACGTCGCCAACCTGCTCGTCCCGCCCATGGCGACCATGCTGGTGTGCGGGCTCTGGCATGGCGGCAGCGCGCACATGCTGCTCTGGGGCGGCCTGCACGGTGTCTATCTGGTCATCGAGCGCGCGGCCCAACTGCGCTGGCCGCCGGTGCCGCGAGCGGTGCTGCCGGCATGGAGCCACGCCGGCGGCATCGTGCTGGTGTTCGGGCTCAGTTGTTGGACCCTGGTCGCGCTGCGCCTGCCGATTGCTCAGGCCCTGCAGTTCTGGCAACAGCTGGTCACCGGCCCCTTCGGTGCGCTGCCCGACGGGCGAATGCTGCTCTTCATGCTCCCCTCAATCTGGCTCGATTGGATGCAGTCTCAACACGGCGAGGACACCGTCTTCACGGCCTGGCCGCGCCCCGCACGCGCCGCGCTGCTCGCACTCGCGGTGCTGCTCTGGTTCGCCATGTCCGGCGCGGTCGCGCCGGCGCCGTTCGTCTATCAGGGGTTCTGACGTGAGCGTCACTTCCTACACCTCGCTGCTCGATCCGATGCGCGCGCGCGCCGCGACGGCGCCCGATTGGCCCGGCATCGTCTTGATCCACGAAGACGGCCGGCGCGAGACCGTCACTGCCGGCGAACTGTGGCGCGACGTCCTGGCAGCCGCGTCCGGCTTGCGCGACGCCGGCCTGCGACCCGACGACGTCGTCATCGCCATCATGGGCCACTCGCGCCAGTTGATCGCGACGTTTCTCGGCGCCATGGCGCTCGGCGCCGTGCCGACGATCGTCTCACCCAGGGCGCCGCGGCTCGATGCCGATGTCTACCGCAACCGCATCGCCACCCTCGCGCACAATGCCGCGGCCGCGGCGGTGATCACGCACGCGGCCGATGCCCCGGCGCTGCGAGATCTGCTGCGCGGGCTGGCGGTCCCGGTGATCGGCAGCGACACGGGCAACGCATCGTCGATCGTCTCCGAACGGGAGGGCGAGGCTCCTGCCGAGCCGTGTCTCAATGTGGCAGCCGGCTCCGCGGGAGCGTCGCCCTCCCAGGAGCATCCGATCGCGTTCATCCAATACAGCAGCGGCTCGGGCGGTGTGCAGAAAGGCGCCGTGCACACGCACGCCGGCGTGTTGCGCTACATCGAGTCGAAGCGGGTCGGCCTGCCGTTTACGACCGACGACGTCGTCGTCTGCTGGACGCCGCTGTATCACGACCAGGGGCTGCTGAGCGGGCTGCTGATGCCGATGGTGGTGGGCATTCGCAGCGTGTTGATTTCGCCGCTGCACTGGGTGCGGCAACCGGCAATTCTCCTGCAAGCGATGCACGAGTACGGCGGCACGGTGAGTTACATGCCGAACTTCGCCCTCAACCACTGCGCCCGCGGCGTGCGCGAGCGCGACAGTCGCGATCTCGACCTCAGTCGCTGGCGCCTGCTGATGCTGGGCGGCGAGCCGGTGCGCGCCGACAGCCTGCGCGCCTTCGCCGAGCGCTTCGCACCACAGGGGTTTCGCGCATCCTCTCTGCGCGCCGGCTACGGCATGGCCGAGATGGTCGAAGGCGTGACCACGGGCAGCAGCGGTCCGCCCAACGTCGACTGGATCAGCGTTGCGGCGCTGCAGCGCGAGGCGCGGGCGGAGCCGGCGGCGCCGGGCGCCGCGGGGGCAACGTCGTTCGTCAATTGCGGACCGCCCAAGCACGGCGCCGAGGTGCGCGTCGTGGATGCCGACGGCGTCCCACTGCCGGACCGACGCATCGGCGAGATCGAGGTGCGCTGCGATTACCGGATGCGCGAGTATCATCGCCGGCCCGACCTCACCGACGCGGCGTTCCGCGACGGCTGGTTTCGCGCCCGCGATCTCGGCTACATGGTCGGCGGCGAGGTCTATGTCGTCGGTCGCACGTCCGATCTGATCATTGTCGGCGGCCGCAACGTCGCCCCCGAGGACATCGAAGCAGTCGCCGAGCAAGTACCCGGCGCTCTGCTTGGGCGCACCGTCGCCTTCGGTCTCACCGACGAACGCGCCGGAACCGAACGCGTGATCCTGGTGTGCGAGACTGCGCAGACGGACGATCGCGAGCATCAGCTCGCGTTGGAACGCGAGCTGCGCCGCGCGATTACCCACGCGCTGGAGATCGCGCTCGGCGAGGTGCGCATGGTCGAGCGCGGCTGGATCGTCAAGACCTCGAGCGGCAAGAAAGCGCGCGGCGACAACCGGGAGAAGTACCGGCAGCAGTTCGGCCCCTCAGCCGAGGCAGCCCGATAGAAGCATGGCAACTCGAGCCGAAATCGTCGACGGATTGCGGACCTTCATCTGCACCGAGCTGATGCAGCACCCGTCGTATCCGCTGCAGGAGGACGAGCCGCTGATGTCGGGCGGCCTGGTCGATTCCTTCTGCATCGCCCACATCGCGGTGCTGATCGAGCAAGCCTGGGGGGTGTACATCCCCGACCCCGAGCTGACGGTCGCGAACATGGACACGCTCAACCTCATCGCGACGCGGGTGCTTCAGGGATAGCGACCCGTTGATGCGTCCTCCGATCGGGGTCGGGGTCGGAATCGCTATCGGAATCGATCTGGAGCCGTTCGCACCGCCGCAGAGATCGATCCCGACACCGATACTGACTCCGACCCCGAGGGAAGGGTTCCGGTTCAGTCCTGCGCGGGAATCGACCCGACGTAGTCCATCTTGCCAAGGTCGACGCCGTTGTGGCGCAGGATGGCGTAGGCCATCGTCACGTGGAAGAAGAAGTTGGGAATGGCGACCTGCACCAGGTAATCGTCGCCCTTGAGCCATTTCCCCCCGAGCCAGGGCGGCGACACCTTGCGGTCCTCGGCGCCGACCAGGTCCTTCGCCTGCACGGTCGCGACGAAGCTCAAGCACTTCTCGATGCGCTGGCGCAGCTCGGCAAACGTCTTCTCCGTATCCGGATGTGACGGCGCCTGCTTGCCGCCGAGGTACGCGGCGGCGTACTTCGCCTGGTCGCATGCCGACTGCACCTGGCGAATGAACTCGTACTGATCCGGCGCCAGGCGGGCCTGGGCGAGCACATCGACCTCGAAGGATTTCGCCGCCGCATGCGCGGTGGCCTTGTCCATCCACTGCTCGAGGTTGCGCAGCATCTTGGCGAACAGCTGGATCGCATCGTTGTGATTCATGAGCGCCTCCTTTGGTTATCGGCGGACGATAGCCCACGGCGCATGGTCACGCGACCCCCGCAGAGGGGGCGTTCCGGCGCTCGCGTCTGTCGTGCTAGGCACCATGTTCGGACGACCTGCGATGCGCTGCCCCTCCTGTAACCACGACACCCGCGCTGCCGCCAAGTTCTGCGAGGAGTGCGGGCAGGTTCTGAACGCCGAAGAGGGCTCGGCTGGAGCCTCGCCATCCGAGCGATCGCCGCGCTCCTACACACCCCCACACCTTGCCGACAAGATCCTGCAATCGAAGTCCGCCCTCGCGGGCGAGCGCAAGCAGGTCACGGCGCTCTTCGCCGACGTCAAGGGGTCGATGGAGATGGCCGAGCAGATGGACCCCGAGGCGTGGAGCGCCATCATGCAGCGCTTCCTGTCGATTGTCGCCGACGGCATCCATCGCTTCGAAGGCATGGTGAACCAGTACATGGGCGATGGGGTCATGGCGCTCTTTGGCGCCCCGATCGCACACGAGGACCACGCGCAACGGGCCTGCTACGCGGCGCTGCATCTGCGCGCCGCCGTGCGCGAGTATGCGAGCGAAGTGCGCATCCGGCACGGGGTCCCGTTTGCCGTCCGCATCGGTCTCAATTCTGGCGAGGTCGTCGTCAGTCGGATCGGCGACGATCTGCGCATGGACTACACCGCGCAGGGACAAGTCGTCGGACTCGCGCAACGCATGCAGGCCATCGCCGAGTCGGGGCACATCTTTATCTCTGAACACACGGCGCGGCTCGTCGAGGGCTACTTCCAGTTGCAGGATCTCGGACGCGCCAAGGTGAAAGGCGTCAGCGAGCCCGTTGGGATCTTCGATCTCGACGGAACCGGGTCGCTGCGCACGCGCTTGGACCGTTCGCGCGCCCGCGGCCTGTCGCGCTTCGTCGGGCGCGATCCCGACATGGCCATCCTCGAAGCGGCGCTCGAGCGCGCGCGCAGCGGCAGCGGGCAGGTCGTGGGCGTGGTCGCCGAGCCCGGCACCGGCAAGTCGCGCCTGTGCGCCGAGTTCCTCGCCGGCTGCCGGGCGCGCGGCATTCCGATCCTCGAAGCGCGCGGCGTGGCGCACGGCAAGTTGATTCCCATGCTGCCCATGCTGGAGCTCTGGCGCGCTGTGTGCGGCATCACGGACGGCGACGATCCCGCGGCGACGCGGGCGAAGATCACCGCGCGGCTGTTGCCGGTGGACAGAAGCCTGCGCGCGGTGCTGCCCTTTCTGTTCGACGTGCTCGGCGTTTCGGACCCAGTCCACCCCGCTCCCACCATCGACGCCGCGCAGCGGCAGACCGTGCTGCACGACGCGGTAAAGCGGGTGCTGCACGATCCGGCTTATGGGGCGACGCGCGTGCTCCTGCTCGAGGACCTGCACTGGTTCGACGGCGCCAGCGACAGTTTCCTCGCAACCATGGTCGAGAGCGTGCCGGCCACGCGCGATCTTCTGCTGGTCAACTTCCGTCCCGAGTACCAGGCCAGCTGGATGCAGCGCGCGCACTATCAGGAGGTGCCGCTCCAACCCTTGGGGCCCGAGGCCATTCGCGCGCTGTTGCGCGATCAGCTGGGCGAGGACCCGAGCGTCGCGGCGCTGCCGGCCATCATTCACGAGCGCACCAAGGGCAACCCGTTTTTCATCGAAGAGGTGGTCCAATCGCTGGTGGAAAGCGGCCACTTGGTGGGAACGCGCGGCGCCTACCAGCTGACGACGGCGGTCGACGCGCTGGAGGTGCCGGTCAGCGTGCACGCCGTGCTGGCGGCGCGCATCGATCGCCTGCCGGAGCGCGACAAGCACGTGCTGCAAACCGCCGCAGTCATCGGCAAGACGTTCGGCGAAGCGCTCCTGCACCGCGTCATGGCGAGCGTCGCACCGATCGACGACGCGGAGCTCGGCGCCGCGCTGGCTGCATTGGCAGCGGCGGAGTTTCTCTTCGAAGCGGCGGTCTATCCGCAGCGCGAGTACTCGTTCAAGCACCCGCTCACGCGCGAAGTGGCGCAGCGCTCGCAACTGCGCGAGCGGCGCATCCGGGTCCACGTCGAAGCGGCGGCCCAGGCGCGGGCACGCTTCGCCTACGGCGAGACCCACCTGCACCTCGAAGCGGCACTCGACCTGCTCGGCGAGCAACCCGAGACGCGCGAGCGCTTGCGGCAGGAGATGGCGCTGCTCGAAAACCTCGGCACGACGTTGTTCGGCATGCGCGGCTACGGCGACGCGGACGGGGCGCGCGCCTTTGCGCGGATGCGCGAGCTGGCCGAGCGCCTGGATGGCGCCGAAGCGAGCCTGCAGGCCATGGAAGGGCAACTCATCGTCCATACGATGCGCGCCGAGTACACCAGCGCCCGGGACCGAGGAGAGGAGCTGCTCGTGCTGGCCGAGCAACTCGGCAACTATGCCGCCATCGCCAGGGCTCTCCCGTCGCTGGGCGGAACGCTGATCCATCTCGGCGAGGTCGAGGACGCCCACGCCCACGCCGAGCGCGGACGCGCCCTGTGCGGCCAGCACGAACCGACCATTCACGGCATCGCCTGCTGCAACCTGCTCGCCTCGACGCACGCACATCTGGGCCACATCGCGCAGGCGCGGGCGATGAACCGCGAAGCCGTTGCCCTCGCCGCGCAGGGCGGCATCCCGTACCTCCGCGCCCACGCAGCGAACTTCGCCGCGACTGTCTGCGCAGCCCTGCGCGATGTCGCGGAGACGCGGTCGCTCGCTGAGGAAACCGAGCGCCTCGCGACCGAATACGGCTTCGAGGTCCTGCGCATCACGGCGACGATATTTCTCGGCTGGTGCACCGTCGCCGAAGGGCGCGTCGATGAGGGGCTCCCAGTCGTACGCGACGGCCTCGCGGAATACGCCACGACGGGACAGCGCATCAGCACCACATCCTATTGCCTGCCCCTGATCGAAGCGCACCTCGCCCGCGGCGACTGGGCGGCCGCAAACCAGGTGCTGGACACCGCCTTCGCCTTCGTGGCCGAAACCGGGGAGCGCATCTACGAGCACGAGCTCTACCGGTTGAAGGGCGAGTGCGCCCTGGTCGCAAACGGCCGTCACGCCGTGGCCGTGCAACACTTCGAACGCGCGATCGCGATCGCAGCGGCCAACAAGGCCCTGCTCTTCGAGCTGCGCGCCGCGACCAGCCTATGCCGGGTCGAACCGAGCTCGGCGCGCGCGCGGCTCGCCGGACTCGTCGAACGCTTCAGCCCCGAAGACGATTGCGCCGACCTGCGCGCCGCGCAGGCGCTGTTGGCAACTTGAAGCGCATCGACGCGTTATTCAAACAGCCCGTTGAAAGACCCCGCTCCGGGCCCGTCAGAGGCTCGCATCGACCGGCGCGACGTTGACGGGGATGCCGTTGACGATGGCGTTGCCCGACGGCACGTCGACGAGCGTGCCGGGTGCGAGCAGGTTGTTGTTCACCCCGGCGTAGCGCGCGGCGACCGAGAGTTGGGCGCCGTCGCGGTCGTGCCCCCAGCCGTGCGGGAGGCTGACGACGCCGGGCATCATCTCGTCGCTGACTTCCGCTGGCGCGACGATCGAACCGGCCTCGGAGGCGACGCGCGCCGGGGCGCCGTCGGCGATGCCCAACCGCTGCGCGTCGTCGGGATGAATCAGCAGCGTGCAGCGGTCGCGGCCGCGCACCAGCTTCTCGACGTTGTGCATCCACGAGTTGTTGGAGCGCAGGTGGCGCCGGCTGACCAGCAGCAGATCGTCCGACCGGCGTTGCAACCGGCGCTGCAGTCGCGGCAAGTCGGCCGTGATCCACGCCGGCGTCAGCTCGATTTTCCCCGTCGGTGTCTGCAGCGGCGCCGGCAGGCGCGGGGCGAGGGCGCCTTTGTCGATGCCGTGCGGTTCTGATTTCAGGCGCGCGAGCGTTAGACCGGCTGGGTCGGCGCCGTAGGCGTCGCCGTGCGGGCCGACGCGGATGGAGAAATCGAGCAAACGCTCCGGGCCGCCGCCGGGGCTCACGGCGGCGATCTCGCCGGCGTCGCGCCCGGCAATGCGCGAGCGCGGATCGGCCGCCAGCGTCGCCGCCAGACCGAAGAAGAACATGTCGTCGAGCTGCGCGATGTCGACATCGGCGGCGTGCTGGCCGTTGGCCAACGCCGCCAGAGTCAGCAGGATCTGCCACTCGGCCGGCCGGTCGGTCGGCGGCGGGAAGATCGCGGCGGAGTACTTGCCGGCGTTGCGGATCGCCCACGACCAGATCATCTCGTCGTAGTGCGGCTGCTCGAGCGGCGACAGCCCGGGCAGGATCACGTCGGCGTGGCGCGTCGTCTCGTTCAGGTAGTTGTCGACGCTGATCATGCACTCGAGCTGCGGCAGCGCCGCGTCGAGCTTGCCCGCGTCAGGGGCGCTGATGACGGGATTGCCCGCGATCGTGATCAGCGCCCTGATCTGCCCGGCGCCGGGCGCGGCGATCTCTTCGGCGAGGCACGACACGGGGTACTGGCCCAACACCTCGGGCGCGCCGCGCACCCGGCTGCGCCAGCGGTCGAGCTGAAAGCCGCCGGCCTGATCGGGCGGCCGCAGCGAGATCATCGACCAGGCGATGGGGTCGGCGAACATCGAGCCGCCGGCGCGATCGAGGTTGCCGGTGAGGATGTTCACCACCTCGACCGCCCACGACGCCAGCGTGCCGAACTCCTGGTTGCAGGTGCCGATGCGGCCGTAGACGGCGGCCGGCGCGGCGGCGCTCAGCTCGCGCGCCAGGCGGCGGATGGTCTCGGCCGGGACCACGCAGGCCTCCGCTACGGCTTCGGGCGTGAACGGCGCGACCAGCCGTTCGAACTCGGCGAGCCCGTCGACGTGCGCGGTGAGATGCGCCAGGCGCACGCGGCCCTCGGCGAACAGTACCTGCGCGATGGCCAGCAGCAGCGCTGCGTCGGTCCCCGGCCGTATGGGCAGCCACTCGTCCGCGTGCGCGGCCGTCGCGGTCCGGCGCGGATCGATGACGACCACCTTGCCGCCGCGGGCGCGGATCGCATCGAGCCGGCCGAGTACGTCGGGCGCGGCGAGCAGGCTGCCTTGCGACGCCGCCGGGTTGGCGCCGAGCATCAACAGATACGAGGTGCGGTCGAGATCGGGCACCGGGATGGTCCACATGCCGCCGTACATGAGCGCGCCGACGAGGTTCTTCGGCCACTGATCGACGGTGCCGGCGGAATAGATCTGCGTGATGCCGGAAAACGCGATGAACGGACCGACGTAGCGCGACAGCGAGAAGTTGTGCGCGGTCGGATTGCCGATGTAGGTCGCGACGGCGTCCTTGCCGTCGCGCTCGATGACGGCGTGCAGCTTCTGCTCGGCAATGCGGAACGCCTCCGACCAGCTCACCGCTCGCCAGCCGTCCCCGTCGCGCACCAGCGGCGCGCGCAGGCGATCGGGGTCGTCGTGCAGATCGCCGAGCACGGCGCCCTTGGGGCAGATATAGCCGCGACTCCAGACGTCGCGCGCGTCAGGGGTGATACGCGCGACACGGCCGTCCTCGACCGCCACCTCCAGGCCACACATCGCTTCGCAGAGCGGGCAGGTGCGCAGGTGAACGGCAGTGGTCGGCTCGGGCATGCCTGGCCTCTATGACGGAGGCAGGGCGAATTGCAAAGCGTCCCGCGAAACCCGGACGGCTGAATTTGGCCGCGATCGACAACAGATTGACCCGATCCGACAACGTCGTGGTGGCGGCAACCAGGTACACTGCGGAGCGTTCGGCGGCGCAAAGCGGCTCCCCGCAGGAGGAGAGGATCTTGGTAGCGGCGACCTCACAACTATCCTTCCACGACCCCTACAACGACATCATGGCGCGCTTCATGGCCGCCGAGATCATGACACCCGCGCAGCTGCCGTCGGCGAGCAATTGGTCGCCCGAGAAAAGACTCGCCGGGGCCGTCCTGGCCGCGGCCTTGGTGGAAGTGCGGGATCACCACCATGATCCCGCCCACCGCAGTCTCGTCGTCGAAGACCTCCAGTGGATCGTGTGCGACGACGACGGCCCACCGTTCTCGTTCATCCGGCTGTGCCATCTATTCGATCTGGAGCCGGAATGGGTGCGCGCCGTGGTGCAGCGCTGGGTGACGAAGCCGCCGCAGCGCAAGGAAGACGCCGTCGTGCGGCGGTTCGCCTCGCCCCGGACGGTCAGTAAGCGAGCGATCGCGCAGCGAGCCTGCGCGTAAGACCACGGCGGTGCCGTCGTTGCCGCCGGCACGCCGTGTCCGCAATTTCGCCTGTTCCGCGGCCATCGTCATCTTGCACTTACTTGGTCATGCTCTCGCGAACCTCCACCAGGGTTTGATCGAAGGAATCGATCCGGACCAGGCCGAGACGGGGGAATTCGAGGTCGAGGATGACGTACACCGCCAACGCCATTGCCGCGGCGAATCCGATCATGTGCAGCCAGCTGCGCGTCGGGTTGGCTGCCGTGCCGTAACCGGCCAGAAGCGCGCCCACCAGAGAGAGCCCGATGAGCATGGCGAAGATGCTGGTCGGCGGATGCATCTCCGTGGCCTTGGCCCGCGTTGTCGTAATGTCGATCATCTCGTTCAATGCGGTCAGGAGCAACGTGGTGGTCGCCGGTGAGCTCGCCGCACGACATGCGGCGACGGCTTGGGTCCAGATTTCATCCTGCAATCGAGTGCTCTTGACGAGCTCCTCCTGTGCGGCGGCGGCATCTGGCAACTTGGCATAGGTTGCCAGCCGAGCATCCACGTAGCGCCGGAAGCTGTCGCGAAGCGCCGGCTGGGTGTCTGCTGGCAGCAGATCCAGCCGCAGATAGGCGGTGCCGATGTCGTTGGCTTCCTGGACGATCAGCTGGCGCCGCAGATCGAGGCGCGCGGCGGCGCCGGAGAAGGTAAACGCCACGAGCAGTCCCATCAAACCGAAGACCGCCCCTTCCAAAGCTCCGAGACCAACCGTCGCCTTGTCGAGATCCTGTACCGCGCGGCGGATTCCGATGCGTCGGCCGACTTCCATGAGCAGCAGCATGCCGAGGAATAGAAATACCGCTAGCAACAGCACGCTCAGGGCGTAGGACATGGCGGCTCCTGTGTAGGTTGAGGGTCATCAGCGCACGAACGGGGAATAGCGGGTCATGGATGGTGGAGCGCTTCCCGGCGCTGAAATTGGTCATACAGATGATCCCGGCGGCGCGAGGTTGATGGAGAGCGAGCTCGCGGTCCCGTCCGGGGTTCCGGAGTACGACATCAGCGTCACGGCGCCGTTGGCGCGCTTCTGCAAGCGCGCGTTAGCTTGAAGAGTTGGCCCCTCGTCCCCGATGCCGGAGTCTCGGCGCCCGCTCAGGGCTCGACGCGCGTCCAGGTGTCGTCGGGGTTGAAGGTCTTGATGGCTGCCGCCACCTTGGCGGTGTCCGGGCCGAGATCCTTCTGAAAGACGACGCCGTCGTGATTGACGATGAACGTCATCACACCGGCGTTGTCCCACGTCGCGGGCGTGGCGATGAGCGCGAAGCCGCCGATCATCTTGCCCTGCGCGACATAGTCGTACGCACCGCCGGCAGCGGCGGGACCCTGCGCGGTGAGAATGCGAAAGTAGTAGCCGTGAAACGGGTCGCCCTTCCCTTTGACCGCATACCCTTCGGCGCGGGCGCTGGCGAAGAGAGAACCGAGTGGGCTCTCCTCTTCGCCGGGAGCCGCCTCCCAGTAGAGCCCATCGCGCTTGCCCGGACTGCTGGCGAGCTTCTGCGCATAGTGGAGCAGCGATGACCCCTCGGGGTTGCTCGCGTAGTAGTCGCGCTGCGCGTCGACATAGGCCAGACAGGCCTGGATGGCCGACAGCTCGTTGGAGCCGATGCGCCGGTCGATGATCTCCTCCCTGCCGGCCGCTGCGTCGAAGTGCCAGCCGGCATCCGACTTCACCAGTGGGATGGGAAACGGCCAGTCGTCCTTGCCAACGTTCAAAATGGTGGCGCCGTTTTCGTCGGTCGCCAGCCCGTGCGCCTCCTCGAAGGAATGCAGGAAGCCGTCGCCGACCTTGCGATCGGCGACCGGATCGCCGGAGTCGATGAGCGGTTGCGCCTCCGCGCCGAGCACGGCGAGCAGGGCCTTGGAGTCGTGGGCCTTCACCGCCGCGGCGAGCGCCTGGGCGGCCTCTTCCGGCGATGCAAAGGTCCGCGGCGCCGATTCCGCCGCCCATGAAGGGCAAGCGTTGGGCCACGCGAGCGCCAGCGCCATGAGGGCCGGCAGGAGGCGGCGGGAGGAGAAAGAGTCTGCAAGTGCTGTCATCGTCTGCTCCTGATCTCTGATCAGCGGCTCGTCGGATAGATCGTGTGCACAGGGGCGCGCGCTGCCGCAGCCTCAGCGTCGACCGCCGCGGCCACCTCCGCCGCCACGCCCACCGCCGCCGCCGCGCCCACCGCCGCCACCGCGCCCACCACCGCCACCACCAAACGAGCTGGCGCTCTGCCGGCTGCTGTGTCCGCGGCTCGAGGCCGCCCGCGTCTGCTGACCGCTGCCCATCCCCTTGAACGCGCCCGCCTCGCGGCTGCCGGCACTGGCCCGCTGGTTCTGGCGTGGCTGAGTCTGCGGACGGTTGGCCGCAGAGGGACGGCTACCGCCCCTGTTGCCCGCCGCGGCCTTGTCGCGGCTCGCGCCGCTTTGGCGACCGCCGGTGCCGCCGGCCCCGGGTTGGCGCGCGCCGGTGCCGGCGCCGGCTTGACGCGCGCCGCCCTCTCGTCCGCCGGCGGGTCTCGACTTGTAGTCGCTGGCGGCTCCGCGCGCGATGTCCTGCCGACCCTGCTCGGCGCGGCCGCGGAAGGCCTCGCGCGATGCGGCCGAGTTGCTGGCGCCGCGGTTGTACTTCTGCTGCGTGCCCTTGTCGCGGTACTGAACACCTTTGCGGTGCTCGGCGTTGTGCTGCCAGTTCTTGTTGGAGACGTTCGTGCGGTTGAAGTTGTTGTAGTTGTCGATGTCGATGTTCACGTCGTTGTGCCCGCCGTAGCCGCCGCCGTGTCCCCAATCGCAGTCGCCCCACAGGGCCGCGCCGACCGCCATCCCGACGCCGAACGAGACCACTGAGGCCGCCGCCACATAGCCAGGCGGGTAGTAGGAGTAAGGTGGCGCGGCGGGGTACGGCCAGGTGCCGTAGACCACGGTCGGATTGTAGGTCGGCACGTAGACCACCTGAGGTTGCGCCGGCTCGATCTTGATCACCGTCGGCGGCGGCGCCGCCGCCGCTTCCACGGTCACGTTCTGTTGGACGTTCGCCGGCGGCTGTTCGACGATCACCTTCTGTTGCTCGTTCGATTCGAGATTCCCCGCCTCTTTCGCCTTGGCGCGCAAGCGCTGCACGGCGTTCATCAGATCGTCCTGTTGGGCCAGGAACGCGTCGCCCAGTTTCTGTGTCCAGTCGAGCTTGTCGTTCATCATGCCCAGCACGGGCGGAAAGGCAGTCAGCGACTTCACGCTCGGATCCCATGTCTGTCCCTGCAGCGCGTCCTCCAACGCCTTGTCCTTCAGGGTGGAGTTCGCCTTTTGCCAGCGCGCCGCTTCGACGATCTCGAGCGGATAGGTTGAGGCCATCAGTACCTGAGCCAGCAGCGGATCCGGGTACAGCGCGACGGGTGCGGCGATCTGCTCGAGTTCCTCGGCCTTGAACGTCGGCTGCGGCGGCGCCGCGGCCGGTGCCGCAGCCGGCGCGGCGGCCGGTGCGGCTTGATCCTGCGCCATCAGGGCCGGGACATTCTGCAACGCCACGAGCGCGACCAACAACCTGGCCAGTGGTTTGGATGTGCGATTCATGCTGTGTCCTCCCCGTCCCGCGATGGCTCGCGACCTGCTTTCGAAGAAGCGCTCTCTTACAGATCCGTCTCGTAACGCAGCCGCACGCCGACCAGCGGCGCCGGGTCGTACTTGTCGTCGGCGACGAAGTGGTCGTCGTCGTCGCTGACCCTGATCTTCCCGGCCACCGCGACGCCGCCGTAGAGGTCGAGCGCGAGTCCGTCGGCCATCCCCCAGCTCAGCCGAGCATAGACCGGGGCCGACTTGTCCTGGACGATGAAATCACTGGTGATGCCCTTGTCCTCGAGGCGGAAGCGCCGGCGCTCGAACTGCGCACCGGCCGCCACCTCCCAGTGGTTGGCGAACGTCCAGCCAACGAAACCACCGATGCCGCGGCGCGCCGCCACCTCCGTGACCCCCGTGTGCAGTCTCCAGTTCCGGGCAAAGCGCCAGTCGATCAACGGAATCGGCGCGATGCCGATGCCTTCCTCGATGCGCCGCATCACCGCCACGGCGAGGCCGATCGAGAACGTCGGGGAGTTCCGGTACACCGCGCCCAACAGGCCACCGTAGGAGACCGCATCGCCCCAGTCGGCGCCTTCCTCGGCGTAGACGCTGACCAGCGGGCCGACCATCATCCGCCAGGACTCGCCGACCTCGAAGCTGACGATCGAGGCGAAGTTGAGGTTGTGGATGTTGCTGTCGGCCACGTCGGAGCCGTAGTTGTTGAAGCCGTAACCAAGCAGATTCAACCAGCGCACGCCCCCGTCAAACGCCGCTGTTCCGCCGATTTCGCCGCGCGCATCGTTGGTGTCGAACTCGCCGTTGGAATCGTCGAGGTCGGTTTCGAAGCGGTGCCCGTAGGCACCGCGAACAAAAAAGCTGCTGTTGTCGGATGGGCTCTCCACCTCTGGAGCATCGATGGCCTGCGACCATGCCGGCCCGGCCGACATGGCCACCAACAGAACCGCACGCAGTAAATGACGTCTCATGTTTGACCCTCCCCCTGGTTCAAGCCGGATCCTCGCTGCCTCAGTGCCCCCTTTGGAACCGAGGCCAATCCGTACTCGGCGGCTGATGCGATCGAATGGATCTCTTCCTACCTCAGCGGTCACAGCCCGATCAACGGCGCCAACACCTTGAGCAATGCGTCCTTCACCGGCATCTGCGTTGCGACGACCGCCACGACCGGCAAGGCGGCAGCGAGGGCGAGGGGCAGCACGGCAGCGCGACTCACTGGCACCACGCGCATCCGACTCACAGCATCGAACAGCGCGACGGTGTCCGCCACCGGCCCGATCTCCGGGGCGCCGAGCATCCCGTCATCATCCACGTGCTCGCGCTGCAGCCAGCGCTTGTCGAACAGCCGGCCGTAGCCGGCCAGGAGCGCCCCGACGGCGGCCCGGCTCTGCCGTTTGAAGGCCATCAACTTGGGGAACGCGACCAAAGGAGCGACGCCCATCAGGACGCTCACGGCGACCAACAGGCCGGCGGGAATGCGCAACGCACTGACCTGTAAGCCGTGATAGAGCGCATCATGTCCCCATCGACCAGCAATGACGATCGAGACGCCGAAGAAGAACGGCGCAAACGCCGCCGGCAGCTTCTCGACGAATCCCAGGCCGCCGGCGCGATCGGGATGGGTCGGCGCGAGGCGCAAATCGAGGCCCGCGAGGCGTTGGAAGAGGCGCGTCACCACGACCAGACGCCAGAGCCAGGCCAGCAAGGCGAGCAGGAAGATCGGACGAGACACCACGTTGAACCACACCGCGACGAACCCGCGGCCGGCCACCGGGGCCGCCCATAGCAGCTCGTGATTGTGCTCCGCGTTGTCCCAGCCCGACACTGACGACACGACGACGATCGCCACGATGACGGCCAATGCCAGGCGCGAATCGCGCAGGCGCGCGGCGTCGACGAGGAGACCGCGGAAAGCGGGAAGGAGGGATTCGTCGACGAGCCCGGATAGCACGAACTGTGGCAGCAGGCGCCGCAGGGTCAGGTCCACCAATCCTTCGCTCAACAGGAACAGCGGCAGCGCGACGAGAAAGCGGGCGTGGATCCCGAAGTGCCGCAACAACGGTTCCGCGGCCTGGCCCGGGAGCAGCAGATGATTCCACACCGCCCACAGGAACAGCGGCAGCCAGGTGAGGCCGACACCGATCGCGATCCGACGCCCCGTGCCGAGGCCGCGCGCCGGGATCAACCCGATGAGGCGCTGGGCGCGATGCAGCGGGTCGCCCGTCACGAGCGAGAACTCGACCTCGGAACCTGCCGGATTGTGTGCCGAGGCACC
The DNA here is from genome assembly GCA_964455095.1 of uncultured Binatia bacterium (SeqCode). Taxonomy (GTDB): domain Bacteria; phylum Desulfobacterota; class Binatia; order HRBIN30; family CADEER01; genus CAYVUV01. Next base: position 63,891 of record CAYVUV010000404.1, read on the forward strand.
CATTGGCGACCGATCTAGCAACCGCTTGCCGCTGTTGTCATCGCAAAAGCGCTCGGAGCTCCTTCCCGGCGGACCTGTCGCTCTCTTATATCTCTCTCGGCCCGGAGGAGGGACTTGTCCGATTGGGTCATTCTGTTGTCTATTGCGGCCAGCCTGGTGGGATTTGTGCGCAGAGGCTCGACTATCGGAAGCATCCAGGTCGCCGACCTGTTGGAGGCGCTGCGCGCGCTCGGTGCCGACCCGGCCGCGCTCTGTGTGAGCGTTGGGCTCACCGAGAGCACGCTGCAGAACCCCACCGCGCGGGTGCCGTCGTCGCGCGTGCTCGCACTGTTCGAGCGTGCGGCGCGCCAGCTGCGCGACCCGCTGGTCGGTCTGCATGCCGGCGCGCGGACGCAGACGCGCGGGCCGCTCTTCTATCTGCTCTTGTCGAGCCCGCGTTTGAGCGAGGGATTGCAGCTGCTCACACGCTTCGCGCGGGTGGCCCTCGACACCCAGGTGCTCACGGCCACCGTTGACGGCGGCGTGGTAAACCTGACCGTCGATCCAGGCGACCCGGCCATCGAGCAGAATCACCACGCGGTCGACTACCTCGTGGGCGCCAACCTCAGCGGTCTTCGCCGCGCGGTGCCGAGCTTCCAACTGCTCGGGGTGGACCTCGCGCACGCGGAAGCGGGCACGCCTGGTGAGACGGAACGGGTGTTCGGCTGCCCGGTGCGTTTCGGCCGCCGACACAGTGCGATGCGTTTTCCGGACTCGACGCTGCAGAGCGTCCCCGTTGCCGCGAACTCGGCCATCGCGGAACAGATCGAGAAGTTCACGGCCGCCGCCTTCGCTCGCATGACCTCAGACAGCGCGCAGGCTCGCGTCGCCGAGGCAACGCGAGCCCTGCTGGGGCGCGGGCTGCGCGTCGACCGCTCCGCCGTCGCCAAGCAGCTCGGCGTGGGCGAACGCACGTTGCAGCGCCAGCTGGAGCAGGAGTCCGTCACCTTCAGCGTCGTCCGAGATGGCGTGCGCGCGGAGATCTCGCGCGCCCTGCTGTCCAACCACGGCCTCAAGGTCGAGGCGGTCGCGCACAGCGTCGGGTTCGCGGAAGTCGCGGCCTTCTCCCGGGCGTTTACTCGCTGGGTGGGGCACTCGCCGACGCGCTACCGCGATCGGATCGCCAAGCGCTCAGTGACACCGCGCGTTCGTCCTTTGAACCTCGAGCGCGGGCGTTAGGTACGGCCCTTCACCGCGCACGGAACCGAGTGACCAGCCTCACCTTCGAGCCGACCGATCTGGCGCACCTCGCCGATCCCTATCCTGCGCTGGCCGAGCTGCGCCGGGTCGGGCCGATCGTCCGGCTGCAGAGCGGCTTCTGGGCGGTGACCGGCTACGAGGCGGCGATGGACGTCTTCCGCCAGCGCGCCTGTGCGTCGGGGCCGATCGCGCAGCGTTACGTCGTCGGGCTGCCGCCGGGAGCGGCGCGCGACGAGATGAGCCACCGCATCAACTTCCTCGACCCGCCCGATCACACCCGGGTGCGCGGCCTGGTCTCGAAAGCGTTCACGCCGCGCCGCGTCGCCGGCATCATCCCCTGGATCGCGGCGACGGCGGAGCGCCTGCTCGACGAGCTCGACGCCGAACGCGAGCTCGACCTGCTGCACCGCTTCGCGCACCAGGTGCCGTCGCTGGTGATCTCCGAGCTGCTCGGCGTGCCGAGCGCCGACCGCGATCAGCTGACGGCCTGGAGCGACGCCGTCTCGCCGCTGCTCGGGTTGGAGCTGAGCGATGCCGAACGCGCGGGCGCCCTGCAGGCCTCGGAGGCATTTCACGCTTATCTCGGCCGGCTGCTCGAAGCGCGCGGCCGGGAGCCGGGCGACGACTTGCTCTCCGCCCTGCTCGCCGCCGAGGAGAACGGCGAACGCCTGAGTCGCGTCGAGCTGCTGTCGCTGGCGGCGACGCTGTATTCGGCCGGCCACCGCACCACGCGCGATCTGTTCACCAACGGCATGTCGGTCTTGCTCGGCGATCCGATCCGCTTCCGGCGCGTCGTCGACGGAGGCTGGAGCGCGGCTGACGTCGTCGCCGAGTTTCTGCGCTATGAGACACCGACGCTGTTTGTCGCCCGCATCCCGCTCGAGCCGGTGACGATCGCGGATGTGGAAGTCGGCGCGTATGAGCCGCTGCTGGTCTTTCTCGCGGCGGCGAACCGCGACCCGGCGACCTATGCCGATCCGGACGTCTTCCGCCCCGGGCGCGACGAGCCGCCGGCCCTGTCGTTCGCCTACGGCCCGCATTACTGCCTCGGCGCGTCGCTGGCGCGCACCGAGGCGGAGGTCATGCTCGCCACCCTGACGCGGCGCTGGCCCGATCTCGCGCTGCCCGCCGACCGCCCGCTGCGCTGGCATCAGCGCGGCCCGTTCCGCGGTCTCGACGAGCTGGTCGTGCGCCGACCCGGAACTACCTGAGCGGGCTGGCCCGACTCGGTAGTGGGGGTGACCGCGCCTTCCTCCTTCGCGTTGTTCGGTCTCGGGGCTGTTGCTACAAGGACGACGCGATGAGCTCAGCCCACATCGAACCGACGCCGTCCGCCCTTGCGGCCATCCGCGAGGCCCGTCCCGATGGCCCCTTTGTCGCGCTCAATCTCAACCGCTACCGCGAGCGCGCGGCCTATCCGCCGGGGACACCCGATGCCGCGGTGAGCGGGCGCGAAGCCTACCTGCGTTACGGGATGATCGCGTTCGCGGCCATCCTCGGCGTCGGCGGCCGCATCCTGTGGGCGGCCGATGCGCACGAGGTCGCCATCGGCTGCGAGCACGATCAATACGACGAGGTCGTGGCGGTCTGGTATCCGAGCCGCGCCGCCTTCCTCAAGCTCGAGGACCACCCTGGCTACCGCGAGGCCCTCGACCTGCACCGGCGCGCGTCGCTCGAGCGCGCGACGCTGCTCTTCTTCGCGGCCGGGGCCGAGCCGCAGCTGACGACGCCATACGGAGGGTGATGCCATGCCGGTCAGCCCCGAGCTCCGCGCCGAGCGCGAACACGTCGTCCGCACCCACATGGAATCGGAGAACGCCCTCGATTTCGCCACGACGATGAGCACGTTCGCGCACCCGCGCTACGAGATCATTCCGACTGGCGCGGTGTACGACGGGCGCGAGGCGGTCGAAGGCTACTTCCGCGACAGCCGCGCCGCCTTCCCCGACCAGCGCAACGAGCTCATCGCGCTGCACCACACCGACGACGCGGTCATCGTCGAGTTCTGGCTGCGCGGCACGCACCGCGGCCCGCTGATGGGCATCGAGCCCACCGGCAAGACCTTCGAGTGCCGCATGACCGCGTTCTTCTTCTTCGCCGGCAGCGGCATCGTGTGCGAACGCGTCTACTTCGACGCGGCGACGATCCTGCGCCAGCTCACGTCGTAGCCGCCCCCGCGGCCAGCGTGAAGTAGAACGTGGCGCCCTTCTCCGGCGCCGCCTCGGCCCAGATCCGCCCACCGTGGCGGTGGACGATGCGCTGCACCGTCGCCAGGCCGATACCCGTGCCCTCGAACTCCTTGGGGTCGTGCAAACGGCGAAACGCGGCGAAGAGGCGCTCCGCGGCCGCCATGTCGAACCCGGCGCCATCGTCGCGCACGTAGTAGACGCACTCCGACGAGCCCCCGCCTTCCCTGGGACGCCGCAGGCTGCCGACCTCGATGCGCGCCGACGCGTGGCGGCTGGTGTATTTCCAGGCGTTGTCGAGCAGGTTCTGCACCACCTGGTGCAGGAGGCGGGCATCGCCCCAGGCCGTCAGGCCCGGCGCGATCTGCACCGTCACGTTGCGTTCCGGCGCCGCACGACGCAGCTCGGCCACGACATTGTCGGCGACGGCCGAGAGGTCGACGCGGCCCCAGTGCATCTCGCTGCCCGACACGCGCGACAGGGCGAGCAGGCCCTCGGTGAGCTGGGCCATGTGCGTCGCCGCAGCGGCGATGCGCTCGAGATAGTTCCGCCCCTGGGCGTCGAGCTGCGGGGCGTGGTCCTCGAGCAGGACTCGACTGAAGCCAGCGATGTGTCGCAACGGAGCGCGCAGATCGTGCGAGACGGAGTAGCTGAAGGTATCCAGCTCGCGATTGGTAGCCTCGAGCTGCGCCGTGCGCTCTTTCACCCGCAGTTCCAGCTCGCGCTCGGAGCGCTGCAGCTCCTCGGTGCGCTGCCGCACCAGACGGTGCAATTGCCGGTTCCACAGAAAGGCCAGGCCGATGACGACGGCGAGCGCCAGCCCGGCGCCGAACGCGAGCCGCACCACCGTGCGGCGGGCGACGCTCGGGTCCGGCCCGAACAGGAACCCCTCGAGCGAGCGCCGTGTTCCGGCGAGCCCGAGCGAGGTGTAGGTGTCCGCCATCTGGCTCCAGCGCTGGGGGTTCATGTGGCCGATCTCGATCAGATTGGGCAGGATCAGCTCGCGCATCTGCAGCGCCTCGAAGCGCAGGTGATCGGCCGTGAGGCCGCGCTCGGCGACGCCGGGCAACGCCAGGATGAGCCGCACCATCTCGTCGACGTGGCTCATGGCGTATTCCCAGCCGCGCACGCTGGCGCGGCGCATGGCCGCGGCGCGCTCGGGATCCGTCTCGACCTCGGCCGCGGTGGTGAACAGCGTATCGCCGTAGAAGTCGATGCCGTAGTCGACGGGGCGGATCATCCCCACTTCGACACCGCGGCGGCGAATCTGAAAGGGCTCGACGCTGATGTAGGCCGAGATCGCATCCGCCTTGCCGTTGATCAGGTCGTCGTTGTTCCAGGAATGCGCGATCATCTCGATCGCGTTCGGCGCGATTCCCTGGCGCAACAGCATGGCGGAGAACTCGGTGCCGCCCTGTCCGGCGGCGATCATCACCCGGCGGCCGACGAGATCCTCCGGCCGCAGGATGCCGCTGTCGAGTCGGGTCAGGAGGACGTACGGTGAGTGCTGGAAGATGACGGCGAGGGCGACGACGCCCTGTCCCGACAGATAGGCCTCGAGCACGTCGGAGCCGGAGACCCCGTACTGGGCGTGTCCGTTGAGGACGCTCGCCAGCGGCGGACTCTCGGCCGTGCTCTCGACGACCGTGACGTCGAGCCCCTCCTCGGCGTAGAAGCCTTTCGCCTTGGCGGCATAGTAGCCGGCGAACTGGAACTGGTGGCGCCACTTGAGCTGCAAAGTCACTGCGCCGCGCGGTGCCTCCGCAGCGCCGGCGCCGACGGCGACAAACGCCAGGACCAGCGCGGCCCGGACTCCCGTATGCAGTAGCCGGATCAAGTTCATTTGTCTGTAGACCAGCGCAGTGTATCGCAAAACAGCGCTGCCGCGCAGCGGGGTTGCGTCTGGAGACCGTGTCCACGGCTGTACCGGCGCGCCGGCCGGTGCTACGGGTCGGGCCCATGACGGAGACCGCGGGGATCAATGCCGCCAACGTCGCCGCGTTTTTCCGCCAGCGGATCCCGGGCGGCGACGCCGCGCTGGAGTTTGCGCTGATCAGCGGCGGCCGGTCGAATCTGACCTATCTGGTGCGCGGCGGCGGGCGGGAGTGGGTGCTGCGGCGGCCGCCGCTCGGACATGTGCTGCCGACGGCGCACGACATGGCGCGCGAGTATCGGGTGCTGGCGGCGTTGGCCGACACCGACGTGCCCGTCGCGCGGCCGCTGGCGCTGTGCGAGGACCCGGCGGTCAACGACATGCCCTTCTACGTCATGGAGTATCGGCCGGGCGTGGTGCTGACCGCCGAGCTGCCGGTCGGCTACGCCGACAACGAGGAGGCGCGGCGACGGATCTGCACGGCAATGATCGACACGCTCGTGCGTCTGCATGCGATCGACTACCGCGCCGTCGGGTTGGAGGGCTTCGGCCATCCGGAGGGCTATCTCGAGCGCCAGGTGCGGCGCTGGGCGCAACAGTGGGAGCGCTCGAAGACGGGCGAGCTCTCCGAGATCGACGCGTTGGCAGTGCGGCTGCGCGCGGCGCTGCCGGTATCGCCTGCACCGTCGATCGTGCACGGTGACTATCGGCTCGGCAATCTGGCGCTAGCGCCCGGCGATCCGGGGCGCGTCGTCGCCGTCTTCGATTGGGAGATGGCGACGTTGGGCGACCCGCTCGCCGACCTCGGCTACACGCTGATCTACTGGGCCGATCCCGGCGACGTCATCGATCCCGCCAGCATCGGCAGCGTCTCGCCGTTCACCACCCTGCCCGGCTTCCTGCGCCGCACCGAGCTGATCGAGGCCTACGCGCAGCGCAGCGGGCGCGATGTGACGGCGATCGATTTCTACCAGGTGCTGGCGCTCTACAAGCTGGCGATCATCAGCGAGGGCATCTACGCCCGCCACCTGCAGGGCAAGACGCTCGGCGAGGGCTTCGCCGGCATGGGGCGCGCGTCGGTGGCGTTGGCGCGGCGCGCGCTGGCGATCGCCGCGGCGGCGAGCGACGCGCGGTTGCGCGGCTAGGGGCGATCGCGGCGCGGGGTCTGCTCCCTCTTCCGGTCCCCCCTCCTTTCCACGGAGGGGGTTAGGGGGAGGTCGATCTTCCCGTACCGTTCAAGAAAGCTACCTCCCCTAGCCCCTCCGTGGAAAGGAGGGGGACCGGAGGAGTAGACTCGGCAGGCGCGGTTGCTCAGAAAGGCGCGAAGGCTCCCGCGTGCGTGTGGCAGACCACACACGTGTCGGTGAAGTGCGCGCTGCCGGTGCCGTCGTTGCGGTAGAACTCGGTCGTGGTGTGGCAGCTCTCGCACAGTCCGGTGCCCGGGGCGCTGGCGCTGGCCAGGCCGCCGTCGGCCTTGCCGGCGATGCGGGTGAAGTCGATGTCATGCACGACGCCGAGTGGATCGGTGACCTCCTGGTTGACGAGGAACAGATTGGGAGAGCCGTGCGGGGTGTGGCAGACGACGCATTCGGACGGCGTACCCGCGGCGGGATCCATGTGCGTCAGCTGCTCGGCGTGGCAGTCGGTGCACTGCGGCGTGCTGCGGTGGTCGGGTCCGACCAGACCCGGTGTCAGGTCCTCCGCATGACAGCGCTCGCACTTGATCCGCAGGCTGCCGTGGCCGCCGAACTGCACCATGTGGGTGGCCAGCTCATCGTGACAGAACGAACACTGGCCGTAGACTGCCGCGACCGGCGGCGGCCCGCCGCCGTACTGCGGCGCATTGTCGGTCCCACAGCCGGCCAGCACGGCCAGCAGCGCCAGGGCGGGGACTATGCCGCGGCGCGCGATCATTTCTTCATTTCCTGGTGGCACTGGAGGCAGAGCGCGCCGTTCGACACCGGCAGGCGCAGCCACGCGGTGCCGCTGGTGGCGAAGGAGGCGACCGGCAGCTCCTGACCATGTTGCGCCGCCAGCGCGCTCCACCCCTCGGTCACGGCCGCGCGCACGGCACCGGGCAGGCCGGCGTTCGCCGGCAACCATTGCTCCGAGAGCAACGCCTCCTGGTTCACCTGCGGATCGTGGTAGAGATGGCAGGTGCCGCACCACAGCTCGCCGTCGCCGGTGAGCGGCAAGGCGACGGCAGTCGCGCCGGACGCCGGCGGCGGCACCGCGGAACTCTTCACGCGCAGGTGCTCGACCGTTCCGGCGTGTTCGGTCTCGGAGTGACAGGTCAGGCAGGTCTCCAGCGGCGACTGCGTCAGCGACATGTCTTCTTCGTGACAGAAGCCGCAACCGGAATCGTCGTCGGGACCCTTCATGTGATGCGGGTTGCTGTCGTCGTCGTCCGCCGCCAGCCCGGGGCTGGCGAGCAGGAGCAGGGCGAGCAGCGCCCACGGTGTGCGGCAGCGGATCACGGTGGGACTCCATTGGTGCCGTGGCATTGGGCGCAGCTGTCGCGAGGCTGGTTGTCGATGATCTCCTGGATCTCGCCGAGATCGATGCAGGCGGTGCTCGGCGGGTCCGGCAGCGTGTTGCAGTCCGGCAGGCCGGTGCGGTTGACGGTGTGCATCTTCAGCACGTTGTGACACGAGAGACACTCAGCGCGCTGCCAGCCGGTCGGATGCTCTTCTTCGAGCACGATCAACCCGCCCGGCGAGTCGAGCAGATTGCCGTAGTCCTCGCTAGTCGGCCGTGAGCTGTCGCCGCAGCTGGCCAGCGCGAGGCCGACGAGCAGCGCGACGATCACGGCGGCGGCGCGGTTCATGGGCGCACCTCGACGTTGCCTTGCTGGTGGCAGCGAATGCAGTAGTCCTGGCGGTGGCAGCTGCCGCACTGCATCGGATTCGCCCGCGCCTCGATGGAGTGGAAGGTGAGGAAGTTGCGCTCGTGGACGACGGTTTGAATGGTGTCGCGGGTCTCGTGGCAGGTGATGCATTCGGACTGCGCGTGGCAGTTCTCGCATTGTCCCGGCTGCGCTTGCGCGACCGAGGCGTGCACGCGCATCCACGCCACGTCGTGATCGACCGGGCGCAGCGGGGCGAGGTTGGTGTGGCAGGTCGTGCAGGTGCCCGGCGCGTTGTAGAGCTTGGTGTCGGACGGGCCATGGCAGTAGTGGCACGCGGTGCCGCCGGGGTAGAGGGCGTGCGTCGAGAGATCCTTCGCCAGTGCTTCTTCGCCGCTGTCGATGGCGACGTCGAACCGGTGGCAATCGCCGCAGGCCTGGCCGTGGGCCGCCACCACCGCGCTATGCAGCTGGTGATCGTAGTGCCCGCGCGCGTCGGCGGTGCTCATCGACACCGGGGCGCTGCGCGGTTGCAGATAGCGGTTGCTCGGCATCAGCTTGCGGCAGGCGGCGAACGACAGCATCGAAGTCAGCAGCAGGGCGACAACCGCCAGCAGCGCGGCAACCCGTTTCACGAGTGCGCTCCGGCATCGATCGCCGTCGGAATGCGCCGGCGAAAGTTGTATGTCAGCTGGAATCCGAAGCGCAGATCGGAGTCGAAGAACGCGTTGCGGTTGGCTTCGAACATTAGCTGCCCCATCAGACCCGGCGCCAGGTCATAGCCGATGGCAGTCAACGTGTGGATCGGCCAATCGCTCTGGTTGTTCTCCTTCTGGTAGTAGGCGACGTCGCCGCCGATGCGAAAGGAGAGGCGCTCGTAGACGTGGTTCTCGTAGAAGAGCGAGGCGCCGTTGACGTTGCCGCCGTCGCGGCTGTCGGCCAGGTAGTACGCCAGCTGCACCGTCTCCAGGCCGTCGCCTTCCGGCAGCCACAGCACGCCGGCGTGGGCGATGTAGCCGTGCTGCCGCGAGCGCACGGCGTTGTCGTAGGTCTGGTAGGAGAAATCGCCGTAGACCGACAGCGCGCGCGAGAAGGGGTGGCGGACGCCGGTGCGCACCTGCACCAGCTCGCTGTCGGAGAAGAGCTGGAAGGTGGTGTCCTCCTGGCGGTCGAGGTCGTAGCGCACCGACGTGTCGTCCTGTGGCTGATAGTAGGTGCTGGCGAGGTTGAACAGCAGCAGCGGCTGGCGAAAGAAGAAATCCACGCCGACGTTGGCCGTGTCGATGTTCTGGCGGTCGGCGTCATAGGCGAGCGTGCCGTAGACCTTGGGCAGCCCCGGCAGCGACGAGAAGGTCTGCACCGCCGTGGTGCTCACCAGTTGGCGGAGCACCTTCGAATCGCGCTCCCACTGCTGGTAGCCCAGGGTCAGCTGGCCGCCCCGCCAGCGCGTCGTGCGCATGTTGCCGCCCCAGATGACTTCGTCCTGGTCGATGATCGGCGCCGAGTAGGTCGGCTCGAAGTACTGCGGCGCACCGCCGTAGAGCGTGAAGGCGACCGGCCAGCCCTGATCGATGCGCACCTTGCCGGCGTCGGCGACGAAGACGCCGCCGGGACCCTCGCTGAGGAACTGGCGGCCGACGGTCGCCTCGACGCCGGGGAGCGCGTTCGGCACCTGTGCGTAACCGGCGTAGAAGTCGCCGGCGTTGTCGCCGGTGGCGAGGTCCTGCTCGAGGCGGAAGAACGTCTCGGCGCGGCTGGAATGCCAGAGGCGGTTGACGCCGACGTTGCCGTACAGATCGGCCGGCGACTGCGTGTCGCGCGTCTGGTAGCCGTCACGCGTCTGCCCGAGCAGATCGAACCGGCCCCACAGATCGACGCCGCGCGCCGGCACGGCAGTGGCCGCCCAGCCGCAGACCAATGCGACGCCAATCCTCCTCCCCAATCGCACGACTCTCGTTCCTCCCCAACCGTGTCGTGGGCGTGCCTCCGCACGCCGTCCCGGTGCGCGCGCGGCCGCCGCACCGGGTTATCGTCCGTCTCTACGTCAGCGCCGCATCCTCCCGTGGTTCAGCTGCTTCAGTCAAGGCCTGGCCGCGCGTGGCTGCTCGACACCGAGAACTCGCGATCCTCGGAGTGGCAGACCGTGCACGCCTCGTCGCCATTCGGAGCGGTCTGCGTGGCGACATGCGCCGCCGTGTCGTCGCCGTCGTGGCACGAGACGCATACCGAGGCAACCGCCCCGCGGCGGCCGTCGACGACCTCGCGCCCGGTGGCGGGATCGAGGTGCGCCATCTGCGTGCCCAGAGCGGTGCCCGGATACGGCGGCAGCAGGTAGGTTTCCTCGGCGTGGCAGGTCTGGCAGTGGCGCCGATCGCCCGGGAACAGGACCTCGCCGAAGTCGATGGCGGTGAAATTGGCCGGCGGCGCGCCGAAGCCGTAGATTACGTACGGTTGCTGCTCCAGCTCCTCGCCGGTGTGGATCTTGTGGATCATGACCTTGAAGTCGATCGTCGCCGTTTCCTCGCCGCGCGCCACCGCGGCCGCGTCGCGGCTGCGCCGCGCCACGTCGCTGGCGTTGGGGTTGTGGCACAAGACGCAGTACTCGATCTGGTTGCGCAGGTTGCCGTGGATCGAGAAGCCGCGCGAGAACTCGCCGTGGCAGTTCTGGCACTTGGCGTCCTCGGTCACGACGCGGCGCGGTTCCGCGGTCGAGTCATCGGTCGTAAAGGTGACCACCGGGTTGACGGCCGCTTCGTTGACGGTCTTCGTCACGTCCTCCTCGGCGGTGGCCAGCGTAACGCTGCGCCGCGCTTCGGCACCCAGCGACCAGGTGCCCATGGCGTCGCTCGGCAGGGGCGCCGGGAACGTGAACTCGAAGAGCCCGTCTTCGTCCGGTCCGCTGAGCAACAGCGGATTCGAGCCGCCGCCAACCGCGGTCGGGGTCGTCACCGAGCGGTAGTCGGTGGTCGGCCCGGCGAGTGCGAAGGCGAGCCGGTTGAGCCCCGACAGATCGCGCAGTACCTCGCCGGCGTCATTGGTGACCTTGAAGGTCACCACCGGGGTTTCGCCGGCGCCGTGGTTGGCGACGCCGACGATCTCGACCACCAGACCCTGCAGCTGCTCCGAGCGCTCGGGAATCACGTGCGCCCCGGGGATGGAGATGTCGAACTCCTTCTCGGTCTCGGCGGTGTGGCAGAAGCGGCAGTCGCCGTCGGCGAAGCCGCGCCCGGAGAGATGCTTGGTCCCTGGCGGTCCGGCAGCGGTGGTCACCAGCGACGGGTTGACGTCGTCGTGACACGAGGTACATGCGGCCGCCGAGGGCTGCGTGACAGAGTGTTCCGCTGTCGCGCCGTCGCTGTGGCAGGTGGCGCACTCCTGCAGGCTGCGCGGGAAGCCGACGCCGGTGATCTTTCCGTCGAGGTCCTTCATGGCGAAGACCGCGTCGCCGATCGCGTAGGTCGCCCCGGGCGGGCCGTCGACGATCGACGGCAGCTCTTTCCCGGCGTGAATCTTGTGCACCATCACCGAGAAGTCGATGGTGGTCCCATTCTCGTCCATCGCCGCCTGCGTGTGGCAGAGCGTGCAGAGACGGAACTCGCGCCGGTTGCCGTGCAGGCGCAGCGGGTCATGGCAGCTATTGCACTGCGCGGTGGTCGAGCCGGCGCGGATCTGCGGCACGCCGCCAGCGGGGACGAGATCAAAGATCGGATTGGCCGACAGCTGGACGCCGTCGACGGTGCGATCGACCTGCAGGCCGACGGTGTAGGTGCGCGACAGGTCGGAGCCGGCGGGAAGCTGCGCCATGAAGAGGTAGCGGTAGATACCGGCCGCGGCATCGACGACCTCGAAGGTGCCGTTGCGGTCGTAGCGCGGCGTCGTCTGGTCGATGTCATTCACGTAGCGCGTCAGCTCGCCGTCAAACTCGCCGCCGCCGGAGTAGTTTTCGACATGCGCGATGGTGAAGCGCGCGCGCGCCTCCTGATCGTTGGTGACCGCGACACTGGTCGGCTTGAGTGGAATTCCCGACTCATCGGTCAGGCTGAACGTCACCGCCACGGCGCCGGCCGGGTCCGGTCCGACGTCGACGGCGAGGATCTCGCTCGTCAGCCCGGCCCCGGCTCGTGGCGGGATGGGCGTCGGCCCAACGGTGGGCACGACGGTCGGTACGTCGGTCGGCGTCGCGGTCGGTCCACCACCACCGCCGCCATCGTCGCCGCACCCGGCAGCGAGCACCATTGAAAGCAGGACAACCCAGCGCAGGGTCGAGCGGCCCGACGGTTCCTTTCGCGATCGATTCATCATCTCGCGCCCTCCCGTCGGCCCCTTGGAAAGGCGCCGATCGACGATAACCACGGTCAACCTACAACAAATGCGCCGCGGGCGTGAAGGGCCCAAGACAAAAATCGGCGCTCGAAGATTTCTTTTCCCTCTTCCGCGGGGGGGAATACAGCAAGAGACGAGCCCAAGCTCGACGGACAAGCCGATCAGTAGATCCGCGATTCGGTCCGGGGCTGGCGGGGTCAAGTCTCCCGAGGCCGGGAATCGTCGGACGGGAGATTGTCAACCCTGGGAACGCTACGACTCGGCATGGCAGTCGGGACAGGCCATGCCTTCCCAGCTGTCGCCGACGTCGGGTGCGGGCGGGTGCTCAAACGCGAGGCCGTCGGGCGCGGCAGAATGGGCGAGCTTGTCCGGCTGACCCTGTGCGGCGATGACATGACAGGCCGTGCAGCTGGCGGTCACGGCGTTGCCCTCGCCGTCTTCGTGCAGTCCGTCGTGGCAGCGGAAGCAACCCGGCGAGGTCAGGTGCTGGAGGTTGTTCGGGTAGGCGTCCCAGCGCACCTTCATCAGGGGGAAATAGTTGCGCCGATAGATGTCCTGCACGGCGCGAACGGCGTTGGTCAGCTCGGCGCGCCGGCTCTCGAGCACCTCGGGGTGCTCGTCGCGGTAGAAGGTTTCGAGGCCCTTTTCGATCGCCTCGAGCGCCGCCGGCGTCGAATCGTACTCGGCGTCCAGCAGGCCCATGGCGGTCTGCTTGACCATCGGGAGACGGGTGTCGATCGCGCCCGCATGCAGGGACTGATCGAGTGACTGGTTGGGCGAATGGAACTGGTGGCTCGGGCGGTTGTGGCAATCGAGGCAGTCCATCTCCCGCACTTCGCCGGCCGCCTTCTGTTCGGGCGACAGCGGGCTGTCGGTCGACATGTACTCGGTCGTCTTGCCGGTGCGCCGGTCGGTGACGCGCATCCACGGGATCTGTTGCCGTTGGCGATCGGTGGCGATGTACTCCACCTTGTGGTCGGCGCTCAGGTGCCAGTGTGTCCCGGTCGCCTCGCCGGTGCCGGCGCCGACGTTGATCATCAGACCCAGCTCCCAGCGCGTGTTGGCCTCGTCGGGCATGAAGTAGACGCGGCGCTGCAACTTCAGGCCGACGTCGTGCTGCTCCGGCCAGTGGCAGTGCTCGCAGGTCTCGCGCGCGGGCCGCAAGTCGCGCACCGGTACCGGAATCGGGCGCTCGTAGGTGTCGGTCAGCACCCCGTAGACCTGGTGCGCGCCCGCCAGTTTCGACTTCACGTACCAGTCGGCCCCGGGCCCGACGTGGCATTCGACGCAGCGCACGCGGGCGTGCGGCGAGTCGCGGTGGGCCACCTTCTCCGGTTCCATCACGGTGTGACAGGTGGCGCCGCAGAAGGCAGTCGACTCGGTCGCTTCATAGGCCTGGAAGCTGCCGAATATCGTCAGGAAGAGCAGCACGATGGAGCCCACCGTGAAGATGACCGCGGCGTTGCGCTGCCGCGCGTCGTTCAAGTCGATGACCGGAAAGCGCGGGATCGAGGCGTGCCCGGTGCGCAGAACGTGGCGCCGCTCGCGCCACATGCCGATCGGGATCAGGAACAGGCCGAAGAGCAGGACGGCCGGCAGGACGATGAAGATGACCAGGCCGGCGTAGGGCGCTTCGCCGTGCCCGACCAGCGTCTTGAAGATGAACAGGAAGACCATCGCCGCCAGCGCCAAAGTGGCGATGGCGGCACCGGCGTAGCTCAGCCGGTTGTGTACGGACGCGGGCAGTTGCACGGCGACCACTCGCGTCGCTCTGCCGGACTACTTCTTCTTCTGCGCGAGGAGAAAGTTGACCATCGCGTCGGTCTGCTCCTTGGAGAGCTTCATGTTCTTCATCTTCGAATCGGGGATCATGGACTTGGGATCGTCCAGATAGGCGTGCAGCCACTTCTCGTCCCGCTTCGAGCCGATGCCGTCGAGCACGCCGCCGACCTTGGCCTTGGGCCCCGCGACGCCGTTCAAGGTGTGACACACCTTGCACTTCTTGTTGTACAGCTCCTGGGCATCTTCGGCCCAGGCGGCGCCTGCCAGACTCAGAACCGCGACCAACATCACCAACCGTCCGACCATGAGAACTCCCTTCTCGAGCTCAGAATCGATTGCCATCGACGCTGGCCCTCCATAGCGCGTTTGCAAACAGACAACCAGTAGGAGGGGGCAAGAATAGCTCGCGAACGCCCGCGGCTCGGCAGGAGCCTCGCCCTCCCGGTTGCCCACATGGCGGCGCTTCAAACGGCGGTGCCGAACAGCGCCCCGATGCCCGCGGTGACCGCCATCGCGAGCAGGCCCCAGAAGGTGACGCGCACGGCACCGACCGCGACGCCGGCACCGCCGGCGCGCGCCGCCAGCGCGCCGAGCACGGCGAGGAAGACGAGCGAGGTGCCGGCAACGGCCGGGATGAGCTGCGCTTCGGGCGCCAGTGCGGTGACGCCGAGTGGCAACGCCGCGCCGACGCCGAAGGCGGAGGCGGAGGCCAGAGCGGCCTGCAGCGGGCGCGCGCTGAGCATCTCGGAGATCCCGAGCTCCTCGCGCGCGTGGGCGCCGAGCGCATCGTGCGCCATCAGCTGATCGGCGACCTGGCGGGCGAGCGCCGGCTCGAGACCGTAGCCGACGTAGATCGCCGTCAGTTCGGCGCGCTCGGCCTTGTCGTCGGTCTTGAGCTCCATGCGCTCGCGCGCCAGATCGGCGTGCTCGGTGTCGGCCTGCGAGTGCACCGAGACGTACTCGCCCGCCGCCATCGACATCGCCCCGGCGACCAGGCCGGCGACGCCGGCGACCAGCACGTTGCCGTGCGAGCCGTTGGCCGAGGCGACGCCGAGGATGAGGCTCGCCGTCGATACAATCCCATCGTTGGCGCCGAGCACCGCGGCGCGCAGCCAGCCGATGCGCTCGGTGCGATGCCGTTCTCGGTGACGTACGGGCATGCGCCGATCTCCTCCGCTCGGCGATGTATCACGTCGGCGGGCCGCGCGCGCCTATCCCGGGTGCGGGCTGGCGATGAAATCGTTTCCACGCGCGGTCGCATCTGCCTTCCCCCTTTGGCAAAGGGGGATTGAGGGGGATTTTTCGAAATGATCCACGCGCAGAAATCCCCCCTAACCCCCTTTGCCAAAGGGGGGGAATTCAGAGTTCGGAGAAGATCGGCAGGAGGTGCGGCGTGAGGCGGATGTGCGGATCATAGGGAGACTCACGAGGCGCACCCCGGCACAGCTCGGTGTGTCGCTCGCCACCGCGCTGTTGCTGGCGTCACCGGCGCACGCCATCCCGGCGACACCGGTGATGACCGTCTACCAGTTCGGCGGCGCGCTGGACGTACCGTACTACGCGGTCGCGAACGTCGGCCCCGACGGCCCGACGCGCCCGGCCGGCACGCTGGCGCAGGGCACCTCGGTCATTCCGTGCCTCGTCCTGCGCGAGGGCCGGCCGCTCACCGACCGTCAGGGCACGCCGTACGTCGGCTTCGAGATCGTCGTCGACGCGCGCCGCGCGACGCCGGAGTCGACGGCGCGCTTCACCACGGCGCTCGAGCAGCGGCGGGCGCTGACCGTCGACGACCACCGCTGTCCGCCTGGCACCGCGCACGTGCTCGATGTCCGCCGGCTCTACGCCCTCGGCACGCCGCCGCGCTTCGATCCACCGCCCGCGGCGCCGCAGGCATCTGGCGCCGCGGCGGCGCAGAGCGAGCTCGATGCGATCGTGCGCGCCTTCCATGCTTCGCCGCAATGCGCGGCGGTGAACCAACGGCTGATCGGCCGCCGCGAGGCGCTGCAGCGCGCCTGGGACGCGTTCGCCGCCGCGCGCGCCGGGCGCTGGACGGCCGAGGCCGTCGCGCGCGCGCGCCAGCTCGACTACGCCATGCGCACCGCCATCTACGAGGGCCACCTCGATCGCGGCTGCAGCGCCTACGGGGCCTGCGAGCGCAACGTCATCGCCCTGTCGATCCGCAATCGCGCCGTCGAGCGCTGTCTGCGCGGCCAGGGCTGCCGCGCGGCCGGCGACTTCGAGGGCGTCGCCTCGACGGTCAGCCAGTACAACATCTGGGACGAGTACCTGACGCAGACCTCGGGTCTGACCGGCTGCTTCCTGCGCCCCGACCTGGCCGGCCACGAGCGCTATGCGCGGGTGCAGGCGATGTACGCCCAGAGCGTGGGCGACGGCGAGCGGATCCTCTTCGGTGGCGCCGGCGATCTGCAGGCCGTCTTTCCCGGCGCGCCGACTGGCGGTCTGACGGGCCTGCGCCACTACTACCACCCGCCGGCGATGGGGAAATGCTTTCCGGATCAGGACCGGCTCGAGTACATCTCCGGGGCCATCGCCCAGCGCGGCGAGCACTTCGCGTTGATCGCCGATACCCGCATTCGCGCCGATGCGGCCGAAGGGCCGGGCTACCGTTTCCGCCTCGCGACCGTCAGCAGCGAGGCGGGGCGCGACGTGGTCGCCTTCGCCGATCGCTACCCGGGCTTCGTCATCGACGGCCGCAAAGTGCAGCTCCAGCGCCCGACGCGCTGCGCGCCGTACGGCACGCCGAGCGGCTGCCGCTTCGCGACGGTCGGCCGCTATCGCAAGACACCCAGTTGGCTGGCCGACGGCGATCCGTTGCAGCTCACCTGCAGTATCCAATCGCGCGGCGCCGACTGCCGCGGCGAACCGAGGCGCGAGACGGTCGCGGTGGGCGGCGTGTGCGACATCGAGATGCAGCCGATCGCCGGCGTGCCCTAGCGCCAGTCAGTGCTCTCCCTTCGCGTGACGAGAAACAGGCGAGCAATGAACACGCCGCCTTGAAAGCCTCTTTTGATCTGGCTAGTCTAGCTC